>NZ_SOFA01000049.1:0-127506 GCF_004402835.1 Cryobacterium sp. Sr3 | reverse complement strand
ACGTAAGAGATGAGGGCCTCCGTTGCATCGTGTTGAGTGTGGTAACCCAATCGATACCGGAGGTCCTCACCTTTTTAGCTCACGCCACGCTCACAACCTGTGTGGGAACAACACCTAGCCGAGCACGCCTGACTCCGGCCCGCCCTGTCACACGCCCGTGCCCCGAACGAATTCGACGGAGATTATTCCCGAATCAATGCCAGAAACTCCGAAAAGGTCGTTTCAGAGCAGAGTCTCCGTCGAATTGATTCACCGCCGGAGACGCTGCTCAACCTGTGATGAACAGCCTCCCCGCCCGGAGGCTGCTGCAGCGTGCCCGCGAAGGGGGGGGGGTGAGTGCCCGATCCTCGCACATCTCTGAGTGCGTCGTCCGGTCAAACGAGGGGTGGACGCCGCTACCCCGTAGGCTGAACGGGGCACGCTTGACCGAAATTCGACGTGCTCACGCTTGATGAGCTGAGCTCGACGAAAAAAGGCCGAATATGACGCAGAACATTTCCGAACTTCCCCGCATCCGCGCGATGATCCGAAGCGACGGAACGGGAGAGCTCGTCATCGACGGTGTCAGCTCGCGCATCACCGCCGCCGACGAGGCCGGCGTGCGCGAGGAAATCATCAACCGGGTCACGGATGCCGCGCGCGCGATCGATCGCGCGGTGCGCCTGACCGCGGAAGACGAGCAGGGCAAGTCGCCGTTGATCGTTCACCCGAACGGGGACGTAGAAGACGATGGGGCCTTCATCCCGACCTCCTTGGAACCGGGACCGGCATCGGAGCCGGTGTCGACCGCGCCTGCTCCCGTCTCCGCCGCTGTCTCCGCCGCTGTCTCCGAAACCGAGGACGTCGAACTGATCGCGCTGGTCGTGCCCGCGGAACAGCAGAAATCGGGTCTCGACACCGCCGAACTCCAGGCCGCCGGGCTCGATGACGCTGGGCTCGGCACGGCTGCGCTTGACACGGCAACGCTGAAGGAAGCCAAGCGCGATGCCGACATGCGCGATGCCGATGCCGAGGTCATCCAGCAGATCGAACCGGCCCCGTCGGCACGGGCCCATGTCCCACCCCTTACCGCGTTCGATGGCCTCGTGCTCGATCTCGACGCCGACAGCGACGATGAGGACGATCAGGAGCAGGACCTCGCGGCCTCGCCCTTCTCCGCTCCCCGGGCAGCCACGAACCTCGTCGGCCCGGCACCGGTGCAGGGCGGCACGTTCGCCGAGGTGCCCGCCGACGACCCCTCGATCGCCCCCGCGGCGCTCGCCGGTGGTGGTCCGAACCTCGCGGACTTCATGAATTCCCGTCCGCCGCTCGTGGCGGGGCCGGCCCTTCTGGGCTGGCAGGGCACGGTGCGGCGCCTCACCGGCGGACTCGTCTCCCCGGCCCCCGGAACCGGCGAGATGTCGCACCGCGCGGCGGTCGCGTCCGTGCAGCGCAGCCTGGTCGGCCCGCGCACGATCGTCGTGCTCAACCCGAAGGGCGGCGCGCACAAGACCACCGCGACCCTGCTCATCGCCGCGACCTTCGGCATCCATCGCGGCGGATACACCCTCGCCTGGGACAACAACGAGACCATGGGCACCCTCGGCGTGCGGGCGCAGACCGCCGCCCACACCAACACCGCAGTTGACCTGCTCCGCGACCTCGACAACTTCGCCTATTCAAGCTCCGCCCGGGTCGGCGACCTCGACAACTACGTGCGCAACCAGGGTGACGCCCGGTTCGACGCGCTTGCCTCCGACCTCGACCCTGCCGGGGCAGCCAGTATCGACGACGTGGCCTTCGGCAAACTGCATGCCGCGCTCAGCCGGTTCTACCGAGTGCTGATCATCGACACCGGCAACAATATGCGGGCGTCCAACTGGGAGGCGGCCGTCGACGCGGCCGACCAACTCGTCGTCGTCTCCACCATCCGAGAGGACACCGCGTACGGCGCGGCCTCGCTGCTCGACGGCCTGCGTCAGAAGGGCCACGCCGACAAAGTCGCGCAGGCGGTCACAATCCTGGCGTCACCGGCCAAGACGGCCGATCGTCAGCTCTCCGTGCGGCTACACGACCACTTCAGCAAGCTGACCCGCACCGTCGTGGACGTGCCGTATGACTCCGCCCTCGTGGCCGGGGGATCGCTGAACTATGACGCGCTCGCGCCGCGCACCCGTAAAGCGTGGCTCGTTGCCACGGCCGCGATCGCCGAAGGTCTCTGACCCGGCGGCGTCCCGGTGTTGAGCCTGCCCGGCTGACAGTGTGCCAGCCGGGATTCAGGCGGCACTGATCTCGGTCGGGCATACTGGCGAAGGCCCGAACGGATGCCCATCGACTCAGATGCCTCGCAAATCAGTGTGTGCATCGAATCCTGCCGAACAGATCAGTGGTCGAACAGATCATTGTGAACAGATCACCGTCGAAGAGAAAGATCAGCGTGCGTAAACTTCCTGCCCTCATCTCCATTGCCACGGTTGCCGTGCTCGCCCTCGCCGGGTGCAGCGGGTCTCCCTCCGACAACACCGGAGCGGCGGGAATCGCCTGCGTCGATTCCGGCACGGCGTCGGAGGCCGTGAAAGTCTCCGGCAAGGCCGGCGCCGAGCCCAAAGTGAAATTCGAGTCGCCGCTGACCACGAAGGCCACCGAGGTCTCCGTCGTGACCGAGGGCAAGGGTGACGCCGTCAAGACCGACGACATCGTCGAACTGGGGTTCTCCGTCTACAACGCGAACACTGGCGAGAAGATGAACGCCGGCGGCTTCGGTGACGACCTCGGCGCTCCCATCACCCTGGCCAAGGACTCGAGTGTATTCCCGGCGCTGATGAAGGGTGTCGCGTGCGCGAACTACGGATCGCGCGTCGCGGTCGTGGCCCCGCCGGCTGACGCGTTCGGCGAGACCGGCAACGAGGAGCTCAAGGTCGGGGCCGAAGACAACATCATCTTCGTCATCGACGTCAAAAGTGAAATCCCCCCTCGCGCGAACGGCGAGGACCAGAAGCCGGAGGACGGCTTCCCGACTGTCAAGCTGGCCGAGGACGGCGCTCCGACCGTGACGATCCCGGCAACCGACGCTCCGACCGAGTTGAAGACCTCGGTTCTCAAGAAGGGTGACGGTGCCACAGTCGCCGAAGCGGACACCGTGGTCATGCACTACTCGGGCGTCGTCTGGTCCACCGGTGAGGTGTTCGACCAGACCTGGGGCAAGAGCGGTCCGACCCCGATCTCCCTGGCCGCCGTCGTTCCCGGCTTCGCCCAGGGTCTCGTCGGCCAGACGGTCGGCTCCCAGGTGATGATCGCGATTCCGCCGGAACTCGGCTACGGCGCCGAGGGCCAGCCCGACGCAGGCATCTCGGGTACCGACACGATCGTCTTCGTCGTCGACATCCTCGCCGCCGGCTAGCCGGCCGTTCGGCTGCGCTCGAACCGACCGGTTTTCTGGGACAGACGGCCGTCGTGCCGGGCACCGCCGCAGTGCCGGTGCGGTGTAGCACCGACGAGCACGGCACCCTTCTGCACCTGGCCGAGGTCGCGTCCGGACCGGTCGACATGGAGTTCCACGCTGACCTGGTCGGCCGGGCGCATCCGTGCGTTCAGGTGTGGCGCTTGTCCGAGCCGGTCGAGGTCCATAAAATGTTGATTTCGTGGCTCCGCTCGTTCCCGCTCGTTTCCCTCGTTTTTCCCCCGACCAGGCAGGGATGTCCCATGACCATCATTGAGGCCAGAGGTCTGACCAAGGTGTACCACTCCAAATCCGGGCCGGTGCATGCGCTCGCCGGGCTGGACCTGTCCGTGCCGCGCGGGACCGTCAAGGCGCTGCTCGGCCCGAACGGCGCCGGTAAGACGACCGTCGTCAAGATGCTGACCACCCTGATCCGGCCGGACTCCGGCACCGCGTTCGTCGACGGCATCGACGTCGTCGCCGACCCCAAGGGCGTACGGCGCATTATCGGCGTTTCGGGGCAGTACGCGGCCGTCGACGGGAACCTGACCGGGTTCGAAAACCTCGAGATGGTCGGTCGGCTGTACCACCTGGGCGGCGCCGAGTCCCGGCGCCGGGCCCAGGAGCTGATCGACCTCTTCGAGCTGACCGCGGCCGGCAACCGCCCGGTCAAGGGCTTCTCCGGCGGGATGCGCCGCCGGATCGACCTGGCCGGCGCGCTGGTGATCAACCCGAAGGTGCTGTTCCTCGACGAGCCCACCACAGGGCTGGACCCGCGCAGCCGGATCGCGCTCTGGGCCGTCATCAAGCGCCTGGTCGCCGACGGCACCACCGTGCTCCTCACCACCCAGTACCTCGAGGAGGCCGACCAGCTCGCGGACGACATCGTCGTCATCGACGACGGCCGGGTGATTGCAGAGGGCACGTCCGACCACCTCAAGGCGCAGATCGGCGGCCACCGCCTCGAGGTGGCCCTGGTAGAGGCCGGCGACGGCGTGGCGGCACGGGATATCCTCGCCCGTTACGGCGCGGGAGAACCGGCGATCACCAGCGACGGCCGCGGCCTCGAGGTCGCGGTGGTCGACGGGCCGCGGGCGCTGCAGCAGGTGCTGGCGGCGCTGGGTGATGCGGACATCCGTCTGCACGACGCCGGCATGCGCCGGCCCACGCTCGACGACGTGTTCCTGAAACTCACCGGCCACAAGGCCGACAAGGCCGCCGACCAGGCGGACGACGTGGAATTGGAGAAGTCGAAATGAGCTCCGCTGCCACCCTCCCCACCTGGAACCCGCTTTCGCTCTGGTACTCCGACGGCTGGACCGTCACCAAGCGCAACCTGATCAAGATCAAGCGCTCACCCGACATGCTCGTGTTCGCGGTGATCCAGCCGATCATGTTCGTGCTGCTGTTCAGCCAGGTTTACGCCGGGTCGATCTCCGTGGAAGGCACCGACTACGTCCAGTTCCTCATGGCGGGGATCTTCGCTCAAACCGTCGTGTTCGGGTCGACCTTCTCGGGCGCGGCGATGGCGCAGGACCTCAAGGAAGGGATCATCGACCGCTTCCGCAGCCTGCCCATGACCTCCTCCGCCGTGCTGATCGGACGCACCAATAGTGACCTGGCGTTGAACACGATCTCCATGGTGATCATGATGCTGACCGGGCTGCTCGTGGGCTGGCGGGTGAACTCTTCGGTGCCGGAATTCCTCGCCGGCGTGGGACTGCTGCTGCTGTTCAGCTACTCTTTCAGCTGGGTGATGGCGCTGCTCGGCATGAGCGTGAAGACTCCCGAGGTCATCAACAACGCGTCCTTCCTGATCCTCTTCCCGCTGACCTTCATCTCGAACGCCTTCGTGCCCAGCGACACCTTGCCGACCCCGCTGCGCGTCTTCGCCGAGTGGAACCCGGTTTCGTCGCTGGTGCAGGCGGCACGGGAGCTGTTCGGCAACGAGGGCACAGCTCCGGTGCCCGATATCTGGACCATGCAGAACCCGATTGCCACGGTGCTGATCGGCACCACGGTCATGCTGGTCGTGTTCGTTCCGCTTTGCGTGCGCAAGTTCGCGTCCATCAGTTCCCGCTAGCAGGAGTCAGTGAATCCCCTGGAGAGTGCCCATGAGTGACCCGGTGCCATTCCGCACCGACCGGCGCACCGGAGCGTTGCGCGCGCCCCGCAACACCGCGCCCGGCGGGGCCGGCCCCTGGGACGTGAAGCGCGTTCATCCGTCGCTCTACGGGCCTGCCAACGTGGACTGGGAGCTGATCGAGGTTCCGGCCCAGCGGTTCGTCGCCCTCGACGGGGTCGGCGACCCGGACACGGCGCCGGCCTACATCGAGGCCGTCGAGGCCCTTTACGCCATCGCCTTCGCGGTCAAGTTCGCGGCCAAGCGTGCGCTCGGCCGCGAGATGGTCATCGCACCGCTCGAAGGCCTCTGGTACGCCGACGATGCCTCCGTCTTCATCGCCGGCGCGAAGGCGGAGTGGAAATGGACGCTGCTGATGAGCCAGCCGGACTGGGTGACGGATGCCTTCATCGCCGGGGCCATCACCGGCGCGCTCGCGAAGAAGAAGCTGTCCGCGCTCGCCCGGGTGCGGGTGGAAAGGCTCGACGAGGGGCTGTCGGCGCAGCTGCTGCATGTCGGGCCCTACGCCGCCGAGGCACCCGCCCTCGACCGTCTGCACGGGGAGTTCCTGGCAAGCTACGGGCTGAGGGTGAACGGCCGGCACCATGAGATCTACCTCGGCGACCCGCGCCGCGCCGCGCCCGCGAAGCTGAAGACGGTGCTGAGACAGCCGGTCGCGCCGGTCTGACCCGCGCCGGCCGGGCGGCGCCTACTCCTGACGCCGGCCGAGGTCGGCCTGGATCAGGAGGGCGAACTCCCGCAGCAGCACGGGGTCGACCTCGGCGGCGCCCCGGGGTTCCGAGTCGAACACGCACAGAACGCCGATCCGCTCGCCGGAGTCGGCCTCGATGGGGAAACCCGCGTAGAAGCGGGTCTGCTCCTGGCCCAGACGGGGCGGGCGGGCGGTGAACCGGTCGTCCAGGAGCATGTCAGAAATCACGAACGCTCCGGCCCCGCTCACAGCGAGGGCCGTGATCGACCCGGCCAACGAGTAGACGCGTGGAGTGAAGCCCACGCTCACCAGGTCCCAGAGCCGGTCGCCGTCGATGAGCGTCAGGGCGGCCGACCGGGTGCCGTAGGCGCTTCTGGCCAGGGCGACGATGTGGTCGCAGCGCACCTCGGTGTCGGCGGCGAGGATGCCCAGCCTGGCGACCGCCCGGCGGGGGCCAGGCGAGAGCGGCTCGGCACCCCACGCTTCCGCGCGGCCCTCGGCCGTTCCTCGGGAAGTTCCTCGGGCAGCAGCCAGGTACTCGGCATCGAGCGGTGGCGCCATCTTGTCGGCGAGGAGATTGGCCCAATGCACGTACTGCGCGGCCGTGCGCACCCGCCCCGGCGTTGAGGCGAGGGTTGCGGCCATGGGCACAAAGCAGCTCCGCTCCTGCCCCGCGCAGATCGCCGCGCTGGCCTCGTTCAGGCTGCGGGCGTGCTTCTCGGCCACGGAGCCCAGCCCGGAGTCGAAGGCCGCGATGGACCGGATCGGCTGCATGCCGAGCACGAAGATCCTGGTGCTGAGCGAGGACTCGTGCCGGATCCGGTCGAGCAGTGCGGACAACTCGCGCTGCCAGACCAGGGCTGACAGGAGTGTGACGGCGTCGGTCGTGCCGAGGCTCACGACGACCGCGTCATAGCGCCAGAGTCCCAGCCCGTCGAGTTCGGCCTGCGATGTGCGGATGGTGACCAGCGGGTTCGGGATGACGTCGACATCCGTGCCCCGCCCGGTGCGAGTCGACAACGCCCGCGCCAGAGAGCCGGGCAGGGCCACGTTGTGGCTGAGCACGCCCCAGCCGACGGCCGGTCCGCTGCCGAAGAGGAGCACGCGGTCACTGTCGGTTCCCGGGGAATGCGCCTGAGGAGTGTCCCGGGGCCGCGGGATGTCGTCCCAGTCGCGCGTCACGGCCGCCGACCAGGCTCGCATCAGGGGTACCAGCACCCAGCGCAGGAGTTGCGGCACGGAGGGCTACCGGCCGCCGCGGCGCTTGCCCGCCCGGGGGCTGGGGGTGTTGCGGGTGCGGCCCGGGGCGCTCGTCGCCTTCTTCGCCACGGCCGGCTTGGATTTCGCCGCCGCGACCCGCACGGCTTTCGCCGCCGCCTTGGCCTTGTCGGTCTTCTTCTCTTTTTTGACCTTTTCGGTGCCGGCGGGCAGCGAGTCGACCCGCGAGCTGTCTTTCGTGCGGCCGCGCACGATGCCGATGAACTCCTCGACGTCTTCCGTGGTCTCACGGGAGAGCCAGGCCAGGGACACCTGGCTCTCGGCGACATCCTCGACCGGGCGCGAGACGACATCCTTTCGGCCGTATAGTCGGGCGATCGAATGGGGGACGATCAGGATGCCGACCCCAGCCGCGACCTGCGCCATCGCGTCGTCGAGGTCGCGCATGGCCGGGAGCGGGCGGCGGGTGCCGTCCTTGACCTCGGTGGCCACGAGGCGCCATTCGGGCACGTCGTCGGGGTCCTGCAGCAGGTGTTCTTCGGCCAGGTCGGCCACCAGCACGCTGTCGGCGTCGGCGATGAAGTGGTCTTTGGCCGCGACGACCACCGGGATCTCCCGGTAGAGGGCGATCAGGCTGAGATCGGTCTCATCGACGGGCAGGCGCACCAGGCTGACCTGGGCGCGGCCGTCACGCAGCACCGCGTCCTGTTCGGACGGGTCGGTGCGGAAGACCTCGAGTGGCTGGTCGGGGCGTCGATCGGCCCAGGTGCGGGTCCACTTGGTGGGGGTCACACCGGCGACGAAGGCAAGGGAAAAGGTCACCGGCATCCTTTCTCGTGATGGCACTGCGAACGTAGATCCGTGGGGAGCGGCTGTCTCTCAGGCTATGCGGGTGCTCTCAGGCTATACGCTTGACTGATGAGCGAGAAGAAGACCCAGACCATGAAGCCCGCCACGGCGGCCCAGAAGCTCGGGATTCTGCTCGAAGCAGCCCCGGAAGAATTCCAGAGCGCGCCCGTGTCGCGCACCGAACTGGCCGCGCTCGAAGCGAAACCGCCTGCCTGGCTGGTCGAACTGCGGGCGAACGGCCCGCATCCCAAGCAGGTCGTCGCCGCCAAGCTTGGCGTCTCGATCTCCGGCCTCGTGCGCGGCACCGTGACGGAGCCGCTCACCTCCGCCGAGATCCAGGCTCTGCTGCAGCAGCCGCCAGCCTGGCTCGTGACCGAGCGTGCCACCCAGTATGAGGTGCGCGAGGAGCAGATCCGGGTCAAGGACCGCGACGCCGAGCGCGCCCGCAAGATCGCCCACGTCGCCCGCCAGGCAGCCCAGAACGAGAAGGCCGGTCGCGGCCGCTAGCGCCGCCGTCCCGCGCGCACGTCGCTCCCTCCGCGTCGTCTCACCAATTCGACGGAGATTTTGCCTGTAGGACGTCGATTCCGGCCTTTTTGGCCAACTCGGGCCAAAATCTCCGTCGAATTCGTTCGGGGCGGGAGACGCTGCTGTGTCGGGTGTCGGGTGTCGGGTGCGGGGTGCCGGGTGTAGCGGGGGTCGGGGTGCCGGGCCTCCTAGGCGTCGTACTGCGCGCGCAGGAACGTGACGATCTCGCCCAGTTCGGCTTGCGAAATGGAATGGCCCATGCCCTCGTAGATGCGCTCGGTAAGTGTGGAGTGTTCGGGAAGCCAAGCCCGGGTGCGGTCGACGGCATCCTGCGGGATGACCGGATCGGCCGTGCCGCGACCCCAGAAGACCGGCAGGCGCCGCTCACGCAGGCGCTCGTCACCGGTGTGCTTGCTGCGCCCCACGAAACCGGACAGCTGCACCGCGAACGCGAACCGGTCGGGTGCCTGACGCAGCAGCTGCAGCGCCATAGCCCCGCCCTGCGAGAAGCCGAGTAGTCCGACGGACGCGGGCTGCTCGGGAAGGCCGTCCAGCCATTCGAGCACCCCGGCGGCGGCAGCATCCAGTGCGTCGGCACTCGGCGAGCCCGGGTTGACCTTGGCGCCGGCGGCCCCGATCGGGAACCAGGCCCAGCCCGGACCGGCCGGGAGCGGGGCGCGCAGCGCGGCGATCACCGGATGCAGCGGCAGGTGCGGCGCCAGCGAGAAGAGATCCCCCTCGTGCGAACCGTAGCCGTGCAGAATCAGCAGAAGCGGTCGCCCGGCGCGGTCGGCGCCAGACGCGCTCCACAGCACGGCATCCGGGTCGATGGGCTCGGCGCACGCCGCGGCGGCGCCGGTGGTGCTGCTCTCGGTGGTGTCGTCGCTCCCGGTGGAGGCGTCGCCGCCGGGATTGGTGTCGTTCGGGCCCATGGTGGTCCTCCTGTTCGAGGTCGACACCGAGAAACGCCGACGGGTCAATCTTTCCACTCCCGGGGACGCGCGAAAATCGGTCGGCATCCGTCGTCCCCGTGCAGAACTCCGGCGATCCGCTGCGAGAAGCCGGAAAGATGCCCGTATTTGCGGGAACCGTGCCACCGCTCCGCCGAATTTCAGGGGTCATGCACCACTGGCCGGCATTTCCCCACGTGGCGGCGGCATCCGCGGGCACCCCGTGGCCAACTCAGGAGATTCCGGCAGCGGCGGGCGCGCCCCCGCAGAGTTCCGCATGTTACCGCGTCGTTTCGCTGGGCGGCCGCGCCAGCCACCCGTTTCTCCTGAGTCAGCCTCACCTCACTCGCCCGGCCTGGCCTGCCCTGGCCGGCCCGGGCATCCGTTGCCACCTGCTCGACCGGCGGCGGATGTCCCGATCAGCTGGTCCGCCGCCTCGCCCCGCGCCGCCGGAGTGAGGCCCGCGAGGCGGCCCGTCGCCCACCAGAGACGGCCGGCGAACCCCAGTCCGGTGTTGTGGGTGACTGCGCCGGCCCGGGCCACTCGGTCGATGAACCCGGCGAGGGGAGCGAGGCCGAAGGAGATCCCCACTGGGTGATGCGCATGGCCACGCCGTTGGTCGTGCCGAAGCGCCCGGACTCGAGGGATGACACGCCGGATCGCAGGCGCTCAAGCGTCGTCGTCGAGGGTCCGAACAGATCGAGGGAGCCGCGCGCCCGCGCCCGTTTCACTCAGTCGAGAAGCTGCTTCGCGAAGACGCCGGGGTCGCCCTGGCCGTGACAATCGATCAGGAGCGGGCCAGCAGACTGGCCTGCTCCGTGTCATCCGTGATCGACCCGGCGGGCATCCCGACGGCGATCGGCTGGTGCGGTCCGGGGTTCCGAAACCCCTCACTGGCGCCGTAGTCGGCCTCGATCTAAGCCCGGGACAGGTCCTGCGTCGGCATCCCGAGTGCATCGCCGAGGGCCAGCCGGTGAAGGCGCCGAGCGCGCGGTCGTGGCGCGCCGCCGCAGTTCTCTGCCTCACCATGCGGAGACCGTCGCCGCACGCGCGCCGGACCGCGCCCGTTCCGTCCGACCCGTGGCGGGGTGCCCATGGCGTATCCGGGCGCAGGGTAAGACAGAATAGCCTCATGAGCGTGCGCACACCTGACCCCGATCCGGACTGGACGCCTGGCCCCGAGGGCGCGGGGCCGCCCCACACCAACCCGGGCTGGCTGAGCGACGTCGAGCTGGCCGAAGTGCGGCGCCGACTTCCGATCCTTTACATCGAGGCGGTGCCCGTGCGAGTCGACGGCCTCGGCCAGGTCGTGGAGGTCGGCGTGCTCCTGCGCGCCCGGTCGACCGGCGAGATGACCCGGATGCTCGTGTCCGGCCGCGTGCTCTACGGCGAGACCCTGCGCGACGCCCTCTTCCGGCATCTCGAGAAGGATCTCGGCCCGATGGCCTTCCCGCAGCTGCCGATGAGCCCGGTGCCGTTCACGGTGGCCGAATACTTCCCGATGCCGGGCATCACCGCGTTCACGGATGACCGCCAGCACGCCGTTTCGATGGCCTACGTCGTTCCCGTCACCGGCACCTGCGACCCGCGCCAGGACGCCCTCGAACTGACCTGGATGACCCCCAAGGAGGCTGCCTCCGACGCGGTGGCAGCCGAGATGGAGGGCGGGCGCGGGGCGCTGCTGCGCATGGCGCTCGCCTCGGTCGGCGAGCTGCGCTAAGCCGCCTGATGGCGGCCCGATCCTGCGGGCCGCCGCTGCGAGCTACTCGGTCGTGACGAGTGACAGACGACGCGCGAGCGAGCGCGGTCGCACCAGGCGCACTTCGTGGAGCTGTTCGCCGAGCACTTCCTGATCCTGCTCGTGGCCGTCGGGGGCGTAGCCGTTGCGCTTGTAGAACGAGTGCGCGCGGGGGTTGTTTTCGGCGACCCACAGGTAGGACGGGCCCTCGTCGACGACGGCGTCGAAGAGCTGCTGGCCGATGCCGGTGCCGTGGTAGGCGTCGAGCAGGTAGATGAAGTAGAGCTCCATCGGGGCCGGTTTGTCGGCGTCGCGGGACGGCCCGCTGCCGGCGAATCCGACGATCTCGCCGTCGACGAGGGCCGCAACCTGGCGGTGGTTCGGTCCCTGGGCGCTGAACCGGCGCCACATGGCGGCCAGGCGTGCGGGCTGCAGCTGCTCAAGGGCGGCCTCGCTGAGCAACTGGTCGTAGGTTTCGTGCCAGCAGGTGGCATGCACACGGCCGAGGCTGTCGGCATCCGCTTCTGCGACGGGACGAAGTACTGCTGTGGTGGCCATGACCCGAGACTAGCTCAGCCGCAGGCACCCGATTGACGCTGCCGGGTTCTGCCCGTGGTCACTGCGCCGACGGCTCCCGTCCGACCCGCGACTTCCCGGTCTACGGCGGCTCCAGACCCCGCCGATGAGTCGGATAACAAGTGGCTAACTCCTGAGATCCGGTGGCGCCATGGTGCGGCGCCACGTGATTCCGGGGCCGAGCATCCGTCACGGGCATGTTTCTCCTGAGTTGGCCACAACGCAGAACGGGCCGGCCTCGGGAGAGGCCGGCCCGTTCACAGTGGAACTAACGTGCAGATGCTGCCGAGCGACTAGCCCTGCGCGCGGCGCGGGGCCGAGCGACGAGCGCCGCCGGTGGCGCCGGCGCCGCGCACGAGGCCTCCGACCTGGAGGCCGCCGGAGCGACCACCCTGGGCCGGACGGCTCTGGGCGTTGCCCGATCCCTGGCTGCGACCGGATGCCGCGGGGCGGCCCGAGCGCTCCTGGCGCGCTCCGCCGGTGGGTGCCACTGCGTCGCTGCCGCGGTGTCCGCGGTTGCCACGTGCTCCACCGGCGCGGGCGCCGGAGTCACGGGAGCCGGAGTCGCGCTCATCGCGGTTGACGCGCTTGCGCTGGGCGTTGGCGCCCTGCGAGCGGCCGCCCTGGGACTGGCCGTGCGGCTGCTCCACGCGGGGGAGCGGCTTGACGTACGCTGCGACGTCGCCGACTAGGGCGTCCACGGCGGGGGAGGACGCGGTCACGCGCTGCGGGGTCACCTTGATGGCGGCCTTGCGCAGCAGCGCGTCGGTGTCGCGGCGCTGTTCGGGGAGAACCAGAGTCACGACGTCGCCGGCGCTGCCGGCGCGGGCGGTCCGGCCCGAGCGGTGCAGGTACGCCTTGTGCTCGGCCGGCGGGTCGACGTGGATGACGAGTTCGATGTCGTCGACGTGCACGCCGCGGGCGGCGACATCCGTGGCGACGAGAACCTTCACGTCGCCGGCGCTGAACGCGGCGAGGTTGCGGTCACGGGCCACTTGTGAAAGGTTGCCGTGCAGGTCGACGGAGGGGATCCCGGCGTCGGTGAGCGACTTGGCGAGCTTCTTGGCCTGGTGCTTGGTGCGCATGAAGAGGATGCGGCGGCCGGAACCGCTCGCGAGCTTCTCGACGAGCGCCTTCTTCGATTCGACGCCGTCGATCTCGAAGACGTGGTGCGTCATCGCGGAGACGTGGCTGTTGGCCTCGTCGACCGAGTGCATGACCTCGTTGTGCAGGAAACGGCGCACGATCTTGTCCACCCCGTTGTCGAGCGTGGCCGAGAACAGCAGGCGCTGGCCGCTGCTGGGCGTCTTGTCCATGATGCGCGTGACGACGGGCAGGAAGCCCAAGTCCGCCATGTGGTCGGCCTCGTCGAGTACGGTGATCTCGACGGCGTCCAGGCTGATGAAGCCCTGCTTCATGAGGTCCTCGAGGCGACCCGGGCAGGCCACGACGATGTCGACGCCGGCCTTGAGTGCGGAGACCTGGCGGCCCTGCGAGACGCCACCGAAGATCGTGGTTGTGTTGAGGCCGTACGCCTCGGCCAGCGGCGTGAGCGCGTTGGTGATCTGCGTGGCCAGCTCGCGGGTCGGGGCGAGGATGAGGCCGAGCGGGCGGCCCGGACGACGTCGGCCGCCGGCGAGCTTGCCGCCGAGGCGCGACACCATGGGCAGTGCGAACGCGAGGGTCTTGCCGGAGCCGGTCTTGCCGCGGCCGAGCACGTCGCGGCCGTTGAGGGTGTCGGGCAGCGTGTCCACCTGGATCGGGAACGGGCTGTCGATGCCCTGCTCGGTCAGGATGGCAACGAGAGGGGCCGGCACGCCAAGCGCGCTAAAGGAAGTTTCAGACAAAATGGTGCCTTTCGGGCATCAGATTCCTCGGGCATCCGTTCCGCACGGGCGGCAACTCGGAGCCTCAGAGGTTTCACATGGCGAAGGTGCCGATGGGCACATCCGTTCGCCGTAAGAAGGTTTAATTCGAAAAATCGGGCCGGCCCTGGTGGGCTGCCGCAATAAGAAGAGGCGTTCTACGACGCAGCGGGCGCAACTACGCACCCGCAAGCTTCCATCGTAGCGGATGCTGTCAAGCCCTAGGGTCGAACGCCCGCCCGACGGGAGCCGTGGGGTGGCGCTCCGCACCGGGGGTCAGCTCGCCGACGGGCACCTCCGCGGCCACGGTATTGCCGGCCTGGGGCAGCGGACAGGCCCACATCGGGTCGTACGCGCAGGACGGGTTGTAGGCGAAGTTGAAGTCGAGGATGATGCTGTCGTCGTCGGCCCCGGCGCCCAGGTCGGCGCCCTTGATCGTGTCGAGCAGGTAGCGACCGCCGCCGTAGGTTCCGCCGGGCTTGCCGGCCAGACCGTCGCGCACAGGCAGAAAGAGCCCGCCGCCGTAGTTGGAGAGCCGCCACAGGTCGATTGGTCCCAGGTAGGGCAAACGCACGGTGCCGACGAGGTCGAACTGCACCTTCCCGTCGGTGCCGGTGTCAACCGAGATGCGCATCGGATGTTCCGCGCGGTGCACTTCGGCCTCGAACCGCCAGTCGGGGTCGTAGGCGGCGACCGGCAGCCCGGTGAAGCCGGCCCGGTCGTCGGGCATCAACGGCGACGCCGAATGCCCGCCGAACAGGTCGTCCCTGCCGCTCCGCCACAGTTCGTGGCCGGCGGCCGGGTCGTGCGCGCTGAGCTGGCGCACGCCGCCGTACAGCCCGAACACGCGCCGACGCCAGTCGGCCACCTGCAGGGCGCCGAGGGTGGTGCTCACGAGCTTGCGCCGGACTCATCGACGCCGAGGTCGAGGCTCCAGTTCGGCGCGAGGCGCTTGAGCTGGTGCAGCCGCCACTGCCAGAGCGCCCAGAAAACGGGCCAGCTGGCCAGGGTGAGCGCGCCGGTGCGGAAGATCAGCTGGTCTCGAAAAAGCGTCTTGCCGGTGCCGGCCGGGTCGGGAGACACGGCCATCCGGTGGTCCCAGAGGGTGACCGAGGCGAGCGGCCCCGATACCCCGCGGCCGGTGTCACGCAGGATGCGCACGCCATCCTTCCGGGTGGTCGCCATGGTCAGGCGAATCACTTGGTCGCCCATCGGCACCAGGCCGAGCGCAGTCAAGCTGACCGGATGCTCACCCGGCTCCCAGATGGTGGGGAACCCATCCATCTCAAGCGATTCGACGCTCACCACGGGCGAACTTACCTCGCGGAACACGGCAGGACTCCGCAGGGCGCGCCAGGCGGCATCGGGGGAGCAGTCGAGGATCTCTTTCAGAAGAACACGCATGACCCCAGTCTGTGGTGCTGGGGCATGCAGTACAACTAAGAGGGTGGCAATTCGATACTGGCTGGGCGTTGCCTCACGCGAACACGTGCTGCGCGCCGTCGCGGTGGGGCTTGTGCAGGCCAGCCACGGGGCCCGGGTGGCGCTCGAGCAGATGGGCGAGTCCGACGGGGTGGTCTACTATTCCCCGAAGACGAACATCGACGGCGACACGCTGCGCGAGTTCACCGCGATCGGTCGCATCGCCCCCGGAATCGTGCATCAAGGCGAGTCCGCCGCCCCGAGCTCGTACCGCCCGTGGCGACGTCACATCGATTACGAAACGGATGTCGTGGCCGCCTCCATTCGCCCGCTCTTATCAGTGCTCGAGTTCACCCGCAGCAACCCCGACTGGGGCTACCAGCTGCGCCGGGGGCTGCTCGAGATCTCCCGGCACGACTTCGAGGTGATCCGGCGGCAGATGCGCCGGGAGTAGCGCTGGTACCAGCCGTTCTTTGCAGATGCTGCCGAGGCGACCCGTCTCCGCGGCGATTGTGGGTGGGATCGGCGATTTTCGAGGACGTGCCACCGGGTGCGGCGCCGGGGTGAGGCGCATCCTTTCGGTACACTGAAGGCATGACTGGCGAGTTCTGGTGGGTGCCCTCGGCCGTCGTTTTCGGTGGGGCGGCAGCGGTCGTCGTGGTGATCGTGATGATCATGCGGCGCCGGGTCCGGGCGCGCGCGCGCGTCGACCTCGCTCTGGCCGCGGAGCGCACCCGAGCCGCCGCAATCGCCCTCGTGCGTGCGGATGACCTGATCGAGGTCGCCACCGACGAGCTCGGTTTCGCGGTCGCCCAGTTCGGGGAGAACGCCACCAGCGACTTCGCCGCCGCGCTCGACGCCTCCCGGCGGCAGGTGCGTGACGCGTTCCTGCTGCAGCAGAAGCTCGACGACAGCGTGCCCGACTCCGAGGGTGAGCGTCGCCGCTGGACCGAGGAGATCATCGTGCTCGCCGACGAGGCCGTCAAGCGCCTCGGCGCGCAGACCCGCACTTTCGACTCCCGGCGCGGCGTCGAACGGGATGCCCCGCTGCTGCTTGAGAAGTTGCGTCGTCGCCTCGACCGGGTCGCCGACCGCGTCGCGGCCGGCACCGCCAGCCTCTCCCGGCTCAGCCGCACGTATGCCGCGCACGCCCTGGCCCCGATCAGCGGCAACGTCGCCCGCGCCGAAGAGGCCGTCGATGACGCCCGCCGGGCAGCGGATACCGCGGCCGCCCGTCTCTCCCGCGAAGCCACCGACCCCGTGGGTGACCAGTTGCTCGCGGCCGAGCAGGCCCTGCACCGCGCCGGCACCCTGCTCGACGCGATCGAACAGGGCGAAGACCAGTTGCACGTCGGATTCGCCTCCCTGGCTCGAGCGCTCGACGCGGCGGACGCCGAGCTGGCCGAGGTGCGCGCGCTGCGCGACACCCACGAGGAGACCACGGCCCGCGGCGAACTGAACCGCGTTATTGCGGAGGCCGACCGGGTGGTCGGCGAGCTGCGGCAGCCGTCGCGCTTGAGCGACCCTGCCGCTGACCAGTCCCGACTGCGCACGGCAATGGACGGTCTCGACCTGATCCGTTCCGAGGCCCGCAACCGCCAGTTGCGGCTCGACAACGCCCGCGGCGCGCTGACCGGCGCTCTGTTGGCCGCGCGCAGCCAGATCACCGTGACCCGCGACTTCATCACCGCGCATCCCGGCCGCGTGGGCGCTGTGGCGCGCACCCGCCTCGCGGAGGCCGAACGCAAGCTGAGCCTGGCGGCTTCGGAGGCCGACCCGGTGTCCGCACTGGACACCGCGCGCAGCTCGATGACCCATGCCACGGATGCCGACGCGCTCGCCCGCTTCGACGACCGGTAGCGCCGCCGCTACCCTTGGGGAGTGAACAAAGACGCGCCCCAACAGAAGTACCAGGTCCGTTTCGATGTCGGCCTGGCCGGGTTCCAGGCTCTGGCCGCCGAGGCCGACGTGGTCATCCTGGCCGACGCCTTGCCGTCGCCCGGCTCCGAGATCGTTCTCCCGACTGCCCTGCACGAGCACCAGGTCATCGCCGCGAACCTCGCCAATCGCGAGAGCGTGGCTGATTGGGTGCTCGCCCGCCAGGCGGAGAAGGGAGACCGGTTCTCCGTGGCCGTGATCGCCGTGGGCGAGCAACGCCAGGGCGGCACCCCCCGGTTCGCGGTGGAGGACTTCCTCGCCGCCGGCGCCGTGATCGACGCCCTCGCCGCCCGCGGCATCGACCACTGCTCGCCGGAGGCGGCCGCGGCCGCCGCGGGATTCGCGGGTCTCGCGCGGGCCGTGCGGCACCTGGTCACCGCGTCCGAAACCGCCCAGGCGCTCGTCGCCGAGGGGCGGTCGGCCGAGGTGCAGGCGACGGATGCCCCGGCGCGCTCCCCGGGAATCTCCCGATTGCGGGAATTCGCCTTTCCGGGCTGAGGTTGTTCCTGAAGCGGTCTCTGAGCCGAACCCCTCGTTTCACCCTCACCGTTTGAATCTCACTGAAGGAGCAACTCCCATGAAGGCAGTACTCAACGGCACCGTCATCGCCGAAGCACCGCAGGCAGATCTTCTCAAGATCGAGGGCAACTGGTACTTCCCACCGGCGAGCGTGAACTCCGAGTTCCTCGTCGAGAGCCCCACGCAGTACACCTGCTCCTGGAAGGGCGCGTGCCAGTACTTCAGCGTCAAGGACGGTGAGACTCTGCTGCAGGATCGCGCCTTCAGTTACCCGACTCCGCCCTCGGCCTCCTTCGACCGGGTCGGCCAGGACTACAGCAACTACGTCGCCTTCTGGAAAGAGGTCCAGGTCTCCGAGTAGACCGCTCCTGGCCGGACGGACGGCCCGAGTAATCGGTGGTCGAGCCTGTCGAGACCACAGGGCAGCGCTAGGGCTTCGCCGCCCCCGCAGCCTGTCGCCGGGCGGCGGCCGTGATCTCGCGCCGTGTCCACCGGATCAGGAACCGCTTGTCGAATCCGCGCACGCACAACCCGCAGGCGAACGCCCGGGTGGGTTGTCGGTAACGGTAGTGCGCGTGGCCGGCCGGGCAGGTGCCGACCCACGGCGCGAGCTCGTCGGCGATGTCGCCGTCGTGCGTGCTCTTGCCGTCATAGCCGAGGTTCCGCGCGATCACCTTCCACTTCGGCCCGTGGCCGGCGCGCGGTCCGGCCAGAGCGTGCGCGACCTCGTGCAGCAGGATCTGGTGCACGTCATCGTCTTCGTAGCGCGCCGCCAGGTAGCGGGATACGGTGATGCGCCGCACGGTGAAGTTGCAGAGCCCCGCTCGCTTCTTCGCGTTGTCGAAGGCGAAGGTCCAGCTGAGATCGAGGTGCAGCGTGATCAACGCGTCCGCCCAGTGCCGCACCCGGTCGAGGTCGGCCATCAGGGTGCGACCGCCACCTGGTAAAGCCGGTCGTCGCCAGCGGAAGGGGTGCCGCGGCCATCCGTATTATTGCTCACGAACCACAGTGTGCCATCGGGCCCCGACACTACATCGCGCAGCCGCCCGAAGCTGTTCCCGAACCAGTCATCGACCTCGCCTGTGGAGGGATCGATGCGCCACAGCCGCTCGCCGCGCAGGGTTGCCATGAAGATGGTGTCGTTCACGATGGCGAGCCCGCTCGGGCTGGCCTCACTGGTGGGCCACTGCTGCTCCGGGTCGAGGTAGCCGGAGTCCGCGCTCTGTCCCCGGCCCTCGACGATCGGCCAGCCATAGTTGCCGCCCGGGGTGATGAGGTTGAGCTCGTCCCAGGTGTTCTGTCCGAACTCGCTGGCCCAGAGTCGGCCGCTGGAGTCCCAGGCGATCCCCTGCGGGTTGCGGTGGCCGTAGGAGTAGACGAGCGTGCCGAACGGGTTGTCGTCCGGCACGGCGCCGGTCGGCGTCATCCGCAGGATCTTGCCGCCGAGGGAACCCAGGTCCTGGGCGTTCTCGGGGTTCCCGGCGTCGCCGACCGTGGCGTAGAGCAGGCCGTCCGGGCCGAAACCGAGCCGACCGCCGTTGTGGTTACCGGCCTTCGGGATGCCGCCCTGCACCGGTTCGGATGCGCCGAGGGTGTGGCTTCCGACCGTGCCGAGCAGCGGCATCCGTACGATCCTGTTGTCGTCGGCGGACGTGAAGTAGGCGTAGACCCACCCGGTTCCGCCCGGTGCGACCGGGTCGGCCAGTGCAGCGAGGCCGAGCAGCCCGCCTTCACCGCCCGGGCTCGCCTCGGCGACCCGGCCGGCGTCGCGCAGGCTGCCGTCGGGCAGGAGTTCGCGCATGAGGGTCGTGTCGCGTTCGCTGATCAGGGTGCCGTCGTTCGGCAGTCGCAGGATCGACCAGGGGGCATCCAGCCCGGATGCGATCACGACCGGGGCGTCGACCGGCCGCACCGATGGCCCGGCGGTGCCGGTCGGCCCGGGTGCAACGGTGTCGGACGGAACCGGCCGGGCGGGGGTCGAGGTTTCTGCCGCGGGCCCGGGCGCGGTCGCCGTGCACGCGCTGAGCAGCAGGAGCGCGCCCAGGGCCAGCACCCCGGCCGCGCCGCTGCGTGGTGGCATCCGCCCGCTCATCTTCCACCTCCTTCGCACCGGCACGCTCGCCGGCGCTGTGTCCAGCATGCCCCGAATTTCTGCTTCGTGGTGAGTGGCCCGTTCCGTGCGTAGCTCCTGCAAATCGATGTCTGGATGCAGCCGGCCGGTCAATCGCCGGCCGGCGCCCCGCGGTGCCGACGCGCTACTGCTGTAAGCGGGACTGTCGCCGCTCGGCAATGAATGACTCGACCACCGCAACGGCGACGAGCGCACTCTCGAGGAGGGCGGGTGTGGCGCCGGCCTGCTCCCGCAGCGTCACCGAGGCCGTGAAGTCTGCCAGGGCGGCGTCGAGGTCGCCCTGTTCGAAGTGAACCTTGCCGCGGCTTTCCCGGGCGAACGCCGCGACGGCGCCCCACTCGTGCGTCTCGGACTCGAGCACACAATGGGTCAGCTCGGTCACCGCCTCGTCGAGCTTGCCTCGGTACTGCTGTACCTGGGCGCGACGGATGCGACTGAACGCGAGTTCTTCCCGCGACCCGGTGAACCGGGACTGGCGCAGCGCAGTGTTCGCCATGTCCCAGGCCTCGTCGATCCGGCCGGTCAGCCGCAATAGCACGACCTTCTCGTTGAGGGCGGACAGGCTGCGAAGCTCGCCGAGTTCTTCGAGGCGCAGCTCAGCAGCAGAGAGGTCGACTTTCTCACGCAGGGTGACGGCGTCGTAGCCAATGATGATGGGCAGGGTGTGGTCCTGAGGCGAAGGCGGCACATGCCGCGGAGTAAACGTGGTCCCAACCAGCGTAGCCGGGCCGGGCCGGGCCGGTCCCCGATCCGGCCTGATCCACCGGCATCCGTCGCCGTCTGCCCCGAGCTGCCGGCATCCGTCGCCGTCTGCCCCGAGCTGCCGGCATCCGTCGCCCTCGTCCCCCCGCCGCGAGCCGCACACGTGGCCAACTCAGGAGATCCCAGCGCGTTAGCACATAAAGCCGCATGAACACGGATGCCCGCAGCACCTTGGCCCCGGATCTCCTGAGTTGGCCACACATCACCCGGCGCGCGACGCCCAACCCGTGACCCCCGGCGCGCGACGCCCAACCCGTGACCCCCGGCGCGTGACCCCCGGCGCGCGACGCCCAACCCGTGACCCCCGGCGCGCGACGCCCAACCCGTGACCCCCGGCGCGCGACGCCCAACCCGTGACCCCCGGCGTAACCGCGGCTCAGCTGCCGAGTTGGAACACCGTGCGGCCGGGCAGCGGGGACGGGGTGGCCGTCACATCCGTCGTCACCATCGCGGTCGCCATGAAGTGCGTGAGCTCAGCACCCTCGACCACTTTCGACGGATGCGGCCCGCCCGCCAGCAGCCGCGACACCCAGCTAATGTCGATGGGGGTGTGCGCGGCGACGAAGACGATATTGCCGAACCGGCGCCCCTTGAGCACCTGGGTCTCCGCGAGGGCGAGCACGTGTCCGAAGACGGCTGACAGCGTCGCGGCCTGTGAGCGGGCGAACGGCAGACCGGGCCCGTCGGCGACGTTCACGACGAGCACCCCGCGCGGCGACAGAAGGGGAGCGGCCAACTCGTAGAACTCGCGGCTGGTCACGTGGGCCGGGGTGCGGGCCCCGGAGAAGATGTCGACGACGACGAGGTCCACCGCGCCGTGCAGCCCGGCTGGCAGCTTGGCCAGAACCTCGCGGGCATCACCGTGCCGCACGCGCAGCTGCGCCCGCTTGTCCCAGGGCAGCTCGCCGCGAACGAAATCGATCAGGTCGCTCTCCAGCTCCACGACCTGCTGGCGGGAGCCCGGCCGGGTCGCCTCCACGTATCGGGGGAGGGTCAGCGCGCCGGCGCCGAGGTGCACGGCGGTGATCGGCTCGCCCACCTCGCCGATCAGGTCGATCACGTGACCGATCCGCTGCACGTATTCGAAGAACAGCTCGCCCGGATCGTCCAGGTTCACGTTCGACTGCGGCGTGCCGTCCACGATCAGGTTGAAGCTGCCCGGGGTGAATCGGTCGGGCTCGATGACGGCGTGGTGGCCGCTCAATTTCAAGGTGATCGACGGATGTTGCGCTACAGGCCTGCTCATCCCTCAAGTCTGCGCCCTCCGCAGTCTGCACCGGGGCGGCCCGAAACCGGGTTATACCTGAGAATTTATGGCACGTCAAGAATTGAGTGGACATGGTGAACTAACCGGCATATAGTTGTTCTTTGCGCTCCCAGACTAAACTCTGCCTTCATATTGCGGTCGGCTTTGCGTGCTCAAGCCACCTTGACGCATACCTCGTTCCAGGATTTCAGAACACCGGAATTTCAGAACGCGAGGGTCTGAGGAGTTCGTACTCGGTATTCCTTACTAACAGTGACTAGACCTGACGGGGTCCACGGAGGTTATTTCCTTGGCTGCTGCGCGCAACGCAACCACCAACTCACCCAAGAACGGACGCGCCGCCGGCCGTCTTTCGTTCGCGAAGATCACCGACAATCTGACTGTTCCGGATCTGCTTGCTTTGCAGACCGAGAGCTTCGATTGGCTCGTCGGTAACGACAACTGGAAACAGCGTGTCGCAGAAGGCCAGGCGGCCGGTCGACAGGACCTGCCGACTCGCACCGGGCTCGACGAGATCTTCGAAGAGATCTCACCCATCGAGGACCTCGGCGAAACGATGCAGCTGTCGTTCACCAACCCGGAACTCGAGCCGGAGAAGTACACCATTGACGAGTGCAAGGAAAAGGGTAAGACCTACTCCGCACCTCTCTATGTGAACGCTGAGTTCATGAACCACCTCACCGGTGAGATCAAGACCCAGACCGTGTTCATGGGTGACTTCCCGCTGATGACCCCCAAGGGCACCTTCGTGATCAACGGCACCGAGCGTGTCGTTGTCTCACAGCTGGTCCGCTCCCCGGGCGTCTACTTCGACCGCCAGCAGGAGAAGACGTCCGACAAGGACATCTACTCCGCTCGCGTCATCCCGAGCCGCGGTGCCTGGCTCGAATTCGAGATTGACAAGCGCGACCAGGTCGGCGTTCGCATCGACCGCAAGCGCAAGCAGTCCGTCACCGTCTTCCTCAAGGCCCTCGGCCTCACGAGCGAAGAGATCCTCGAGGAGTTCAAGGGCTTCGCGTCGATCGAACTCACCCTGGAGAAGGACAACATCCTCACCAAGGAAGAAGCCCTCAAGGACATCTACCGCAAGCTGCGTCCGGGCGAGCAGGTTGCCGCCGAGGCCGCGCGTGCGCTCCTCGACAACTTCTTCTTCAACTCCAAGCGCTACGACCTGGCCAAGGTCGGTCGTTACAAGATCAACCGCAAGCTCGGACTCGAAGCGCCGCTCAGCGACTCCGTGCTGACACTCAAGGACATCCTGGCCACGATCAAGTACCTGGTTGCGCTGCACGACAACCAGACCACGATCGCCGGCGTCCGCGACGGCAAGCAGACCGACATCCGCATCGACATCGACGACATCGACCACTTCGGCAACCGTCGCATCCGTGCCGTCGGCGAGCTCATCCAGAACCAGGTGCGCACCGGCCTGTCCCGCATGGAGCGCGTCGTTCGCGAGCGCATGACCACGCAGGACATCGAAGCGATCACCCCGCAGACCCTGATCAACGTGCGCCCCGTCGTCGCCGCGATCAAGGAGTTCTTCGGTACCAGCCAGCTGTCGCAGTTCATGGACCAGAACAACCCGCTCGCCGGACTGACGCACAAGCGTCGCCTGTCCGCGCTGGGTCCGGGTGGTCTGTCCCGTGACCGTGCCGGCGTCGAGGTGCGAGACGTTCACCCCTCGCACTACGGCCGCATGTGCCCCATCGAAACCCCGGAAGGCCCGAACATCGGCCTGATCGGTTCGCTCGCCTCGTTCGCGCGGATCAACGCCTTCGGTTTCATTGAGACCCCGTACCGCCGCGTCGTCGATGGCAAGGTCATGAACGACCAGATCGACTACCTCACCGCCAGCGAAGAAGACGAGTTCATCGTCGCCCAGGCGAACGCCCCGCTCACCAAGGACTGGCACTTCGCCGACGCCCGTGTTCTCGCCCGCAAGAAGGGTGGAGAGGTCGACCTCTTCCCCGCGGAAGACATTGGCTACATGGATGTTTCGCCTCGCCAGATGGTGTCCGTCGCCACCTCGCTCATCCCGTTCCTCGAGCACGACGATGCGAACCGCGCCCTCATGGGTGCCAACATGCAGCGTCAGGCCGTCCCGCTCCTGATGAGCGAGAGCCCGCTCGTCGGTACCGGCATGGAGGTTTTTGCGGCCATCGACGCCGGTGACGTGCTCACCGCCGACAAGGCCGGCGTGGTGATGGAGGTTTCGGCCGACGTCGTCACCATTCAGCTCGACGAGGGCGGCACGCAGGAGTACTACCTGCGCAAGTTCGCGCGCTCCAACCAGGGCACGAGCTACAACCACCGCGTCATCGTGCAGGCCGGCGAGCGGATCGAAGTCGGCGAAGTCATCGCCGATGGCCCCGCCACCGAAAACGGAGAACTCGCTCTCGGCAAGAACCTGCTCGTCGCGTTCATGCCATGGGAAGGCTACAACTTCGAGGACGCGATCATCCTGAGCCAGAACCTGGTCAAGGACGACACCCTCTCGTCGATTCACATCGAGGAATACGAGGTCGACGCTCGCGACACCAAGCTGGGCAAGGAAGAGATCACCCGCGACCTGCCCAACGTGTCGCCCGATCTGCTCGCCGACCTCGACGAACGCGGCATCATCCGGATCGGTGCCGAGGTTCGCCCCGGCGACATCCTTGTCGGCAAGGTCACGCCCAAGGGCGAGACCGAGCTGTCCGCCGAGGAGCGCCTGCTGCGTGCCATCTTCAACGAGAAGAGCCGCGAAGTTCGCGACACGAGCCTCAAGGTTCCCCACGGTGAGCGCGGCACCATCATCGGTGTCAAGGTCTTCGACTCGCAGGACGGCGACGACGAGCTCGGCTCGGGCGTCAACCAGCGCGTCGCGGTCTTCATCGCGCAGAAGCGCAAGATCACCGAGGGTGACAAGCTCGCCGGCCGTCACGGCAACAAGGGTGTCATCTCCCGCATCCTGCCGATCGAGGACATGCCGTTCCTCGCCGACGGAACCCCGGTCGACATCATCCTCAACCCGCTGGGCATCCCGGGCCGAATGAACTTCGGTCAGGTTCTGGAAACCCACCTGGGCTGGATCGCCAAGCAGGGCTGGCAGGTGGAAGGCAAGCCCAAGTGGGCCGGCCGTCTGCCCGAGGCCGCGCACAGCGCAGCTCCGAACACCAAGGTCGCGACCCCGGTATTCGACGGCGCGCTCGAGGTCGAGATCGAGGGTCTCCTCGACTCGACGACCCCGACTCGTGACGGCGACCGCCTGATCGACCGCACCGGTAAGACCCAGTTGTTCGACGGCCGCTCCGGCGAACCGTTCCCCAACCCGGTTTCCGTGGGCTACATGTACATCCTGAAGCTGCACCACCTTGTCGATGACAAGATCCACGCCCGTTCCACCGGCCCCTACTCCATGATCACGCAGCAGCCGCTGGGTGGTAAGGCGCAGTTCGGCGGACAGCGTTTCGGTGAGATGGAGGTGTGGGCGCTCGAAGCATACGGAGCCGCTTATGCCCTGCAGGAACTCCTGACCATCAAGAGCGATGACATCCTCGGCCGGGTGAAGGTCTACGAGGCCATCGTCAAGGGCGAGAACATTCAGGAGCCGGGTATCCCCGAGAGCTTCAAGGTTCTGATCAAGGAAATGCAGTCGCTGTGCCTGAACGTCGAGGTGCTGTCGAGCGACGGTACCGCCGTCAGCCTGCGCGACACGGATGACGAGGTGTTCCGCGCTGCGGAAGAACTCGGCATCAACATTTCCACCCGGTTTGAGTCGTCTTCGATCGACGACATCTAGGCCCGGCCGATGACGAACACTTCGAATACTTTCCAAGGAGAGAAATTGCTCGACGTAACCACATTTGACGAGCTTCGCATTGGCCTTGCGACCGCCGACGACATCCGTCGCTGGTCTCACGGTGAAGTCAAGAAGCCCGAAACAATCAACTACCGCACGCTCAAGCCGGAAAAAGACGGCCTGTTCGGCGAGCAGATCTTCGGCCCGTCCAGGGACTGGGAATGCTCATGCGGCAAGTACAAGCGAGTGCGCTTCAAAGGCATCGTCTGCGAGCGCTGCGGCGTCGAGGTCACGAAGTCGTCGGTGCGCCGTGAGCGCATGGGCCACATCGAGCTCGCCGCCCCGGTCACCCACATCTGGTACTTCAAGGGTGTCCCCTCGCGTCTCGGCTACCTGCTGGACATGGCTCCGAAGGACCTCGAAAAGGTCATCTACTTCGCCGCGTACATGGTCATCACGGTTGACGAAGACGGCCGCCACCAGGACATGCCCGGCCTTGAGAACGAGCTCCGCCTCGAGATCAAGACCATCGAGGGCCAGCGCGATTCCCGCATCGCTGACCGTCTGCAGCGCCTGGAAACCGACCTCGCAGCGCTGGAGGCCGAAGGTGCCAAGAGCGACCAGAAGAAGCGCACCAAGGACGCCGCCGAAAAGGAGATGAGCCAGGTCCGCAAGTCTCTCGACGAGCAGATCGCTCACCTCGAGCGCGTTTGGGAAGACTTCCGCACCCTCAAGGTCGGCGACCTGAAGCCCGAAGACTCCGTCTTCCACGAGCTGCAGGACCGTTTCGGCATGTATTTCGAGGCCTACATGGGCGCCGAAGCCATCAAGAAGCGCCTGCTGGCCTTCGACCTGGTCACCGAGAGCGAAAACCTGCACCTGCAGATCGCCGAGGGCAAGGGCCAGAAGAAGATCCGTGCGATCAAGCGCCTCCGCGTGGTCAACGCGTTCATCATCACCGGCAACTCGCCGGCCGCGATGGTGCTCGACGTCGTCCCCGTGATCCCGCCCGAACTGCGCCCGATGGTGCAGCTCGACGGTGGCCGCTTCGCGACCTCCGACCTCAACGACCTCTACCGTCGCGTGATCAACCGCAACAACCGCCTGCGTCGTCTGCTTGACCTCGGTGCCCCCGAGATCATTGTGAACAACGAGAAGCGGATGCTGCAGGAGGCCGTTGACGCGCTCTTCGACAACGGTCGTCGTGGCCGCCCCGTCACGGGTACCGGTAACCGCGCCCTCAAGTCACTGAGCGACATGCTCAAGGGCAAGCAGGGTCGTTTCCGTCAGAACCTGCTCGGCAAGCGCGTCGACTACTCCGGCCGTTCGGTCATCGTCGTCGGCCCGCAGCTTAAGCTGCACCAGTGTGGTCTGCCCAAGCAGATGGCACTCGAGCTGTTCAAGCCGTTCGTGATCAAGCGCCTGATCGACCTGAGCCACGCTCAGAACATCAAGGCCGCCAAGCGCATGGTCGAGCGTTCACGCCCGCAGGTCTGGGACGTGCTCGAGGAGATCATCCGCGAGCGCCCCGTGCTGCTGAACCGGGCGCCGACGCTCCACCGCCTCGGCATCCAGGCGTTCGAGCCTCAGCTCGTGGAGGGTAAGGCGATCCAGCTGCACCCTCTCGTCTGTGCCGCGTTCAACGCCGACTTCGACGGTGACCAGATGGCAGTCCACCTGCCGCTGTCGATGGAAGCCCAGGCCGAAGCGCGCATCCTGATGCTCGCCTCGAACAACATCCTGAAGCCGTCTGACGGTCGCCCGGTGACCCTGCCCACCCAGGACATGATCATCGGTCTGCACCACCTGACCACGCTCAAGGAAGGCGTCATCGGCGAGGGCCGGGCGTTCTCCTCGATCGCGGAAGCGATTCTCGCTTTCGACCAGAAGAAGGACGCGAACCAGGGCCTCGACCTGAACGCCAAGGTGCGCATCCGTTTGGCCGACAAGTACTTCGAGGAGGGCACGCAGCCCGAAGGCGTCGAACTCGTCAACGGCCAGGCCGTCGGAACCGTGTTGGTGACCACCACGCTCGGCCGCGCGATCTTCAACGAGGCCATGCCGGTTGACTACCCGTACTTCGAAAAGGTCGCCGACAAGGGCAGCCTCTCGGCGATCGTCAACGACCTCGCCGAACGGTACCCGAAGGTGGAAGTCGCCGCGACGCTTGACCGCGTCAAGGACGCCGGTTTCTACTGGGCCACCCGGTCCGGTGTGACCGTGGCGCTCAGCGACATCCTGACCCCGCCGAACAAGCCGCAGATCGTTGCCGGCTATGAGAAGCAGGCCGCCAAGGTGCAGTCGCAGTTCGAGAAGGGTCTCACGACCGACCTCGAGCGTCGCCAGGAGCTCATCCAGATCTGGACCAAGGCAACCGAAGACGTCGCCGCGGCCATGCAGGAGAACTTCCCGGCCGACAACACCATCAACCGCATGGTCACCTCCGGTGCCCGTGGTAACTGGCTGCAGGTGCGGAACATCGCTGGTATGCGAGGCCTGGTCAACAACCCGAAGGGTGAGATCATTCCTCGCCCGATCATCTCGAGCTACCGCGAAGGCCTGTCCGTCGCCGAGTACTTCATTGCTACTCACGGTGCTCGTAAGGGTCTGGCCGACACGGCTCTGCGTACCGCCGACTCCGGGTACCTCACGCGTCGTCTCGTGGACGTCTCGCAGGATGTCATCATCCGCGAAGACGACTGTGGCACGACCAAGGGTCTGGAACTGCCGATCGCCGAGGTCAACCCGATGGGCGATCTCGTCCGCCACCCCAACGTGGAGAACGCGGTCTACGCTCGCAGCCTGGCCACCCCGGCGGTCAACGCCAAGGGTGAGATCGTGGCTGACGCCGGCGACGACGTGGGTGACGTGCTCATCGACAAGCTGGTCGAGGCCGGTGTCGAGACCATCAAGGTGCGCTCCGTGCTGACCTGTGAGTCGGCCGTCGGAGTGTGTGCGGTCTGCTACGGCCGCTCGCTCGCCACCGGGCTGCTCGTCGACATCGGTGAGGCCGTCGGTATCATCGCCGCACAGTCCATCGGTGAACCGGGTACCCAGCTCACAATGCGTACTTTCCACACCGGTGGATCGGCATCCGCCGACGACATCACCCAGGGTCTGCCTCGTGTGCAGGAACTGTTTGAGGCGCGTACCCCCAAGGGTGCGTCGCCGATCGTCGACACCGCCGGTCGCATCACCATCGAGGACACCGACCGCAGCCGGAAGGTCATCCTGACCCCCGACAACGGCGATGAGCCGATTGCCTACCCGGTGCTCAAGCGCTCCACTCTCCTCGTCGAGGATGGCCAGCATGTCGAGCTCGGCACGCAGATCATCATCGGCGCCGTCGACCCGAAGGAAGTTCTTCGCGTCAAGGGTGTTCGCGCCGTGCAGAAGCACATCGTCGGTGGCGTGCAGGATGTCTACCGGTCGCAGGGTGTGCCGATTCACGACAAGCACATCGAGGTCATCGTTCGCCAGATGCTGCGCAAGGTGACCGTCGTCGAGCACGGCGACACCGGCCTGCTCCCCGGCGAGCTCGTTGACCGGTTGAAGTACAACGACCTCAACCGCACCGCGCTCACCGAGGGCAAGAAGACGGCGTCGGCTCGTCAAGAAGTCATGGGTATCACCAAGGCTTCGTTGGCGACCGAGTCCTGGCTGTCGGCCGCTTCCTTCCAGGAGACCACCCGGGTTCTGACCCAGGCGGCCATGGAAGGCAAGAGCGACCCGCTGATGGGCCTCAAGGAGAACGTGATCATCGGTAAGTTGATCCCGGCCGGCACCGGTCTTCCCCGCTACCGCGACGTCACCGTCGAGGCAACGGATGAAGCCAAGGCTGAGCGTTACCCGAACCGCATCTTCACCGATGATGCAGCGTTCAACGAGGGTGACCTGAGCTTCGTCGACTTCGACAGCTTTTCGTCGGATGACTTCACCCCCGGCACCTACAACTAGTCACTAGCGATAGGTTCCACGGACGGCCTCCTGCCTCGGCAGGGGGCCGTCCGTGGTTAAGCCCGTTCGCCCCCGCTGGTCGAGCCTGTCGAAACCCGAGCCTGTCGAGACCCGCGATAGGCTGGTCCAGAATCTTTCTGGGGGTATCGCATGGGTGCAGGTCCGGTGTCCGCTTCGGCAATGACGCGTCGACGGATGTGGGTGCTCCTCGGCGCCGTCGGCTCCATGCTGGTCATCGCCCTCATTGTCCTGCTCATTGTCTGGCGGGGCGGCGCGGGCGCGCCGGAGGGAGAGGCGGTCGGGCGGCCGCAGCCGCACTCGTCCCCTGCGCCCCTGGCCCTCGCCAGTGTGCCTGCTCCGACGGCCACGACGGATGGGCCGCATCCGTCGACCTGTGATGAGCTCTACAGCCCGGCGATCGTGGCCGCTTTCGATGACCTGGTGCTCAACCCGGCCTGGGTCGCTGAGGAGAACTCGGACGTCAACCGCGGGTCCGGGGACCCGGAGTTGATCGCCCTGATCGACGCTGCCGGGGAGCGCCTCACCTGCGTGTGGGCGAACGCCAACGGCGGGTCCGGCCTGGGACTGACCACGGAGCTGGTGTGGGTGACCCCGGAACAGTCGACCAAGATTCAAAGCCGGCTGACCGCCGCAGGTATGAACTGCTACGAGGAACTCGGCGGAATGCGTTGCCTCATCGAGACAACGAAGGATGGTGAACTCGTCGGTGAGTCGCACTTTCTGCGCGACGGCATCTGGCTGGCCACCAGATATGTCAATACCGGACCGGACGGCTACACGCACGACATCATCGCCAACGTGTGGGCCGACGAGTAGTCGCCGGGGAGATCCGCAATCCGCGCACAAAGTAGGGTAGAAGCAACGACCGGCAGACCTGCTTTTCGGAAGCAGAGGAACAGTATGCGGTTGGTCGGGCAGCTCGGTGGGGCGCTAGTCGGTGCCATGGGACTCCTGGTGCTGGTCAGTTGGTACGTCGGAGTCGACGCCCTGCCGCCCGTGCTCCGCGACCTGCTGGCGATGAAGCCGATGGCAGCCCTGGGGCTCGTGCTGGTGGCGGTTGCCGTGCTGGCCGTCGATCGTCGCAGGCTGACCGTGACCCTGGGTCTGCTGGCACTGATGATCGGCGCCCTCACGATCGCGGAGTTCGTCGTCGGCCGATCACTCGGCATCGATGTGCTCCTGCCGGGAATCGACTTCGGCGGGCGGTCGGAGCGGATGGCGCCGTCCACGTCGGTGGCGCTGGTCCTGCTCGGTGCGTCCGTCATCGCCAGCCGGGCCGCTCGATCCGCCGTGATGCTCGGCTTCGCATTCGCGGCTCTGGGCGTCAGCCTGGTCGCGATCCTGGGTTATGCCTATGGCGTCTCCTCGCTGTATTCGCTGGGCGGCTACACGAGTATGGCCTGGCAGACGGCCTTGGGCGTCGGAATCCTCGCCACGGCCCTGTTGATTCAGCGCCCCGATGCCGGTCTGATCGGCCTCTTCCGAGACGGTGGCAGTGCGGGTCGGCTCCTCCGCCAGGTCATTCCATTCCTAGTTCTGGGACCGTTCATCCTCGGTTGGCTGCGGCTGTGGGGACAGCGCCAGGGCTGGTACGACACGGCCTTCGGCGTCGCCATCCTGATCCTCGGCATGACAGTGCTCAGCTGCGTGCTGGCGTGGGTCGCTGCCCGCCGGCTGCGTGACCTCGATCGTCAGCGTGATGGCGCGATGCAGGCTCTCGCTGAGGCCAACCACACGTTGGAGGCGACGGTCGAGAACCGAACCCGCCAGCTCGCGGAGACGGCCGACACGCTGCACACCCTCATCAAGATCGCACCCGTTGGAATCGTGCAGATGGATGCCGCGGGCGGGCTCGTGTCCGCCAACGACCAGTGGCTGGCACTCAGCGGCCTCACGAAGAGTCAGTCGCGCCGCGACGGCTGGGCCACCGCGCTCCATCCGGATGACGCGGAACGGGTGCTCCTCGGTTGGGAAGCGAGCGCCGCAGCCGGCGAGCCCTTCGAAACCACCCTGCGGTTCCGCACCCCTGAGGGCCACATCAACTGGGTGCAGGTGAACACCGCTCCGATGCGTGATGAGAAGGGCATCATCGGGCACCTGGCCAGCGTCACCGATGTCACCGCGCAGCGTGAGGCCGAGAACGCGGCCACGGCCGCCGCGGCCCGGTTCGAGGCTGCCTTCGCTTCCTCGCCGTTGGGAACGGCCATCGTGACGCTCGACGGACAGGTAGTGGCCGCCAACAGGCGGCTCCTGGAACTGGCGGGTCACCAGAACCCGCTTGTCAGCGCCCATATCGAGACGATCTTCATGCCGGCTGAGGACGCTGACGATGAGGAGTCGGAGAGCGCTGGCCTGGAAGGTCCGTCGACCCGACAACGCATCGACCGGCGGATGCGCCACGAAGGCAATCAGGAAACCTGGGTCAAGGTCAGCATCGCCGAGATCTTCGAGGGCGACCAGGCCGGGGGACTGCTGTACCAGCTGGAGGACATCACCGCCCGACGCCTGGCCGAGGCGCGGGTTGAGCACCTGGCATTCCACGACCCGCTGACGAACCTGCCCAACCGTCTGCTCCTGCTCGACCGGTTGAAGCAGGCGCTTCTGCAGGCGTCGCGCCAGGGTCGCGGCGTTGCGGTGCTATTCATCGACCTCGACCGGTTCAAGTTCGTCAATGACAGCCTTGGGCACCACGCCGGTGACACAGTGCTGAACGAGGTTGCCATCCGCCTCCGGCAAAGCATCCGGGCCGGCGACACGGTGTCCCGGATCGGAGGCGACGAGTTCGTCGTGATCTGCCCGGATGTCGGTGGCAGCGAGGATGTGCACCGGATTGCCGATTCGATCCAGGCGGCCATCGCGCGGCCGATCACGATCGGCGACCAGTCGGCATCCGTCGACGCCAGCATCGGGATTGCTTTCGGCCTCGGGCACGACGATGCCGAACTGCTCCTGCGCAATGCGGATCAGGCCATGTACCTGGCGAAGGACCGCGGGCGCGCCCGCTACGAGGTCTTCGACGACGACCTGCGGTACCGCATCCATCAGCGGCTCGACAGCGAGTTGGCCCTGCGCGACGCGGTGGAACTGGGCCAGATCGAATCCTGGTATCAGCCGATCGTGGATCTGCAGGACCACAAGGTGGTGGCGACCGAGGCTTTGGCACGCTGGCGGAGGCCCGAGCGCGGGCTCGTGATGCCGGGTGACTTCATTGCTCTCGCCGAGGAAGTGGGTCTGATCAAGGGAATCGGATCGACGGTGCTCGGCCAGGCGTGCCGGGCGGCCAGGGGGCTGGCTCAGGGAGTGGCGGTCAGCGTCAACGTGTCCGCGCGGCAATTCGTGCAGGATGACTTCGGTGACGTCGTCAAGCGGGCCCTCGCCGAGTCGGGTCTGCCGCCGGAACAGCTCTGGCTGGAGCTGACCGAGAGCGCGGTGCTCGACGCCATCGATTCCGCGGCCCGGACCTTCCAGGAGCTGCGGAGCTTGGGCGTGCGGCTGGCCATCGACGACTTCGGCACGGGGTATTCATCTTTCACGCACCTGCGCGCGTTCACGGTTGACCTGCTCAAGATCGACCTGACGTTCATTCGCGACGTCGAGAGCTCCGATCACGATCGCGCGATCGTGGAGGGAATCCTGCGTCTGGCCGATTCCCTGAACCTGGATGTCGTCGCCGAGGGCATCGAGTCGACGAGCCAGCGGGACCTGCTGAGATCCATGGGCTGCCGCTTCGGCCAGGGCTATCTTTTCTCCAAGCCCACGCCGTCCGTGCATCCCGAAGTGCAGTTCGCCCACTAGCCCTGGCGCTCTGCGGTGCCCGGGGCGGAGGGTGATGTCGCAGCCGCCCTATGAGAGTGCCACTGCTCGGCCTTATCCCGTCGGGTTCGCCCGGTCGAATTGAAGGCCGGCCTCGTAGCCCACCCAGCGTCGTTTCACCCACCGCACCTCGGCCACCTCCGGTTGTGCCAGGCTTCCGGGGATCTCGACGATGACGAGCGCTCCCGGTTCCAGACGGTGGCGGAGCGATAGGCGGCACCCGCCGAAGCCGATGTCCTCGACCGCTGCCGTGAGCGCCCCGGGATCCCGATCCAGGGATTCCGCTTCCGGATGATCGACGACGTCGAGTGCCAGCCCTCCCGCCGCGGCGGTGGGCACGCGGTCGACGGCGAACGCGGCCTCACGTTCCCGGGCGAGTTCGAGAGCTGGGCCGCGCTCGAAGAGGGTGACGAGATGCAAAACAGCCGACGAGCTGGTAGCCATCCGAACCTGGGCGCGCCGCCAGGGAAGCGTGGGCGTTGTGGCCCCACGTACTGCACGCCAGCCGGCAGTGGCGAGGTAGGCCTTCTCCTCCTCGTCTCCCCGGACCCAGCTCGGTGATTCGGTGATCACCTGTACCAGGTCCACGGTCTGCTCTGGGGTGAGCGGATCGAAACGGAAGCCGATCGTCACACCGTCCGAGGAGTTCACGATCCAGCTGCCTATTCCGGGCAGTTCGCCGACCTCAGGGATCTGAAGAGCGGTGACCGACGATGCCTTGGAGGCGAAGCCCTTCGGGTCGAGCCGCTCCGACCAGGGAATGGATATGCGTGCCCCCACCAGGCTCAGGTCGACGAGTTCACCCGGGTGAGCGCCAAAATTCTGGAAGGCTGCGGTCACCGGTGTACTCATCGGCGTGCGCTCGGCTGACCGGAGGCGTGGACGCTCAACGCACAGAGTGACGGCCAGCACCAGGCCGACCACGAAGTACAGGCACCAGAAGACGTTGATGTACAGCGCGCTCGTGTTGGCGAGTTCCGGGCTGAGGAAGATTCCTCGCACCAGGCCGACGGCCGCCAGGGTCAGAAGCACCAGGTGGGGGAGCGCGATTCGCCAGTGGAAGACCTGTTCTTTCAGGCCAACGCCCTTGGGGGTGACGTTGAAGGCTTTGACTCGCAGGCCCAGCGTCTCAGCTGCCGCGGAGAGCGCGATGGCGGGGGTCAGAGCCAATTCGTAGATGTTGCTCCAGGAATGGCTCCGGCGACGTCCGACGATGATGGCAAAACACAGCATCACGCAGAGATAGGTGGGCAGCCAGAAGATAAGCAGGGCCTCCACGCTCGTGTCCAGGGCGACCACCCCGAAGAGGAGGAAGAGCAGCGGGGTAATGATGTAGATCAGCTTGAAAACCCCGAAGTACCAGTAGACGACCGCATCGGAATAGAGCCACCTCTGCATGAGTGTGAGTCCGGGCAGGGTCAGTGGGTTCCACTTGCGGGCCGTCTGGATGTTGCCGCGGCACCAGCGGTCACGCTGCTTGAGCATGTCGGCCAGGTTCTCCGGGGCCAGCCCGGCCGCAATGATGTCCGGCACGAATTCGGTCCGGTACTTGGCCCCCTGGATCAGGAGGCCCGTGGCGAGATCCTCCGTGATCACACCCACTGCAAATCCGCCCACGCTTTCCAAAGCCGAGCGGCGGAACATCGTGTTGCTCCCCACGTACATCACCGCATTGAAGCGTGATTTGCCTGCCTGCAGGGTACGCATGAAGAAGTCCTGCTCGTTCGGCAAAGCCTGACCGGAGAACAGGTTGTACTGGAACGGGTCCTCGTTGTAGAACGCCTGGGGCGCCTGGACGAAGCCCAGCTCGGGGTCCTGAAAACGACCGACGGTGCGCTCCAGGAAGTCCGGCCGGGGAACCATGTCCGCGTCCAGGGTCACGATCAGGTCCCCGTCACTCCGCCCAAGCGCATTGTTGAGGTTGCCGGCTTTGGCGTGAGCGTGGTCAGGCCGGATGAGATGGATGGCCCCGTACTCTTCGGCAAGTTGGCGCACTTCCTCACGCGCGCCGTCATCGCAGACGAAAACGCGAACGCCGTCGGTCGGATAGCGCATGCCCACGGCGCCGGCAATGGTCATCCGGAGCATTGACACGGGCTCGTTGTAGGTGGCAATGAACACGTCGACCCGCGGGAGCTCGTCTGCTGGCGGCAACGGCACAGTGCGCCCGGCGTATGGGGTCCAGAGGGTGACATACACCGCCAGCGATTGTGCGAATCCGAGTACTTCGACCGTTAACAGCAGAATGCCGGTCGCAGTGTTCCACCAGGCGTCGGACGGGATGGTGAACAACACGCGCCACGTGAGGTAGATGATTCGCACGACAATGGTGATCACGATGGCAGTCTTGTGCCCGAAGCCGGGGCGCCGGCGTGAACCGATCCAAAGCGTTTCCATCACGACCAGTATCAAGGCCGGATAGACAAGCATCCAGTACCAATTTTCAATCATCTTGCAGCCCCCTGGTCGTTCCTAGGGAAAACCTAGCAGTGCTGGTTCAGATTCGGTGAGCATCAGAATTTTCGGTTTCCCGGGGGTTTTGGTGATTGCAGGAGGGCGTTCTTGCCGGGCAGGGCCGCCGGCGTCCGCGAGCCATTGGTCGAGGTGGTGGGCTTCGGTCCGGGCGGGCGGGCGTTCGTAGCCGGGCCAGCGGCATCCGACGTAGCGGGCCACGATTCCCGCGCGTTGCTTCTCGGTGAATGAGGTGCTCCGCGAGGCCGATGTTGACGCATTGTCCGTCGTCGAGAAGTGTGACTGGACTACAGCCCCGACCTCTTACTCGGCAACGCCACCAGCGTCTGCTCTGGATCGACCTCGACCGGTGGCCTCAGCCAGCGCTGCGTTCCGGTGCGAATGATCGTCCAGTGCTGGTTGTGCAGTAGCAAATGGTGCGGATGGCACAGCAGCACTCCGTCGGCCAAATCGGTGTACCCGTTTTCCTTCAACCATTCGTTGACGTGATGGGCCTCAGTCCACGCCGGTGGCCTGTCACAGTCGATCCAGAGGCATCCGCCGTCGCGTACTGCCATTGCGGCGCGCTGGTGCTCGGTGAAGAGTCGTTCGTCGCGGCCGACGTTGATGATTTGGCCGTCCGCGTCGAATTTGATGCCGCGGGTTCCGGTGTCGCAGAGGAGTCGGTCGATGGTCTCCTGCGAGATGGGGACCGGGTTGCCCTCGATCTGCCCATGAGCGGCCCCTTCGGCGGGTTCGACGGGCCCAGATTCGCCCGTTTCAGTCTGGACGGTCGTCGGCGCCGGCCCGGTCTGGCCCTGCTGCCCGGCCGGGCCACCTTTCAGCGCCTTCTCGGTCACGATCACGCGCACCGAGGGGCGGCGTCCGCCGAAGACCCGGCCCGGGTCGACCTCGCCGGCGATCTTCAGCAGCTGCACGAGGGAGTCCGCGGCGATCTGCTCGGTGCTGCGCGGGCTCTGTTGCATCTTCTTTGCCCAGGCTGCCCGCTCTGCGTCCACGAATCGAACCCCGCCGCGGCGGGGGCCCGTGATCGAGTCGAAGGTGGAGAGCACAAACTCACCGTCTTCGGGGGCAAACAGCCCGTTCAGGCGCACGGTGCCGTTGCCCAGCCGGTAGACCCGCAGGTAGCGGTCGTCGTAGGCCTGCTTCTCGCGGGCGGCAATGCCGGCCTCGTCAAGCCGGTCGCGCATCCGTCTCGCCTGCTTGAACACCTGATCGGCATTCAGTGACGACGCCTCGGTGAGGAGCGCCGCCAGGGCCACCCCGAGCTTCTCCGCGGTAACTGCCGCGTCGATCTGGCCGAGCCCGGCCCGGATCGCCTCGGCCGCGTCAACCGAGAGCGTGCCGGCGGTGACGGCCCGGGCGATCGGCGCCTGCCACGGCACCTTCGCCTCGAACTCGGCGACCTCGGCGGCATCCCTGTCGGGCGAGAACAGCGCCGCCTCGACCAGCCTGTCGGCCGCCTCGGCATCGGCCATCATCGTGCCGACCGCGACCAGCTTGTAGGCGTCGCCCTTGGACGAGCCGGTCGAGTTCTGAATCAGGGCCTCCGGCGAGAGATACCCCTGCTGCGCCGCCAAACCCGAGTGCCCGAGCTCCGGTCGGGAACGCTCGGCGATGGTCGCCGCCATCCAGGCGGCATAGGTATCGACGAGACGGCGGATCGAAGCGATTCGCTTCTGACCGGCCAACACCTCGGCATCAGGAAGGGCCGAGAAGTCAGCGCATGACGAGCCCAGCAGGGCCACGGCATCGGCCGCCTGCCTGAGGTCTTCCGCGAGGTTGGTCATGTTACGAGAATACCTCAACTCGCACCCAGTGTCGAGAGTTACTCACATAATTTGAGAGAATAATCGAATTTATCTCTGAGCAACTCCGGCCGCTCCGAAGCCGTCCAAGACCGCCGGTTGCCTCAATGGAGACCCCGGGGCGGTGAAGGTTTCCCGGGCGCAGGCGAGACCACCGGAACCGCCACCGTGACGCCCGCCCCGACCAACGCACCCACCGCTACAGATTCTCCGACCACCACCACGCCCCCGGCAACCCTCAAGCCGACGCAATCCGCAAGCCGACGCAACCTGCACCCGGGCAGACCGCGGCGCCGGGCGTCCCACGTCCAACCGCGTGCACGCAGCTCTACAGCCCGGCCATGGTCGAGGCGCTCGGCGACCTGACCCTGAACCCCGTCTGGAGCCAGGACCCGGATGCCGACGTGTCCCACGGCACCGACGATGCCGAGCTGCGCGTCCAGATCGACGCTCTCGACCACCTGACCTGCGTCTGGGCGAGCCCATATGGGGGATCCGACACCGGGATTATCACCACCGTGGTCTGGGTGACCCCGGAACAGAGCGCCGCGGTGGAGGCCCGGCTCGTCGCAAACGGACTGGAGTGCTTCACCCAGTCGGAGGGCCGCCGCTGCGTCATCCAGACGAACACGGCAGACGGCGCTTTCGGTGAGTCCCACTTTCTGAGGGGCGGCATCCGGCTCACCACGAAGTACACGAATGCCGGCCCGCTGGGCTACACACAGAACATCATCGAAAACCTTTGGTGGGTGTCTAGACCGTTTCGAGCAGGCCGAGACCGGCCCGGGCATCGCCCAGCAGCGGCCGCATTCCGCCTGCCGCCCCGCGGGCCGCAACCGGGTCGAAGCCGGGTCGATGCCGTGTCTATGTCGGGTCGAAGCCCCGCCCCGTTAGGATCACTGAACAGAGGCATTTTTTCGAACCGTGTCCCCCTCATTGTGGGTCTGGCCGGATTCCCTGCCCCCGAGATAGCGTTGTCCGTTACTTACTTACCGAGCCTGTTCGAGAGGATCGCGTGGCCAGCCTCACCGAAATCTTGATCCTGCACGGTCTGCTGCCGATCGAGGAGCTCGACCACCTCATGGCCGGCGACCCCGCCGATGAGAGCGCCGTCCGCGCCCTCGTCGCCAAGGGCGTCATCACCGAGGTTCAATTCGCCAAGGCTCGGGCCCAGCAGGCCAACCTGCCCTTCGTCGAGCTAATCGACTACCCGGTCGATCGCCTCGCCGTGGCTCTCGTTCCGGTGGCCGTCTGCAAACGCCACGAAGTGCTCCCGATCGCCGTCGACAACGGCCGCCTCATCCTCGCCATGGTCGACCCTGGCAACGTCTTCGCCGTCGACGACGTGCGCGAAGCATCACGGATGCGCGTCACCCAGGTTGTCGCCGAGCGCAGCGATCTACTCGCCGCCATCACCCGCTACCACCGCGCCGACGACGAGCTCAGCGACCTCACCTCCACACTCGAGGAAGAGAACGCCGCCACCGAGAGCTCCTCTTTCGGAGTCTCGGACTCCATCGACGACGATGCCCCGATCGTACGGTTCGTGAACCTGTTGGTCAGCCAGGCCATCCAGGACCTGGCCTCGGACATCCATATCGAGCCCGGCGAGCACAGCCTGCGGGTGCGCTACCGCATCGACGGCGTGCTGCACGAGATGCAGACCGCACCCAAGAGCATCCAGAACGGTGTTATCTCCAGGCTCAAAATCATGAGCGATATCGACATCGCCGAGCGGCGCAAACCGCAGGACGGCCGCATGACCGTGCGCCATGCCGGCCGTCAGATCGACCTGCGCGTTGCGACTCTTCCCACCGTGTGGGGCGAGAAGGTCGTCATGCGAATTCTCGACAACTCGAACACGACTCTCGACGTGCGCGCGCTGGCCCTGCTCGAGCACAACTTCGAGGCTTACAAGACCTCCTACTCCAAGCCTTACGGCATGATCCTCATCACCGGTCCGACCGGCTCGGGCAAGTCCACCACGCTCTACACGACCCTGGGTGCGGTCGCTCGCCCCGAGATCAACGTGATCACGGTCGAAGACCCGGTCGAATACCGCATGGCCGGCATCAACCAGGTGCAGGTGAACCCGAAGGCAGGTCTCACCTTCGCGAGTGCGCTGCGTTCCATCCTGCGAAGCGACCCGGATGTCGTTCTGCTGGGTGAGATCCGCGACCACGAGACCGCACAGATCGCCATCGAGGCCTCGCTGACCGGCCACCTCGTGCTGTCCACCCTGCACACCAACGACGCGCCGAGCGCCATCACCCGGCTGACGGAAATGGGTATCGAGCCCTTCCTGGTGGGTTCCGCCCTGGACTGCGTGGTCGCCCAACGCCTGGCGCGGCGCCTCTGCGACAAGTGCAAGACGCCATCCGTGCTGACCGTCGACTACCTGACGCGCCTCCGCTTCGCGTTCGACCCGGAGCGCCCGCTGCCCACGATCTTCGAGGCGGTCGGCTGCACGCAGTGTTCGAAGACCGGTTACCGGGGGCGCATCGCCGTGCACGAGGTGATGACCGTGACCGAGGAGATCGAGCGGCTCGCCGTGGCCCGAGCATCGAGCGCCGAAATCGGCCGGGTGGCGCGCGAACAGGGCATGATCACCCTCCGCGAGGATGGCTGGGCGAAGGCCCAAATGGGTTTGACATCGATCGAAGAAATCTTGCGAGTGGTCGCATAGTGCAAAAGGGGATATCTGCATGAGCCAGCCCATCTATGAAATTCCGGTCACGTCTCCTGGGGCCGCCGGGGGCAGCTGGAGCCTCGGCGATCCCGAGCGTCGTGGTGCCGAACCGACGGAGCACGATGCCGCGCCGGCCGCTCCTGACTCGGTGGAGTTCGAGTTCGTCGATGTGACGGATGCCGCGCAGCCGGCGACAACGGTCCTCCCGGTGGACACCGGCGCGGTCGAGACGACCGGGCGCCGCGCCCGCGCTAACCGCACCGGCGACAACGAGGTCTCCGACCTTGACCTACTGAACGCCCTGGCCGAGGTTCTCGACCTGAACGCCTCCGACCTGCACATCACCGTCGGAGCGCCGCCGAGCATCCGTGTCGATGGCGGCTTGCGGCCGATTGAGGGCGCGAGCAAGTGGATGGGTGACAAGGTCACCTCTGCGCTCTACAGCATCCTCTCGGCGAAGCAGCGCGCGCAGTTCGAGGAGGAGCTCGAACTCGACTTCGCCTATACGGCCGGCGGCGCGCGCTTTCGCGTGAACTACTACTACCAGCGCAACTCGATCGGCGGGGCGTTCCGCCTGATCCCGCGCGAGATCAAGCCCCTGAAAGAGCTCGGCATCCCCGAAACCGTCGGCCAGTTCGCCAAGCTTCCTCGCGGCCTGGTTCTGGTGACCGGCCCCACCGGTTCGGGCAAGTCCACCACCCTGGCGGCACTGATCGACCTGGTCAACCGCACCCGTGCCGACCACATCGTCACGGTCGAAGACCCGATCGAGTTTCTGCACAAGCATCAGAAGTCGCTGGTCAACCAGCGCGAGGTCGGCCACGACACGAAAAGCTTCGCCTCCGCGCTCAAGCACGTGCTGCGCCAGGACCCCGACGTGATTCTGATCGGCGAGCTGCGCGACCTGGAGACCATCTCCGTGGCCCTGACTGCTGCCGAGACCGGCCACCTCGTCTTCGCCACCCTGCACACGCAGTCGGCGTCCCAGACCATCGACCGCGTGATCGACGTGTTCCCGCCGCATCAGCAGGGTCAGGTGCGCGCGCAGCTGGCCGCCACCCTGCAGGGTGTGGTCTGTCAGACCCTGGTCAAGAAGATCGGCGGCGGCCGGGTGGTCGCCACCGAGGTCCTGGTCACGACCTCCGCGGTCGCAAACCTGATCCGCGAGGGCAAGACCTACCAAATCGCATCCTCGATGCAGGCCGGGCGCGCTCTGGGAATGCATACCATGGACCAGCACCTTGCCGAGCTTGTGGACGCAGGTCTGATCACCCGTGCATCCGCCGAAGAGAAGGCTCAGGACCTCGAGGGGTTGAACCAGCTGATCCGACGGGTTGACCCGATGGAGGCGTCCGTCAACCCGATGTCCGCCGGCGGCATCGACTTCGGCGACTCTTACTCGCCCAGGGGGCGATAGTGCCAACGAGCCTTGCCTACGCCTATAAGGCGCGCGACGCTGCTGGCAAAGCAGTCAAGGGGCGTCTGGATGCCGCCTCGGAAAGCGCCGCAATGTCGCGCCTCCGCACAATGGGACTGTCGCCAATCTCCATGGTCGTCGTGCCGGAGGGAAGCGGGCTCAGCCGGGAAATAAACATTCCCGGTTTCAGCAAGGGCGTCACCCTGAAAGATCTGGCGATCATGAGCCGTCAGATGGCAACCATGATCGGAGCGGGGCTGTCCCTGCTTCGGACGCTCAACATCCTCGCCGAACAAACCGAGAGCAAGGCTCTCACCAAGATCTTGGTCGCAGTTAGGGACGACGTCGAGACTGGCGTCTCCATCTCGGAGGCGATGGCGAAACATTCCGAGTCGTTTCCGCCGCTGATGGTCAACATGGTTCGGGCCGGAGAAACGGGCGGGTTTCTAGAGGGTTCGCTGGACTCGATCGCCGAGAACTTCGAAAAGGAAGTCAAACTGCGGGGCACGATTAAGTCTGCGATGACCTATCCCGTGATCGTGCTCATCATGTCTCTGGTGTCTGTCGTCGCGATGCTGATCTTCATCGTTCCGGTATTCGAGAACATGTTTACGAATCTGGGTGGGCAACTCCCGCTCCCCACGATGATGCTCGTGTATCTGTCCCGGTCGATGATTTACGTCGCTCCGATTCTCGTCGTGATCGGGATCGCCTTTGCGATCTGGTGGCCGCGCAATAAGAACACGGAACGTGTGCGCAAGTTCCTTGATCCGCTCAAGTTGAAGCTGCCGGTCTTCGGGCAGCTGCTCAAGAAGATCGCGGTCGCTCGATTTAGTCGCAACTTCGCGAACATGATTGGCGCCGGCGTACCAATCCTTCAGGCCCTGCACATCGTAGGCGAGACCTCGGGCAACTGGGTGGTCGAGCAGGCACTGGTCAAGGTGGCTGACTCCGTTCGCCAAGGTCATTCCATCGGCGGTCCCCTTGCCCAGGAACCGGTTTTCCCAAATATGGTGACCCAGATGATCTCAGTGGGCGAGGACTCCGGCTCCCTCGAACAGATGCTGAACAAGATCGCCGACTTTTATGATCAAGAGGTCGAGTCTGCCACCGAGCAACTGACCGCCATGATCGAACCCTTGATGGTGGCCTTCCTCGGCGTCGTCGTCGGCGGCATGATCGTCGCCCTCTACCTGCCGATCTTTAACATCTCCACCTTGATCAAGTAGTCCCCAACATTGATCAAGTAGTCCCCGAACTGGGGGGTGATGATTGCCGCGTCCCTTCAACTGGGGGAAGAGAATTGCAAAATACCCCCCATTGGTGGGATTTTTCTGGGAAATTTCTCCCCGTACCATCAGAATCACTCTGGCTCGCCTGATCCGGAATTCCCGCCCACAGCAGCAGTAGATAGAACGGATATTCTCATGATTTCTTGCATCATGGGCGGGCTGAACCGCCGCCGCAATTCTCTCGAGCAGAACGAAAAGGGCTTCACCCTGATCGAGCTCCTCGTCGTCGTCATCATCATCGGCATCCTGGCCGCGATCGCCATCCCGGTGTACCTGGGCATCCAGAACAACGCCAAGGACAGCGCAGTGAAGTCGGACGTGGCCAACGCCAAGACCGCTATCGCGGCATACGCGACCGACAACAACGGTGCGCTTCCTGCCAGCCTCGGCGCCCTGCCGTCGAAATACGGCTACGTCGCGCCGGCAGGAACTGGCGGGAACTACACCTCCGCCACCGGGCTTCCCACGCTCACGTTTACCGGTAGCGCATTCTGCATCATCGCCACTGCGGTGACCGGCACCAAGATCGGCGCCAGCGACATCTCCGGCATCGTCTCCAGCGGGACGACCGCGTGCAGTGCAGGCGGAGTACTCACCCCGTAACAATCGGCCGCATCGACCTGGGGGTGCCGCACAGCGCCCCCAGGTCATCGCTCAGTAGTGGGCATGTTCACCTTTGCTCTTTCACTATTCAGGAACGGATAGAGATGATGACTTGCAGCGTCTCTCGCGCCGGAGCTGCTCGTCGCGGGCGCCTGTCGCAGGGTGGGCATGGCTTCACCCTGATGGAGCTCCTGGTCGACGTCATCATCATCGGCATCCTGGCCGCGGTCGCCATCCCAGTGAACTTGGGCATCCAAAACAACGCCCTGGACAGTGCCGTGAAGTCGGACGTGCGCAATGCCAAGACCGCCGTCGTAGCGTACGCGACGGATAACAAGGGTTTCCTTCCCGCCGACCTGGCCAGTTTGCCTGGCAAATACGGGTATTTTTCTCCGCTGGCGATAGGCGGCAACTATCTCTCTCCGGGTTCCATCCCCGTGCTCACTGAAGGCACTGGAACCTCAACGGCCTTCTGCGTTTATACAGTCACCACGACGGGCGCGAAGGTAGGTGCCAGTGGCGTCTCGGGCGTCCCGTCCAGCGCGTTCACCGCTTGTTCGGCAACCGGCGTTCTCACTCAGTGACCCCCACTTATGCGGGATCTACTGCCGCACGTCCAGGAATTACGAAACCCACGGATACCCGACATTCAAGCGAGGCCCGGATGAACGACCAGCCCGGTAGGCGCACGCAGGCGAACAACGACGAGCGCGGCTTCGGCATCATCGAAATCGTGGTGTCAATGTTTCTACTGGGCCTGCTCATCATCTCCTTCGCCCCCATCCTCATCACGAATCTGCAGTTCACGGCCAGAAACACGACCATTGCCACCGCGACTCAGATCGTCAATAAGCAGATCCAGGCGGCCCGCGCTGTGCGTTCGGTCACAGCCACGACACCGAGCTGCACCGACATCCAATCGTTTCTCGCTCTCACCCAGGCTCCGGTCGTCGATCCGCGCGGCGTCGTGCTGCAGCCTGTTTGGGACACCGTCAGCGGCTGCACAGCGAGCCTGACGGCGGGGTACGTTCGGGTGAGAGTGTCAGTCACCCAGGTCGGATATTCCAGTTCCACTGCGTCCGCCAGCACGCTCATTTTCGTCGCTTCGGGTGGGTACTAGCCATGGAGCAGCACGCAGTACCGGGCCGCGAACGGGGATTCTCGCTGGCTGAACTTTTGATCTACATGGCGTTGCTCGTTCTGGTGCTGTTCGTCGCCGGCGGACTGTTGGTCAACGGCCTGCGAACGCAGGAGACAACGCAATCCGTCACGAACGCCTCAACCACCGCCCAACAGATTGCGCGCTCGGTGCAGGCCGGCGTGCGAAACGCATCAGCCGTCACGGTCGTGACTGATGCCGTAGCCGGTACCCAGTTGCTGGTCGTTCGTGCCATCGGAACCGATCCCAGTTCGACGGCGGCATCGTGCCAGGCCTGGTTTTACACCCCTCACAACGGCGGTTCCATCTACACGAAAAGGACCTCGTCTCCGGCCTCCCTCATTACGGTGCCCGCCGGTGGGCCTCAGGGCGTGTGGTCCTTATTGGGCAGCGGGGTGAGCCCGGCAGACCCTGTGACCGCGCGAGTCTTCAACGCCCCCAGCGGTTCCCGCGTAGACCTGAAGTTCAATGTTGCGGCCGGGGCCCACCCGTACGTTTTGATTAATACGACGACCTATACCCCACAGATATCGATGGTGAGCGCACCGTGCTTCTAGTAATCGCCAAACTCTCAGGTCGTCTGCGTCACGAACGTGGAAGCGCCATGCTTGTCGCCCTCGGCCTGACGGCCGTGGCTTCCATAATCGCAATCACGATCACCTCGAGCTCGCTGTACGCCGTCGGCTACACCACTTCGACGCGCTCCGGCGTGCAGGCGCAGGCCGCAGGCGAAGCGGGAATCGATTACGCCGCGGCGAAGCTCGCGACCTCGGTGTGCCAGTCGCAGTATGGGCCAACCGCCACGGAACCGGTGTTCACCGTCACGGTGTCGTCGTCACTGTTGTCAGCATCTGCAACGGGCGATGTTGATACGTCCTGGGTAGCCGGGTGTCCTACATCGGCAGCATTCAAGAGGGTCAAACTCGTCTCCCAGGGATCGGCGAATACGCTGGGGATACTCGGTAATGCGTCCGGGGACAAACGCAAAGTCGAGGCGATCTACCCCTACACGCCGACACCCCCTACCTGGATTACGGCGTCGGGCGCGGCCATTTACTCGTTCTCACAGACTGACAGCACCATCAACAACCTGGACATCAACTCCTCAAGCGCGACGCCGGCCACGATCCAGTATCTGTCGGGCAGCGCAAGCTGCACCTCAGGCTCGACAATCCACGGCAGCGTGATTCTCGGCCAAGGCGGGGCATCGTTGGCCAGTGGATGCCTCATCGACGGGGACCTGTACGCTGCGGGGTCGGTGTCTCTGAACAGTGCCATCGTTACCGGAAATGTGAGCGCCGACAGCGGAACCTACCCGTCTGTGTCGCTGGCCCCTTCCGCGACCGTCCAGGGAAATGTCTCGGCTGGAGGTCCGGTTCTTGTCCAGGGAGCGGTCGGCGGGAACATCGTGGCAGGCCCCGCCGGTGGAGTCACGAAGATATCCGGATCCGTGGGGGGGTCGGTGATTGTCGCCGGCACTTTGAACACGTCGGGAGGAACAATCATCGGGTCAACCGTCACGGGTAAGACCGGCATCGTCGCTCCGGTCATTCCTTTCGTGCCGGGCTGGGTGGACTACCCCTACAGCCTGTCCGACTGGTCTCCAGGCGGGTTCACCGAATTCGTGATATCCGATTGCAGCGATACCGGGTTCGTGACCGCGATGACCGCCATGCTGGCGTCGTCCACCCCTAAGGTGCTCAACGGGCTCGCCTGCGGAGCCTCTGGGCTGGATTTCACCAAGCTCAGTTCTACGCAGACGCTGACCAGCGACCTGGTGGTCATCGCCAACTCGTTCAACCTGGGCAACAACAACTTCGTGTCGTCGAACGTTGCCAACACCCGGAATATGTGGCTCATCACCCCGGACCGGGGTGTTGGCGGAAACCTCATAGCGAACCAGTTTCCGAACTGCCCGACCGGTGGGACGTTCAAGATGGCAAGCCACACAACGGTCAGCCCGCAGGTCAACGCCCTGATCTACTCGCCGTGCACGATCACCAACTCCGCCGATGTCTGGCAGGGGCAGATCTACGCGGCGGGCACCAAGACCGCGAATGCGTTCGTTTTGAATTACGTGCCCATCGGCATCCCCGGTGTCAACCTGAGCGACGGCACGTCGACGAGCATCACCATTCCAGGCACGGGCGTGCTGGGAATCCGTACCGCCCTTCGTAACATCAACGCGGGCTAGCGTGGCCGTTCTCATCGGGATTTTCGGCTCCGTGATCGGTTCGTTCCTCAATGTCGTCGTCTACCGGGTGCCGCTCAAACGGTCCATCGTCTCGCCGCCGAGCGCCTGCGGCGGATGCGGCGGGCTGATCCGACCTCGCGACAACGTTCCCGTGCTGTCCTGGCTACTGTTGCGCGGCCGCTGCAGGGACTGTGGGATCAGGATCTCGGCGCGGTACCCGCTCGTCGAGCTGGGCACCGCTGTGTTCTTCGGCGTCGTGGCCTGGTGGGTACTGGCGGGTCGCTCGGTGCAGGTCCCGACGACGACAAGGGTGACCCTCGCACTGGTTCTCACCCTCGTTGCCTTGCTGTACCTGGCCGCGGTGAGCGTCGCCTTGGCGATGATCGATGTCGATACGCACACCTTACCCAACCGGATTGTGCTGCCGGCATACCCGGTGGCCGCGGTGTTGCTCACCGGGGCAGTCATGGCGGCGGGTGAGCCCGGGCGGCTCCTCGGGGCCCTCATCGGCGCTGGCGCGCTATTCGGGCTGTACTTTCTCCTGGCGCTGGCCTATCCGGCCGGCATGGGCATGGGAGATGTGAAGCTCGCTGGGCTGCTCGGCCTCTACTTGGGATGGTTCGGCTGGGGGCAGCTCGCTGTCGGGGCGTTCAGTGCGTTTCTACTGGGTGGCCTGTTCGCGCTCTTGCTCCTCATCACCCGTCGTGCCAACCGCAAGAGCGGCATCCCGTTTGGCCCTTGGATGTTGGCTGGAGCATGGCTAGGCATCTTCTATGGTGAACAGATAGCCACTGGTTATCTGTCGCTTTTTGGTTTGGCATGACCGCAGCAGTCGCGAGGGAGAAGCAATGACGACAAGTGTCGTAGGAATCGACATCGGAACGTCCGGTGTGCGTGCCGCTGAGGTGAGTGACGCAGACAAGGGGAAGCCGACCTTGCTTCGCTACCACTCGGTGGAATTGCCTGAAGGTGCGGTCAACCGTGGGGAGGTTGTTGAGCCCAATACTGTCGCGGCCGCGATCAAGACCTTGTGGTCATCAGGCGGTTTCAAGAGCAAGAAGGTAGTGCTGGGTATGGGCAACCATCGCGTACTTGCGCGCGATCTCACGGTGCCCAAAATGCCTATCAAACGCATCCGGGAGTCTCTTCCCTTCCAAGTGCAGGATCTGCTCGCGGTCCCGGTGGCCGACGCCCTGCTCGACTTTTATCCTATTTCCGAGAGCGAAGGAGAATCCGGGCCAGAGGTAAACGGGCTACTGATTGCAGCCGTCAAGGATGCGGTTCAGGGAAATGTCAAGGCGGTTCAGTTGGCTGGACTCACGCCCGTTGAAGTAGATCTGATCCCGTTCGCACTGACTCGGGTAATCCACAGAGGTGTGAAATCGGATGGCGGGGTGGTGCAGATCGACGTCGGTTTGGCAACCACCACTGTTGTTGTCACACTGCAGGGTGTCCCTCAATTCGTGCGGCTCATCCCCGCGGGAGGTGGAGACCTCACCCAAGCGATGGTCCTCCGTCTGGGTTTGACCGTCGAGGAGGCTGAGCTACTTAAACGTAAGAACGGTCTGGACCCAGCGACGGAGCATCCGCAGGCGACTTCGATCATCCACGAGGTGACGACCGAACTGCTCAACAGTCTGAGGAACACAGTCAACTATTTCGTGAACACGAGAAACCACATTCCAGTAACGCGGATTGTCCTTACTGGCGGTGGAGCTCACTTGCGTGGCTTCGCTGCCGCGCTAGGCGAGTTGACACGACTTCCAGTTTTTGAGGCCGATCCCGCTGCTTCAGTATTGCTTGGGCGTGGCGTCAACGTCGATGCGCTGCAGAACACTCGTGGTGCGTTTACCGTCGCACTGGGACTCGCCCTTGGGAGCCACGCATGAGCCGCTCCAAGGTCGGCGAGGAGCTTGTCTTTGGTGGAGAGCCGCGCGTTGACTTGTTGCCGCCGGAGGTCAAGGCAGGCAAGAAGGCTAACGCAACGCGTCGGCGTCTTGGTGCTACTCTCGTCGCCGTGGTACTGCTGATGATCACTGGCGTCGGCGCAGCCACATGGCATGCGCAGCAGAGCCGGGATGAGCTTGCCTCCGCCCAGGCGCGCACGGCAGAGTTGCTCGCCAGTCAGGCAAAGTATGCCGAAGTAAATCAGGTCCAAAATGAAGTCGACATCACCCTTGCAGCACGGCAATTCGGTGCGTCCACCGAAGTCGACTGGAAGGCCTACCTGTCTCAGGTTAGGGCCGCGCTGCCAGCAGACGTTTCCATCGATACGGTCGGCGTAGATGCCGCGTCGCCACTCGGCGCATACATCCAACCCACGGCACCCCTGCAAGCTGCGCGTGTTGCGACTCTCACGCTCACCGTGACCAGTCCGAACCTGCCGTCCGTACCGCAGTGGCTCGACGCGATCAAGGGGCTGCCTGGCTACGCGGATGCCACCCCCGGGTCGATCAAACGATCCGAGACGGGCGCGTATACCGTCAACCTGGTCATGCACATCAACGGCGGAGCGTATTCGAATCGCTTTGCCGACCCGGAAGGAAAGTAAGCATGGACCTGAACAGGCTCTGGGTTTTTGGCACCGTTGTGTTGATCGCGGCCACCGCCCTCCTCGGCTGGGTCCTCGGGATTTCCCCGAAACTCAGTGAAGCGAGCCTCGCCGACGCAGATCGTGTCGTGGTCGAGACCCAAAATTCAGCATCTGAGCTCAAAGTCGCTGCCCTAAAGGAGAAATTCGCCAGCATTGGAGAACTCAAGGGCGAATTGTCGGCGCTCAGATCGGCTGTCCCAGATGCGGCTGAGATCCCCGCATTCCTCACTCAGCTGGACTCCATCGCGCAGCAGCATCAAGTGACGCTGACCGACATTTCGGTGAACGACGCCCAGGCGTACGCACCCCTCGTTGTCGCTCCCCCCGCACTGGCAGCTGAGGCGGCGCCGACAGAGGGTGCTGCGTCACCAACACCCACTCCCATCCCAACCACGGCACCGACGGCGGCTGAGGAGGCCGCAGCCCTCGCTCCCGTGCCCAATGAGCTCATCACTGCCTCGAACTTCGTGTCCGTGCCCGTCTCCCTCACCGTTTCCGGCAGCTATGGGAACGTGCTCGACTTTATCGAGGGTCTTCAGAAGGGCACCCGGTTGGTCATGGTGACGACCTTTGCAACATCCATGGTTGAGTCTCCCCCCGTTGCAGCGCCAGCGGCCACCGACAAGACCGCCATCGACACCCTCGGGGGTTCAGATCAGGTGACTACCACGATCTCGGCGCTCATCTACGTTCTTCTCGATCCCAATACGGCCGCCGCAACAACCCCCGCAGGCTAGCCCGACTTGACCAGCGCCGCGTCCGGTCACGCCTCCCTCGACCGGGGGAGTCGCATTGCTAAGATTGTTGCTGATCGTCCCGGCCAACCACAAGGAGCGCACCATGAGCGACACAACGTCCCCTGAGGGCAACCGCAACCGTAACAACGACTCGAATCCTGAACCGGTCGACTACGCCGGCCATGAAGAGCGCACGGATGCCCCCGACTACACCGGCACCGGCTCCCACTCCGCTCCGGCCGAGTCCGGCGACACGACCGATGCTGCCGCTGAGACACCGGCGCACTACCCGGCCACCCCCGTCGGCGAGCCGATCTCCTATGACACCCCCGCGACCTCCCGCGAGCCCACGACGCCCACCTACGTACCCGCCGCCTCCGTGAACATCGCCCCGGTGAACACCACCGCCGAGACCCGGCGCATCGAGCCCGGCGAGAACCCGGCTGCGACCCCATCAGAGGCCCCACCCGCCGAGGCCTATGCCCCCACGAACACCACGGCGCAGCCCCCCGTCTACATCCAGGCGCCGACCGCGCCCCGCTACAAGAGCAACCGCGGCCCCGGCGTGCTGATCGCCCTGCTCTCCACCGTCATCTTCGCCGTGATCTATGCCATCGTCGCCTTTGTCTTGTCCGGCATCGGCAGCCTCTCGATCATCGACACGGCCTCGAAGTTCACCGACTTCATCGTGCTGCCCATCTTCTACGTGCCGGTCATCTTCTTCTTCGTCGCGTTCGCCCTTCTGGTGCTGATCGTGAACCGCGGCGGCTGGTGGGCCTACGTGCTCTTCGGCTTCCTGGTGGCCGTGGTCGTCTACTTCTCCTACATCGGGGCGGCGCTGCTGAGCGTGCAGGCCTGGAACTTCACGCCCGACCAGGCGGCGCGCTTCATCAGCCAGCAGTGGCTGAACCCGGGGGCCATCGCCGCTGCGGTCGTCGCCCGCGAGGTGCCGATCTGGGCCGGCGCCTGGATCGCCCGCAACGGCCGTGCCGTCACCGAACGCAACGCTGCAGCGAAGGCCGAATACGACCGCGTCCTCGCCGCCGGACCGCAGGGCATCCGCAGCAACTAGTCGGTCGACGCCCGGCGCTCAGCGTGCCGGGCCCCAGCAGGTACGCCATCAAGGGGGAGCGATGCGAAATTACCAGAAGTACGCGACGGTCGTCGCCGTCTTCGCGGCAGTGCTCCTTGCCGCGCTCCTCGTCGCCGCCTTCGGAATGATCAGCCTGCTGACCGACACAGATGTCATCAGTGACCCCAACGCCGGACCTCTCGTCGGCCCGATCATGACCGCCGCCGCCGTGGTGCTGGTGTTCACCCTGATGCTGCTGCTCGGGCTGCGCACCAGACCGGAGAACCAGCGGATCGCCGTCGGGTACTCCCTCGGCACCGGGGTCGCCGCACTTGTCGTCTTCGTTCTGGTGGGCGGGGTGCTCTACGCGCTCGGCACCGGGGTGCCGGCCGACACCGCCGGGCTCCCGGGCGATAGCGTCGGGTTCGCAGCCTCCGTGCTGCTGGGCCCGTTCGCGGTGACCACCGGCATCCTCTCCTTCATCGTCACCCTGCTCTACTCGCTGGTCCTCGCCTCACGGATGCCCGAACGCGGCCCCCCGAAGTGGCCGTGGGAGCAAGGCGAAGACTGAAACCCCGCCGGCCTGAAAGTCGCTGACTGCGGAGCACTCCGATCGGGTACCCTTGACTCTCATGGGCGGTTCCATCGAGTTGCGGGTCAGCCAACAGGTTGACGATTGGCTCAACTGGCTGCCTCGCTGGCGCCCGGGCACGCATCGCGGCCGCTCACGCCTGTGCCGCACCTGCTTCGGGTCGCCGGTCATCGCCGCCGCCGGCCTCGCCATGGATGTCCCGCACGCCGTGCAGCACGCCCTCGCCATGCGCCTGAAGCACCTGATCGACGCCGAGGTCGACGAGTTCACCGAGACGCACCTCCCCCTGCTGCTCCGGGAGATCCGCCTGAACGAGGAGCGCAAGCAGGCCGCGTTGACCTACCGCCCCGCTGAGGGCCTCGACCCGGCCTACACCGGCCTCGACCTCGACCCGCCGGCCATGCCCGACGCCCCCTACCTCTTCACCTTCGCCGAACTCGCCCGGCCCGAGGCATCCGTGGCCCTGCCCGTTGACCCGCCTCCCTTGACCGACGAGGAGAAGGCGGCCATCCGCGCCGAGGTCACACGCGCCGACGAACACGCGGCGCTGGTCGGCGGTCGGGTCTGCGCCGAACTGTCCCGGCACCGTGAACGGATGCGCAGCGCCGTCACCGAATTCGCCGAACCCTGGGTGCTCGCTCTCCTCGCCGACCTCGACACCGCGCTCGATTCCCCGCTCTGGCCGCGCGGCCCGTGAACAGCACCTGAACGAACCCCTGGGGCCGCGTGATCCATTTGACCCAGCGGTCACCTCCGGGATATCCTTTGTACGTGTGCGCTTTGTCGTGCGCTTGAGTCATGCCACCGCGATCTTGTCGTGCCGCACCTTAGGCGCCTTGATGTGGCACTCACACAGGGTGTGCTCTCCGAGCAGCCCCCACGGCATACCCACTACGGCCCGCGTAACTCATTCCGCGTGTTTCGGTGGGTCCAGATGAACTCGATCGGGCCGGAAACGGAGCGATTCGAATGCTAACCATCAATGAGCTGTCACCGTGCAGCAAAAACAAGGAGTAATTAGTGCCCACCATTCAGCAGTTGGTACGAAAGGGCCGCAGCCCCAAGGTCACCAAGACCAAGGCGCCCGCCCTGAAGTCCAACCCCCAGCAGCGCGGCGTGTGCACCCGTGTTTACACGACCACGCCGAAGAAGCCGAACTCGGCCCTCCGCAAGGTCGCCCGCGTCAAGCTGTCGAACGGTACCGAGGTCACCGCCTACATTCCCGGCGAGGGTCACAACCTGCAGGAGCACTCGATGGTGCTCGTCCGCGGTGGTCGTGTGAAGGACCTCCCCGGTGTTCGATACAAGATCGTTCGCGGCGCACTGGACACCCAGGCCGTCAAGAACCGCAAGCAGGCTCGTAGCCGCTACGGCGCCAAGATGGAGAAGAAGTAATGCCTCGTAAAGGCCCAGCGCCCAAGCGTCCCGTTATCGCTGACCCGGTATACGGCGCCCCCATCGTCTCCCAGCTCGTCAACAAGATCCTCCTCGACGGCAAAAAGGGCCTCGCCGAGCGTATCGTTTACGATGCACTCGAAGGCGTCGTTGCCAAGAACGGTGCGGATGCCGTCGTCACCTTGAAAAAGGCACTCGACAACGTGCGCCCGACCCTTGAGGTGCGTTCGCGCCGCGTCGGTGGTTCCACCTACCAGGTGCCCGTCGAAGTCAAGCCGCACCGCGCCAACACCCTGGCTCTGCGCTGGTTGACCAGCTACGCCAAGGCTCGTCGCGAGAAGACGATGACCGAGCGTCTCACCAACGAAATTCTCGACGCATCCAACGGCCTCGGCGCCGCTGTGAAGCGCCGCGAGGACACGCACAAGATGGCCGAGGCGAACAAGGCCTTCGCTCACTACCGCTGGTAGTCGCGCTCCGGAATCCGGGCTTGTCGAGAGCAGATCTCGATGGGCCCGGCGACCGGATGCCCTGTTTCGCCCCAAGATCCACAAGCAAACTTCCGGAGGACCCCCGTGGCACTTGACGTGCTCACCGACCTGAGTAAGGTCCGCAACATCGGCATCATGGCTCACATTGATGCTGGCAAGACCACCGTCACTGAGCGCATCCTGTACTACACGGGTGTCAATCACAAGATCGGCGAGACGCACGACGGCGCCTCGACCATGGACTGGATGGCGCAGGAGCAGGAACGTGGCATCACCATCACGTCTGCCGCGACGACCTGTTTCTGGGCCTCAAACCAGATCAACATCATCGACACCCCCGGCCACGTCGACTTCACCGTCGAGGTGGAGCGTTCGCTCCGCGTCCTCGACGGCGCCGTCGCAGTGTTCGACGGCAAGGAGGGCGTTGAGCCCCAGTCGGAGACCGTCTGGCGCCAGGCCGACAAGTACGACGTGCCCCGCATTTGCTTCGTCAACAAGATGGACAAGCTCGGCGCCGACTTCTTCTACACGGTCGACACCATTGTCAAGCGCCTCGGTGCGAAGCCGCTCGTCATCCAGCTGCCCATCGGCGCCGAGAACACCTTCGAAGGTGTTGTCGACCTCGTCGAAATGCGTGCACTGACTTGGCGCGGCGACTCCAAGGGTGACGTCGAGATGGGCTCCAAATACGCCATCGAAGAGATCCCGGCCGACCTTGCCGAGCAGGCCGCGGAATACCGCAAGCTGCTCCTTGAAACCGTCGCCGAGACCGACGACGACCTCATGGAGAAGTACTTCTCCGGCGAAGAGCTCACCGTCTCCGAGATCAAGCACGCGATTCGGGGGCTCACGGTCTCCAGCGAGATCTATCCGGTCCTCTGCGGTTCCGCGTTCAAGAACCGCGGCGTTCAGCCGATGCTTGACGCAGTCGTCGACTACCTCCCCACCCCGCTCGACGTGCCGGCCATCGAAGCCCACGACGCGCGCGACGAGGAAAAGGTCATCATGCGTCACCCCGACGCGACGGAGCCGTTCACGGCCCTCGCGTTCAAGGTCGCCGTTCACCCGTTCTTCGGTCGTCTGACCTACGTTCGCGTGTACTCCGGTCACCTTGACTCCGGCGCCCAGGTCGTCAACTCGACCAAGGGCAAGAAGGAGCGCATCGGCAAGATCTTCCAGATGCACGCCAACAAGGAGAACCCGGTGGCCTTCGTGACCGCCGGTCACATCTACGCGGTCATCGGCCTCAAGGACACCACCACAGGTGACACCCTGTGCGACCCGAACGCGCAGGTCGTGCTCGAGTCGATGACGTTCCCTGACCCGGTCATCGAGGTTGCGATCGAGCCGAAGACGAAGCAGGACCAGGAAAAACTGGGTCTTGCGATCCAGAAATTGGCCGAAGAAGACCCGACCTTCCGCACCGAGCAGAACCAGGAAACTGGTCAGACGGTCATCAAGGGGATGGGTGAACTTCACCTGGACATCCTGGTCGACCGGATGCGACGTGAATTCAACGTCGAAGCCAACGTCGGCAAGCCTCAGGTCGCCTACCGCGAGACCATCCGCAGGGCGGTCGAGCGTCACGACTACACGCACAAGAAGCAGACCGGTGGATCCGGGCAGTTCGCGAAGATTCAGATCGCGATCGAGCCGCTCGAGATCACTGCCGAGAAGAGCTACGAGTTCGTCAACAAGGTCACGGGTGGCCGCATCCCCCGGGAGTACATCCCCTCGGTGGACGCAGGAATCCAGGATGCGCTGCACGTTGGCGTCCTGGCCGGCTACCCGATGGTGGGCGTCAAGGCAAGCCTGCTTGACGGCGCCGCGCACGACGTCGACTCCTCGGAGATGGCGTTCAAGATTGCCGGTTCGATGGGCTTCAAGGAAGCCGTTCGTAAGGCTGACCCTGTTCTGCTCGAGCCGCTGATGGCCGTCGAGGTTCGTACGCCCGAGGAGTACATGGGCGACGTCATCGGCGACCTCAACTCGCGTCGTGGACAGATCCAGACCATGGAGGACGCTCAGGGCGTGAAGGTAATTCGCGCCAACGTGCCGCTGTCGGAGATGTTCGGATATATCGGTGACCTGAGGTCGAAGACCTCGGGCCGCGCGGTGTACTCGATGACCTTCGAGAGTTACGCGGAGGTCCCCCGGGCCGTGGCCGAAGAGATCATCCAGAAGAACAAGGGCGAATAGCCTGAGGCTTCCGGTCTCTCCGGGCCTTCGGGCCGAAATCGCTTCGGCCTCCCGGCCCGAGTAGCATAAGTACACAAATCCAGCAGTTTCACCGGCCGCAAACCAGCGGTCGATGGAGCCATGAGTCCTGAGGAGGACCCACAGTGGCCAAGGCCAAGTTCGAGCGGACCAAGCCGCACGTAAACATCGGAACGATCGGTCACGTTGACCACGGAAAGACCACGCTGACTGCAGCGATCTCCAAGGTCCTTGCCGACACGTATCCGTCCAAGACGAACGTTCAGCGCGACTTTGCGTCGATCGACTCTGCTCCGGAAGAACGCCAGCGCGGTATCACGATCAACATCTCGCACGTTGAGTACGAGACCGAAAAGCGTCACTATGCGCACGTAGACGCACCGGGCCACGCTGACTACATCAAGAACATGATCACCGGTGCTGCCCAGATGGACGGGGCGATCCTTGTGGTTGCCGCTACTGACGGCCCGATGGCTCAGACCCGTGAGCACGTCCTGCTCGCGAAGCAGGTCGGCGTGCCGTCCCTGCTCGTGGCACTGAACAAGTCCGACATGGTTGACGACGAAGAGATCCTCGAGCTCGTTGAGCTCGAGGTTCGCGAACTCCTCTCCGCCCAGGGCTTCGACGGCGACAACGCTCCCGTCGTGCGCGTTTCCGCACTCAAGGCGCTTGAAGGCGACGAGAAGTGGGTCGGCAACATCCTTGAGCTCATGAAGGCTGTCGACGACTACTTCCCGGAGCCCGTCCGCGACAAGGACAAGCCCTTCCTGATGCCGATCGAGGACGTCTTCACGATCACCGGTCGTGGAACCGTCGTCACCGGCCGCGCCGAGCGTGGAACCCTCAAGATCAACTCCGAGGTCGAGGTTGTCGGCATCCGCCCGACCATCAAGACCACGGTCACGGGTATCGAGATGTTCCACAAGCAGCTCGACGAGGCATGGGCCGGCGAGAACTGTGGCCTTCTTCTTCGTGGCACCAAGCGCGAAGACGTCGAGCGCGGCCAGGTTGTCGTCAAGCCGGGTTCGGTCACTCCGCACACCGACTTCGAGGGCACCGCGTACATCCTGTCCAAGGATGAGGGTGGGCGTCACAACCCGTTCTACGCGAACTACCGCCCGCAGTTCTACTTCCGCACCACGGACGTCACCGGCGTCATCACGCTGCCTGAGGGCACCGAGATGGTCATGCCCGGCGACACCACCGACATGAACGTCGCGCTGATCCAGCCGATCGCCATGGAAGAGGGCCTCGGCTTCGCCATTCGTGAAGGTGGCCGCACCGTTGGCGCCGGAACGGTGACCAAGATCGTCAAGTAGTCCCCTTCAGAAAATGGGGTCGGTCCTTCGGGGCCGGCCCTTTTTTCGTGCCCGACTTGCGGGGCCAGTTGATCCCGAATCGCCCAGGAACTAGCCTTGACATGAACCTCAACAGCCCCAGATCGGAGCACCCCGTGAATTTCAACGACATCAGCCGCAAAGCGCAGGAGTTCCTCAAAACAGAGAAGGGCGAGAAGATCGCCGACAAGATTCTCGACGGGGGCGCCGCCGCCGCGAACAAGGTCACCGGCAACAAGCACGCCGACAAGATCAAGGATGCCCGAGCGGCGGCGGACAAACACCTCGGTCGCGGGGACGGTCCGACCGACCGCGACGCTCGAGGCACTGGCCCCGACGGCAGGTAACCGCTGGTCGAGCTCACTTCGGTGACCGAGCGCACCGTGGCGCGGGTCGTGCGCCGGTTCGCGCGTGGCATGCCACCTGCGAACGGGTCCGCGGCTGTCCTGTGGGGACTCCCCACTCTCGCCGGCTGGCCGCCCGAGGTCCAGTCCCTCCCCGAACGCACCCGCGGCGGACGCTCGACGCCGGGTATCCGCAAGCATGCATTGGGACTCGACACGCGGGATATCGCCGTGGTGAACGGACTCCTGGTCACCAGCGTCGAACGCACGGTCGTCGACCTCGCCGCCACTCTGGATCTGAAGTCCGCGGTCGCCATGGCCGACCGCTCCATTGCGGTGGATCGCAGGGGGCGCATTCTGCCTCTGACCACCAGAGCCAGGCTGCTTGAGACCTGGGAAGGGTTGCTTCCCTTCCGCGGGTCCGTGCGGGCGCGGGCCGTGATCGACTTCTCTTCGACGCTGTCCGGTTCCCCCAACGTGTCCGGAAGCCGCGTCAACGTGGCGCTGAACGGATTTCCGGAGCCGGTGCTGCAGCATCCGTTCGTCGTCGAAGGCAAGACCGTCTTCACGGACTTCTACTGGATCGACGAGAACTCGGTGGGGGAGGCCGACGGCAAGGGCAAATACTTCGACCCCGTGTTGCGAGGCGATCGCACCACCGCCGAGGTGTTCTGCGACGAGAAACGCCGTGACGGTGGCGTGCGGCACCAGGTGCACGCGTTCACCCGGTGGGACTTCCCGGTCGGGATGAGTCAGAGTCGGCTGCGCACTCGGCTGCTGCAGTTGGGGCTGCCGTTCGGGCGCCCGCGACTCCAGTTTCGGTGAGGTGCCGGTGGTGCGCGGGTGTTGCGCCGCTGCGCTGGTGGCGTGCCCCGCGCGGAGCGGCGCAGCACTCGCGCGAGGCGTGAATGGCGGCGGCGACGCGCCCGGGGCGAGAGCCGGCCGAGCCGCGGAACGACGCGGATGTGGCGACACGCCGCCCGCGACACGCCCGGGTTGCACAATGACCCAACCCTGTGGCAGACTCTTCTAGTTCAACACTTTCGACTGCCGCGCTGCACGCGGTGTCGGGATCACTGCCAGGCAGTGCATAGCTTGTGCCGTTCGCCGTAAAAGGCGCCAGGTGCACAGTTAGGCCGCGGGTAGCAGAACATAGCTCAAACCAACAGCCGGGACAGCTGGGTAAATCCATGCCTTCCCCCACGCGCGAGTGTGGAGAAGCGGGTTGGCTCGGCATGACCGCTCCGCGGCCCTGCCGAAATTGACAGATGAACAGTGGTGCGACAGCAGCAGTGCTACTACGGCGTCCAATGCAGCCCCTCGGGATGTACGAAGCCTTGACAAGAAAGCGAGTTCGACATGGCGGGACAGAAAATCCGCATTCGACTTAAGTCGTATGACCACGAGGTCATCGACATCTCGGCGCGCAAGATCGTCGACACAGTGACCCGCGCGGGTGCGACTGTCGTCGGCCCCGTGCCGCTTCCGACCGAGAAGAACGTGGTGTGTGTCATCCGTTCCCCTCACAAGTACAAGGACAGCCGGGAGCACTTTGAAATGCGCACCCACAAGCGTCTGATCGACATCATTGACCCGACCCCGAAGGCTGTCGACTCGCTCATGCGTCTCGACCTGCCGGCCGACGTCAACATCGAGATCAAGCTCTAGGGCCCGCGATGTCTTACTCAGATACCAAGACCACCAAGGGTCTCCTCGGCAAGAAGCTCGGCATGACGCAGGTGTGGGATGAGAACAACAAGCTCGTTCCCGTCACCGTCATCGAAATCTCGCCCAACGTTGTCACCCAGATCCGCAGCAAGGACATCGACGGTTACGCCGGCGTCCAGATCGCTGCCGGGGCCATCGATCCGCGCAAGGTCAACAAGCCTTCCGCCGGACACTTCGAAAAGGCAGGCGTCACGCCTCGCCGCCACCTCACCGAGCTCCGCACTGCGGATGCCGCTGACTACACCCTGGGTCAGGAGCTCACCGTTGACGGTGTGTTCGCTGCCGGTACCAAGGTCGACGTCATGGGCACCAGCAAGGGCAAGGGTTTCGCCGGTGTTATGAAGCGTCACAACTTCAAGGGTGTTTCCTCCTCTCACGGTTCGCACCGCAACCACCGCAAGCCCGGTTCCATCGGTGCTTCCTCGACCCCGAGCCGTGTCTTCAAGGGCATGCGCATGGCCGGTCGTATGGGTGGCGAGCGCGTCACCGTGCTGAACCTCAAGGTTCACGCCGTGGATGCCGAGAAGGGCCTTCTGCTGGTCAAGGGTGCCGTTCCCGGCGCCAAGGGCCGCCTCGTATTCGTCCGCAATGCAGTGAAGGGAGCCTAGTCGTATGACTACCTCACTCGATCTCATCGACGCCAAGGGTAAGAAGGCCGGCTCCGTCGAGTTGCCCGCCGAAATCTTTGACGTTCAGACCAACGTCCCGTTGATCCACCAGGTCGTCGTCGCGCAGCTCGCTGCCGCACGTCAGGGAACTCACAAGACCAAGCGTCGTGGCGAGGTTTCCGGTTCCGGCCGCAAGCCGTTCAAGCAGAAGGGAACCGGTCGCGCTCGTCAGGGCTCGATCCGCGCCCCTCAGATGACCGGTGGTGGAATCGTCCACGGACCGACCCCGCGTAACTACGAACAGCGCACCCCCAAGAAGATGATCGCGGCAGCACTGCGTGGATCCCTTTCCGACCGCGCCCGTGGCGACCGCCTGCACGTCGTGACCGCACTCTTCAGCGCCGAGACGCCCAGCACCAAGGGCGCCATCGAGCTGCTCAGCCAGATCGCCAGCAGCAAGCATGTGCTGGTCGTCCTGGAGCGCACCGACGAACTGACGCTGCGCAGCATCCGCAACCTGCCGACGGTGCACGTTCTGCCGTGGGACCAGCTGAATGCCTATGACGTTCTCGTCAGCGACGACATCGTCTTCACCAAGGGCGCGTTCGACGCGTTCGTGGCGAGCAAGACCAAGAAGGAAGAGGTGTCCGCATAATGGCTACCCCGATCAACAAGGATCCCCGCGACGTCATCATCGCTCCGGTCGTCTCTGAGAAGAGCTATGGCCTGATCGACGAAGGCAAGTACACCTTCATCGTGGACCCGCGCTCGAACAAGACCGAAATCAAGCTCGCGATCGAAAAGATCTTCAAGGTGGAGGTCGCTTCGATCAACACCATGAACCGCATCGGCAAGACGCGTCGCACGAAGTTCGGTCAGGGCAAGCGCAAGGACACCAAGCGTGCCATCGTCACGCTCAAGTCCGGTTCCATTGACATCTTCACGGCCGTCGGCTAAGCGGCGCGGACTAGAGGAATAAGAAATGGCTATTCGTAAGTTCAAGCCCACGACTCCCGGTCGTCGCGGTTCATCTGTTGCAGACTTCGCAGAGATCACCCGCTCCACGCCGGAGAAGTCCCTGCTTCGCCCCCTGTCCAAGACCGGTGGCCGTAACAACCAGGGTCGCATCACCACCCGTCACATCGGTGGTGGACACAAGCGCCAGTACCGTCTGATCGACTTCCGTCGTAACGACAAGGACGGCGTCAACGCCAAGGTTGCTCACATCGAGTACGACCCCAACCGCACGGCGCGCATCGCGCTCCTGCACTTCATGGACGGCTCCAAGCGCTACATCATCGCCCCGAACAAGCTGAACCAGGGCGACATCGTAGAGTCGGGCGCCGGCGCTGACATCAAGCCCGGCAACAACCTGCCGCTGAAGAACATCCCGACCGGTACCATCATCCACGCGGTCGAACTGCGTCCGGGCGGTGGCGCCAAGATGGCCCGCTCCGCCGGATCATCCGTTCGCCTCGTTGCGAAGGATGGCATCTACGCCCAGCTGCGCCTGCCGTCCGGAGAAATCCGCAACGTCGACGCCCGCTGCCGCGCCACGATCGGCGAGGTCGGCAACGCCGAGCAGTCGAACATCAACTGGGGTAAGGCCGGCCGGATGCGCTGGAAAGGCGTTCGCCCGACCGTTCGTGGTGTCGCCATGAACCCGGTTGACCACCCGCACGGTGGTGGTGAGGGTAAGACGTCCGGTGGACGTCACCCCGTCAGCCCTTGGGGCCAGAAAGAAGGGCGTACCCGCCACCCGAACAAGGAAAGCGACAAGCTCATCGTTCGTCGCCGTACCGTCGGCAAGAAGCGTAAGTAGGAGTAGACGATGCCACGCAGTCTCAAGAAAGGCCCGTTCGTTGACGACCACCTGCTTCGCAAGGTTGTCAAGGCGAACGAAGCCAGCAGCAAGAACGTAATCAAGACCTGGTCGCGCCGTTCGATGATCATCCCCGGCATGCTCGGGCACACCATCGCCGTGCACGACGGACGCAAGCACATCCCGGTGTTCGTCACCGAGAGCATGGTCGGGCATAAGCTCGGCGAGTTTGCGCCCACCCGCACCTTCCGTGGACACGTGAAGGACGACAAGAAGGGCCGTCGCCGCTAACGCGGGGACGTGAAGGAGGATAAGAAATGGTGGAGTCGATCGCACGCGTGCGTCACATCCGCGTTACCCCCCAGAAGGCTCGTCGCGTTGTCAACCTGATCCGCGGCAAGCAGGCCTTCGAGGCCCTGGGAATTCTGAAGTTTGCGCCGCAGGGCGCGAGCGACCCGGTGTACAAGCTGGTTGCCTCGGCAATCGCCAACGCGCGAGTCAAGGCTGATGCAGCCAACACCTTCCTCGACGAGCAGGACCTGTTCGTCAGCCAGGCGTTCGTTGACGAGGGTACGACCCTCAAGCGTTTCCAGGCCCGTGCACAGGGTCGCGCATTCCAGATCAAGAAGCGCACGAGCCACATCACGGTTGTGCTCGCCACTCCTGAGGAGGGTACGAAGTAATGGGTCAGAAAGTAAACCCCTATGGCTTCCGTCTGGGAATCACGACCGACCACGTGTCGCGTTGGTTCTCTGACAGCACGAAGCCGGGCCAGCGTTACAGCGACTTCGTCGCTGAAGACGTCAAGATCCGCCGCCTGTTGAGCACCAGTCTCGACCGCGCCGGCGTGTCCCGCATCGAGATCGAGCGCACTCGTGACCGCGTTCGCGTCGACATCCACACCGCCCGTCCGGGCATTGTGATCGGTCGCCGCGGCGCGGAGGCTGAGCGCATTCGCTCCGACCTCGAGAAGCTCACCGCCAAGCAGATCCAGCTGAACATCCTCGAGGTGAAGAACCCCGAGGTCGACGCTCAGCTGGTCGCTCAGGGCATCGCCGAGCAGCTCTCCGCTCGCGTGGCATTCCGCCGCGCGATGCGTAAGGGCCTGCAGGGTGCCCAGCGCGCCGGTGCCAAGGGTGTTCGCATCCAGGTCTCCGGTCGCCTGGGTGGCGCCGAAATGAGCCGTTCGGAGTTCTACCGCGAAGGCCGTGTGCCCCTGCACACTCTGCGCGCGAACATCGACTACGGGTTCTACGAAGCCAAGACCACCTTCGGCCGCATCGGCGTGAAGGTTTGGATCTACAAGGGCGACATCACCAACAAGGAACTCGCTCGCGAGCAGGCCAACGCTAAGTCGACCCGCCCCGAGCGTCGTGACGACCGACCGCGTCGTGCGCCCCGCGCAGAGGCAGCGGCACCGGTTGCAGCAGGAGTTGAGGCATAACCATGTTGATTCCACGCAGAGTCAAGCACCGCAAGCAGCACCACCCGGGCCGTACCGGCCACGCAACCGGTGGTACCGAGCTGTCGTTCGGTGAGTACGGCATCCAGGCCCTCACGCCCGCCTATGTGACCAACCGTCAGATCGAGTCCGCTCGTATCGCGATCACCCGTCACATGAAGCGCGGCGGCAAGGTCTGGATCAACATCTACCCGGACCGCCCGCTCACCAAGAAGCCGGCCGAAACCCGCATGGGTTCCGGTAAGGGTTCCGTCGAGTGGTGGGTTGCCAACGTCAAGCCCGGTCGCGTGCTTTTCGAACTCAGCGGTGTCACTGACATCGTCGCAAAGGAAGCGCTGACCCGCGCTATCCATAAACTGCCCTTGAAGGCACGCATCATCAAGCGCGAGGAGGGCGACGCATAATGGCGATCGGATCCAAGGAGCTCGCCTCAGTCGAGCTCGACACTTTTGAAAACGAGCGGTTGTTCGATGAGCTGAAGAAAGCGAAGGAAGAACTCTTCAACCTTCGCTTCCAGTCGGCCACCGGCCAGCTCGAGAGCCACGGCCGCCTCCGCGCGGTCAAGCGCGACATCGCTCGCATCTACACGGTTCTCCGTGAGCGCGAGTTGGGCATTCGTCCGACTCCCGCACCAGTCGAGGCTCCGGCCAAGGCTGAGAAGAAGACCAAGAAGGCCAAGCCTGCAGTGGAGTCCGTTGACGACTCCGCTGCGGCCGACGCCGCCCAGACGAAGGAGGCCTAGTCATGGCGAAGACTGACGAAAAGGTCGTCGCTGCCGAGGCTGAGGCTCTCGTTCGCGGCTACCGCAAGACGCTGCGTGGTTACGTGACCAGCGACAAGATGGACAAGACCATCGTTGTCGAGGTCGAAGACCGCGTGAAGCACCCCCTGTACGGCAAGGTCATCCGCCGTACGTCCAAGCTGAAGGCTCACGACGAGGCGAACATCGCCGGCGTCGGCGACCTGGTCCTGATCAGTGAGACCCGTCCGCTCAGCGCTTCCAAGCGCTGGCGCCTGGTCGAGATCCTCGAGAAGGCCAAGTAAGCCTCGCGCTTACTTGATAGAAGGGTATAAAAAGTGCTTCAGCAAGAATCACGACTCAAGGTTGCCGACAACACGGGTGCCAAGGAGCTGTTGACCATTCGCGTGCTCGGCGGCTCCGGCCGTCGCTACGCAGGCCTCGGCGACACCATCGTCGCCACGGTCAAGGACGCGATCCCGGGCGGCAACGTCAAGAAGGGCGACGTCGTCAAGGCCGTCGTCGTTCGCGTCAAAAAGCAGACCCGTCGTTCAGACGGTTCGTACATCAAGTTCGATGAGAACGCCGCAGTGATTTTGAAGAACGAAGGTGACCCCCGCGGCACCCGAATCTTCGGACCGGTCGGTCGCGAGCTTCGCGACAAGAAGTTCATGAAGATCATCTCGCTGGCACCGGAGGTTATCTAAATCATGGCCAGACTCAAAAAGGGTGACCTCGTAGAGGTCATCACCGGCCGCACCCAGGCCCGCGGCGGAGACCGTGGCAAGCAGGGCAAGGTCATTGCCATCCTGGTGGAGAAGAACAGGGTCCTCGTTGAGGGCATCAACTTCGTCACCAAGCACGTTCGCGTGGGCCAGACCCAGCGCGGCACCAAGACCGGCGGCATCGAGACCATGGAGGCGCCGATTCACGTGTCCAACGTGGCCCTCGTCGACCCGGAGACCAAGAAGCCGACTCGCGTCGGATTCCGCCTCGAAGAAGTAACGAAGGACGGCGTCACCAAGACGGTCCGCATCCGTTACGCCAAGAAGTCAGGGAAGGACCTCTGATGACCGACACTTCAGTTGCAGCAGCAGAAGCGCCCGTTGAGGCCGCCCTGCCGCGTCTCAAGCAGAAGTACCGCGATGAGATCATGGCCCAGCTCAGCAAGGACCTCGGCTTCACCAACGTTCACCAGATTCCGAACCTGGTCAAGATCGTTGTGAACATGGGTGTCGGCGAGGCAGCACGCGACGGCAAGATCATGGATGGCGCCGTCTCCGACCTCACCAAGATCACCGGTCAGAAGCCGCAGGTCACCAAGGCCCGTAAGTCGATCGCGCAGTTCAAACTGCGTGAAGGACAGCCCATCGGCACGCACGTCACACTTCGTGGCGACCGCATGTGGGAGTTCCTCGACCGGCTCCTGAGCCTGGCGCTTCCGCGCATCCGCGACTTCCGTGGTCTGAGCGACAAGCAGTTCGATGGCAGCGGTAACTACACCTTCGGTCTCACCGAGCAGGTCATGTTCCACGAGATCGACCAGGACCGGATCGACCGTATCCGCGGTATGGATATCACGGTTGTGACGACGGCCAAGAACAACGAAGAAGGCCGCGCGCTGCTCAAGGCGCTGGGCTTCCCGTTCAAGACGGCCGAAAACACCAAGTAAAGTAGCTCTTTGGCTCTTGTAGTACAAATCCGGGGCTGGACAACCGTCCAGCCCCACCACGACCAAGGTCGTCACCCGTGTAACGGATGAACGAAACCAGGCGAGAAAGGCACCACAAATGACAATGACAGATCCGGTCGCAGACATGCTGACCAGACTGCGCAACGCTAACTCGGCGTTCCACGACACCGTGTCCATGCCGCACAGCAAGCTCAAAGCGAACATCGCAGACATTCTCAAGGCCCAGGGTTACATCTCGGCGTGGGATGTCAAGGATGCAGTGGTCGGCAAGACCCTCACGCTCAACCTCAAGTTCGGTCCGAACCGCGAGCGTTCCATCGTCGGCATCAAGCGGGTTTCCAAGCCCGGCCTGCGCGTGTACGCGAAGTCGACCGAAATCCCCACCGTTCTCGGTGGTCTCGGCGTTGCCATCCTGTCCACCTCCAGCGGTCTGCTCACCGACCGCCAGGCTGAGAAGAAGGGCGTAGGCGGAGAAGTTCTCGCCTACGTGTGGTAGCCGACAATGTCACGTATTGGAAGACTTCCCATCCCGATTCCCGCGGATGTCACGGTCGCCACTGAAGGCCAGCGCGTCAACGTCAAGGGTCCGAAGGGCGAGCTCGCGCTCACCGTCGCGAACCCCATCGAGGTCAAGATCGAGGACGGCCACGTCGTCGTCACACGCCCGAACGACGAGCGCAACTCGCGTTCGCTGCACGGACTGACTCGCACGCTGATCGCAAACCAGATCATCGGGGTGACGGTGGGTTACACCAAGTCTCTCGAGATCGTCGGTACCGGTTACCGCGTCGCCCAGAAGGGCAGCTCGATCGAGTTCGCCCTCGGCTTCTCGCACCCGGTCCTCGTCGAGGCACCTGCCGGCATCACCCTCACCGTGGAGAGCGTCAACCGCCTCACGGTCGGTGGCATCGACAAGCAGGCTGTCGGCGAGGTCGCCGCCAACATCCGTAAGATTCGCAAGCCGGAGCCCTATAAGGGCAAGGGTGTGCGTTACGCCGGCGAGATTGTTCGCCGCAAGGCCGGAAAGAGTGGTAAATAACCATGGGTCTCGGAACTAGAGGTAAGAGCAAGGCCGCTGCCCGCGGACGCAGGCATGCACGTCTTCGCAAAAAGATCGAGGGGACCGCGCTTCGTCCGCGTCTCGTCGTGACCCGTTCGGCTCGCCACGTGTTCGTGCAGGTCGTCGATGACAGCAAGGGTTTCACCCTTGCTTCGGCGTCCACGCTCGAAGACGGTCTGCGCACCTTCGATGGTGACAAGACCGCCAAGGCCCGCAAGGTCGGCGAACTCGTCGCCGAGCGTGCGAAGGCCGCCGGCATCGACGCTGTCGTATTTGACCGTGGCGGAAGCAAGTACGCAGGACGCGTCGCTGCGATCGCCGATGGAGCTCGAGAGGGTGGATTGAACCTGTGAGCACTGAAACCGCTAGCACAGCAACCAAGGAGACCGTGGTGGCCGCAGAGGCACCCGTCGAAACCGCTGCCTCAACGGCACCTGCCCAGAACGAGCCTCGTGAGGCTCGTCGTGGCGGTCGTGAGCGCAACCCGAACAAGGACCGCGGAAGCCGCGATGCCGACAAGAGCCAGTTCCTGGAGCGCGTCGTCACCATCAACCGCGTTTCCAAGGTGGTGAAGGGTGGTCGTCGCTTCAGCTTCACCGCTCTCGTCGTCGTCGGTGACGGAAACGGCCTCGTCGGCGTTGGATATGGCAAGGCCCGCGAGGTGCCGACCGCCATTTCCAAGGGCGTCGAAGAAGCGAAGAAGAACTTCTTCCGCGTTCCCCGCGTCGGTCTGACGATCCCGCACCCCGTGCAGGGTGAAGCCGCAGCCGGCGTCGTCCTGCTGCGTCCCGCCGCCGCCGGCACCGGCGTTATCGCCGGTGGTCCGGTGCGCGCCGTTCTCGAGTGCGCGGGCATCCACGATGTCCTCAGCAAGTCGCTCGGTTCGTCGAACACCATCAACATCGTTCACGCCACGGTCGAGGCCCTGCACCAGCTCGAAGAGCCGCGTGCAGTTGCGGCTCGTCGTGGCCTCGCGTACGAAGACGTCGCTCCGGCGCGCTTCCTGCGTGCCGACGCCGCCGCAGCAGCAGCTGCAGCTGCAGCAAAGGCAGGTGCCTGATGGCTCGCCTCAAAGTGACACAGATCAAGTCCAAAATTAGTGAGAAGCAGAACCAGCGCGACACGCTTCGCAGCCTGGGTCTCAAGCGCATTGGCGCAGTCACGATTCGCGAGGACAACTCGCAGAACCGTGGCTACGTCAACACCGTTGCTCACCTTGTAAAGGTCGAGGAGATTGACTAATGGCTGACGAGAAGGAAGCTGCCACGGCAGCCGCCAAGCCCGCCACTGCACAGAAGGCAGCCCCCAAAAAGGCTGCCTCCGCCAAGGTCGGAGTGAAGGCTGCTCCGACAGAGAAGCGCGAGCAGGTTCTGAAGGTTCACCACCTTCGCCCCGCCCCCGGAGCCAAGAAGTCGCGCATGCGTGTCGGTCGTGGTGAAGGATCCAAGGGTAAGACCGCCGGCCGTGGAACCAAGGGTACGAAGGCGCGCTACAACGTGCGCATCGGGTTTGAGGGTGGCCAGATGCCGCTGCACATGCGTACTCCGAAGCTGCGCGGGTTCAAGAACCCGTTCCGCGTCGAGTACCAGGTCGTCAACCTCGAGAAGCTCGCCGAGCTTTACCCGAACGGCGGCGATGTAACCATCGCCGACCTGGTCGCCAAGGGTGCCGTTCGCGACAACGAGAAGGTCAAGGTTCTCGGCAATGGTGACATTGCGGTTAAGCTGAACATTGCAGTGGATAAGGTCTCCGGCTCAGCAGAGCAGAAGATCGTCGCTGCGGGTGGCTCAATCAAGTAAGTCCGCAGACGCTGAGCGAGCTTGTCGAGGCCACCAATCGAAATCTTTCGATGCTGGTCTCGACAAGCTCGTTTTTCACGTTATTAACTGGAGGCATTGTGTTCAGCGCCATCGCGCGGATATTCCGCACACCCGACCTGCGCAGGAAAATCGGGTTCAGCTTGGGTATCGTTGCCCTGTTCCGACTGGGCTCGTTCATCCCTGCCCCCTTCGTCGACTTCGGAAACGTTCAATCGTGTCTGGCGGCGAACCAGGACGCCAGCGGCCTCTATGAGCTCGTCAACCTCTTCAGCGGCGGCGCGCTGCTGCAACTGTCGGTCTTCGCGCTCGGCATCATGCCGTACATCACGGCCTCGATCATCGTGCAGCTCCTGCGCGTGGTCATCCCACATTTTGAGACACTGCACAAGGAAGGCGCGTCCGGACAGGGCACGCTCACCCAGTACACTCGGTACCTCACCATCGCCCTCGCGATCCTTCAGTCGACGACGCTGATCACGGTGGCCCGCAGCGGAGCGCTCTACGGCACGTCCGCCAGCGCCGAGTGCTCGCAGCTGCTCACCAACGACGCCTGGTACGCCATCATGCTCATGGTCATCACCATGACCGCCGGTACTGGCCTGATCATGTGGATGGGTGAGCTCATCACCGAGCGCGGCATCGGCAACGGCATGTCACTGTTGATCTTCACCTCGATCGCAGCCCTCTTTCCGGGATCGCTGGCCTCCATCGGGCAGCAGAAGGGCCTCGACATCCTCATGATTGTGATCGCGGTCGGTCTGGTCGTGGTCGCCGCGGTGGTCTTCGTCGAGCAGTCCCAGCGTCGCATCCCGGTGCAGTACGCCAAACGGATGGTCGGACGCCGCACCTACGGCGGGAACAACACGTACATCCCGATCAAGGTGAACATGGCCGGCGTCGTGCCCGTCATTTTCGCGTCGTCACTGCTGTACCTTCCGGCCCTGATCGCGCAGTTCAACCAGCCGGCGGCCGGACAGGCGCCGGCAGCGTGGGTCACCTGGGTCACCAACAACCTCACGCAGGGCAACGATCCGCTCTACATGGCGCTGTACTTCCTCCTCATCGTCGGATTCACCTACTTCTATGTCGCGATCACCTTCAACCCCGAAGAGGTCGCCGACAACATGAAGAAGTACGGCGGATTCATCCCGGGCATCCGTGCCGGTCGTCCGACCGCCGAGTACCTGGACTTCGTTCTCACCCGGGTGACGCTGCCCGGTGCCCTGTACCTGGGCCTGATCGCCCTGCTGCCGCTGATCGCGTTCTCCGCGATCGGAGCCGACCAGAACTTCCCGTTCGGTGGCGCCAGCATCCTGATCGTGGTCGGTGTCGGACTCGAGACGGTCAAACAGATCGACGCGCAACTCCAGCAGCGCCACTACGAAGGGCTTCTCCGATGACCCGTTTGCTGCTGATCGGCCCGCCCGGCGCGGGCAAGGGAACTCAGGCCGAGCGCCTGTCCGAGGCCTTCGACGTTCCGGCCATCTCCACCGGTGACATCTTCCGCTTCAACGTGAAGAACGACACCGAGCTGGGTCTTCAAGTCAAGGCGTTCATGGATGCCGGCGCGTACGTGCCCGATTCCCTCACCAACGCGATCGTGTCCGATCGGTTGCAGCAGCCCGACGCCACCGGGGGATTCCTGCTGGACGGCTACCCGCGCACGCAGGAGCAGGTTCTGGAACTGGACCGGTTGCTGGAGGCCGACGGTGACGGACTCGACGCCGTCGTGCTGATCGTCGCCGACACCGAAGAGGTCGTCGCCCGACTCCTCAAGCGTGCCGCCGAGCAGGGGCGTGCGGACGACACCGCTGACGTCATCCGGCACCGCCTCTCCGTCTACGAGGAGCAGACATCTCCTCTGATCGACGTTTACTCCTCCCGCGGTCTCGTGGTCACGGTCGACGGCCTCGGCGCCGTCGACGAAGTGACCGGGCGCATCCTTGCGGCGCTGACCGGGCGCGGACTCTCCGTGCCCGTCACCAGCGTGCCCGTCACCAGCGTGCCCGTCACTAGCGTGCCCGTCACTAGCGTGCCCGTCACTAGCGTGCCCGTCACTAGCGTGCCCGTCACCAGCGTGCCCGTCACCAGCGGAGACGCAGCCAGCGCCTCCTAACCCGGTCGTGCACGCCCAGCGTGCGCGTCCTCAGCAGTTTGCAGAGATCTTCACCATGAGCCTTCGACGATCCATCTACAAGTCGCCGGCGCAGATGCGGTTGATGATCGCGCCCGGACTGGCCACGGCCGCATCCCTGGATGCGGCCCGGGCGGCCATCCGGGTCGGTGCGACCACCCTCGAGCTCGACGCGGCCGCCGAGGCGGCCATCGTGGCTCGAGGCGGCCTGCCGAACTTCAAGCTGGAGCAGGGCTACCACCACACGGTCTGCGCGTCCGTCAACGAGGATGTCGTGCACGGCATCCCGGGGGCTCGCGTGCTCGCCGCCGGCGACATCGTGTCGATCGACAGCGGTGCCATCATCGACGGCTGGAACGGCGACGCGGCCTTCTCCTTCGTGATTCCGGACCCGGCCCGGCCCGAGGTCGTCGCCGAGCGCGAGAAACTGTCGCACGTCACGGAGCAGTCGCTGTGGCACGGGATCGCCCGGCTCGCGGTGGCGCGTCACCTCAACGAGGTCGGCGATGCCATCGAGGACTACGTCGAGTCTCAGGGGGACTACGGAATCCTCACCGACTATGTCGGTCACGGCATCGGCCGGTCCATGCACGAGGCCCCGCCCGTGTTCAACTATCGCGTTCGCCAGAAGGGTCCGGACGTGAAGCCCGGTCTCGTGATCGCGATCGAGCCCATGGTCGTCATGGGGTCCATCGAGACGTTCGTGCGCGACGACGACTGGACCGTCGCCACCAGCGACGGCCTGGCCGCCGCGCACTGGGAGCACAGCGTGGCCGTGCACAAGGACGGCATCTGGGTGCTCACCGCCGCCGACGGCGGCGCTGCGGGGCTGGCCCCGCTCGGCATCACGCCCGTTCCGCTCCCGTAGTCGCACACGGCCCGAACCAGCCGCACACGGAACGTCGGATCTCACCGCACTGCGTGGACGCCGTTCCGCACGCGAAATGCCGTGCCCGATGCCAAACCAATTCGACGGAGATTTTGGGTCAAACACCCGTTTTCGTGCCCGAAAGCGGTTTTTTGGGCAGAATCTCCGTCGAATTCGTTCGGGGTGAGTCGACCCCGGGCTCCGGGCTCGTACGAGACGGCGGTTGCAGCGCGCATCCACCCCGCGCTGCGGTCAACTTCTCGCCTGTCCGAGAAATGGACCAATCGCCACTCACCCGCCACCCGCGATCGCCCCTCACCCGCGGCAATCGGAACCCGCTCCCGGAGCCACACACGGCCCGAACCAGCCGCGCTCGGGGGCGGGGATCTGGTCTCTCCGGGACTCCGGAGGCGGGAGGATGGAGGAGAGGGCAAACCGTCCGTCGCGGCTCAGGGAAAGAGCGATTCCATGAAGATTCTCATCGTCTGCGGTGCTGGCGCCTCCAGTGCCTTTGTTGCACATCGGGTTCGGCACACCGCCGCGGCCCGCGGCCTGGATGTCCACGTCTTCGCGGGGAGCGAATCGGATCTGCCGGCCTCCCTCGGCCCGGTCGACGTGCTTCTAGTGGGTCCCCACCTGGCACCCAGGTTTGAGAAGATCCGCCTTCAGGCCGTGCACGCCGGGGTCGGCATCGCCCTGCTGGAGGAGACCGTCTTCGCCTCGCAGAACGGCGACGAAGCGCTCGATGCCGCGATCTATGCGTACAAGACGCGTGACTGGGCTGAAACGAAGAAGTAGCCCGACCGGTGGCCTACTGGTCCATCAGGTGCACGAGCTCGTCGATGAAGGATGCGAAGTCCACCGACCGCTTGACCAGCCGCTGCACGTCGGCCCGGTCTGAGAAGACCTCCACGAACTGGTCGAAGACGGTCTGGAAGCTCTTGCGCCCGGCGGCGCTGAAAGCGACCATCGCCACCACGTTGACGCGGTTCTCGCCCCACGCCATGGGTGTGTCGTTGATCACGACGGCGATCGAGGTACGGATTGCCGTCATCGACATCGAGTGCGGCACCGCCACGTTGTCCGTGAACGCCGTCGACGACATGAGCTCGCGCTCGATCGCGCCGTCGATGTAGCTCTCGTCGATATCGCCGTGTGTGATCATCCGTTCGCCGAGAGCGCGGATCATCGCGGTCTCGTCAGCGGCGTGGAAGTTGTGCGCGAACAGGGACTCGTCGAAGAATTGCAGCAGCTCGTCCTTGAGAGCGGCGCGACGCCGAAGACGGCGGATGCGGCTGGCGGCCTTCCGCACGCGGTCGATGTCGGCCTCGGTCAGGAACGGCTGGATCACGATGACGGCCTCGGCCGGCGACTGCGGTTCGATGGTGGAGAGCACGAGTTTCGCATCCAGGGCCTTCCAGTCGACGTCGCTGCGGGTTACCACCGACACAACTTCGAGCTCGTCACCGAGGACCCGCTCGATCCGTTCGCGCAGCAGCACGTGCATGTCGTAATAGTTCGGGCAGATCAGAGCGCACGTGACCAGGTCCTCGCGCCGGGACTGCTGCTGAAGGTGGGCACCGACGTGCATCGCGATGTACGCGATCTCATCGTCGTTGATCACGATCTGTTCCTGCCGCTGCAACTGGCTGGCGATGTAGACGGCGACCTCATAGATCATCGGGTAGGACGTCTTGATCGACCTGGTGAGCGGGTTGTGCGAGTACGAGCGGTCTGTCGCCCGGTTGATCAGGTTGCGCACGTGCAGCGTGAGCCTCACGATGAAGTTCTCCTCCGCGAGGTCCAGCAGGAACTCGTCCCCGGCCTGGCCGACGATCCGGCGCACGGCGTCGAGATCTTCGGGGCGGACGAAGCTCTCGATCAGAACCTGCGCCGGCTGGTCCTGCCCGGGTGTGATCACCCGGGTCTTGAGCAGGAGTGCGATGTAGTCGAGGTCACCGACACCCAGTTCGACGTGGAAGTGGCGCACGATCAGCCCGGAGAGGGCGAGGGTCATCGCGTCGGGGGAGCCGACGGATGCCGCGGTCTCGGCCACCACGGGGGAGGTGCGCCTCGTGACCCGGTCGATGGCGATGGCGACATGGAGTAGAACGTCGTTGGTGCCGTACTCGTTGACGAAATACCCCTGCGAGTCGAGCATCGCGATCAGATCCGTCTTGAACTCTCCGAGGCTCTCGGAGGCGAACTCGCGCTGGATCGCCTCGAGTTCGAGCAGACCGCGCGAACTCTCCTCGCGGAACAGCCGGCTGAGCAGCCTCCGCCGGTCGGTCTCGGAGCCGGCGAGCGTGACCACGCTGCCGTGGCGGGTGAGCGTGAGCCCGGTGGCGGGCAGTAGCTGCCGCACCTTGGTCAGGTCGGAGTCGATCGTGGAGTCGCTGACGAACAGCTCGGCGGACAGAGCGTAGACGTCGAGCCCCTCGTGGGACTCCGTGAGCCGGCGCACCAAAGCGTAAAGGCGATCCGTCGGGGTCTCGGCTTCGTCCGAGTGAATGCGCCCCCTGGCGCGGAACACGGCGAACGCCTCGAGGTCCAGCCGGTACCCGGCCGGCCCCGACTCGATGATCTCGAGCGGCCCGGCTGCCAGTTTCAGGTTCGTGACGTAGCTGCGCACGGTTCGGGGCGTGACGCCCAGGAGGTCGGCAAGCTCGCCGGCGGTAACCCAGGCCGGTGTCTGCGACAGAAAATCCAGCATCCGTGTCTGTTTGTCGCTCATTGCATGAAACTCCCAAGTAAAAAGCAAGTCTCCCACGCCGCTCCCGGCCGGATCTCTGCCACGAGATTTCCGGGGGTGCGGAAAAATCTCTGGTGGCCCCGCACGACCACCTTGGTCAGACTTGAATAAGTCGCAACGTGACGGGGCAACTCCTCATCGCATCCCTACGAAAGGCAGAGAAATGACGACGACGTCAGCTACCAAGACCAAGAGCGGAGGAACCCGTGTGCACGTTCAGCGCTTCGGAACCTTCCTCAGCGGAATGGTCATGCCCAACATCCCTGCATTCATCGCGTGGGGATTGATCACCGCATTCTTCATTCCGACCGGTTGGACCCCGAACGCGACCTTGGAAACGCTCGTCGGACCGATGATCGTGTACTTGCTGCCGCTCCTGATCGCCAACACCGGTGGCCGGATGGTCTACGGAACGCGTGGTGCGGTCATCGCCTCGATCGCGACCATGGGTGTCATCGTGGGCAGCGAGATCCCGATGTTCATCGGCGCCATGATCGTCGGCCCGGGATCCGCGTACCTCCTGAAGAAGCTTGACAGCCTCTGGGCCGGCAAGATCAAGCCCGGGTTCGAGATGCTGGTCGACAACTTCGCGTCCGGTATTCTCGGAATGATCCTCGCGCTGGGTGCGTTCTTCGGAATCGCCCCGCTCGTGACCGGGATCAGCAATTTCCTCGAGATGATCGTCGACTGGCTCGTCTCCAACAGCCTGCTGCCCATCGCCAGCATCTTCATCGAGCCCGGCAAGATCCTGTTCCTCAACAACGCCATCAACCATGGCGTGCTCACGCCGATCGGTGTGCAGCAGGTTGCTGAAAACGGCCAGTCGGTGCTGTTCCTGCTCGAGGCGAACCCCGGCCCCGGCTTGGGCATCCTGCTCGCCTTCTCCTTCTTTGGAGTCGGCATCGCACGGGCAAGCGCACCGGGCGCCATCATCATCCACTTCTTCGGCGGCATCCACGAGATCTACTTCCCGTACGTGCTGATGAAGCCGGCACTGCTCCTCGCCGCAGTCGGCGGCGGCATGACCGGTGTGGCCATCAACGTGGCCTTCGCAACCGGCCTGCGCGCCCCAGCCTCACCCGGCAGCATCATCGCTATCCTGATCCAGACCGCCCCGGGCAGCTACGTCGGCGTCATCCTCTCCGTCATCGGCGCCGCCACGGTGTCATTCCTGATCGCAGCCGTCATCCTCCGTGCCAGCCGCAAGCGCGACCTGACCGCCGGCGATACCGGTGACATGGCCGAGGCCATCGCCAAGACCGAAGCAAACAAGGGCAAGGCCAGCACCATCCTCGGCGGCCTCGGAGCCTCCGGCACTTCGGCCACCGCCGCTCGCCGTGTCAAGAACATCATCTTCGCGTGCGACGCCGGAATGGGCTCCAGCGCCATGGGCGCTTCGGTGCTGCGTAACAAGATCAAGAAGGCCGGTCTCGACGGCATCACCGTGACCAACCAGGCGATCGCGAACCTCGACGGCACGGCCGACCTGGTCATCACGCACCAGGACCTGACCGCCCGGGCCCAGTCGAAGTCTCCTGACTCGACGCATGTCTCGGTCGAGAATTTCATGAACAGCCCGAAATACGATGACGTCGTCGCCCTGATTCAGGGCCAGGCGGCCGAGGAGGTAGCGCGATGACCGACCGCATTCTGGAACTGGGCAACGTCGTGGCCGCGGGGTCGGCCACCACGAAGCTCGACGCAATCCGTGAGGCCGGCGCCCTGCTCGTCACCGCAGGCGCCGTGCGCGAAAACTACGTCGACTCGATGTTCGACCGCGAAGCCAGCGTGTCGACCTATATGGGAAATTTCCTGGCGATCCCGCACGGGACCAACGACGCCAAGGAGTCGATCGTCCGGTCGGCCCTGTCGCTCGTGCGTTACGCCGAACCGATCGATTGGAACGGCCAGCAGGTGCGTTTCGCCGTCGGGATCGCGGGGCTCAACAATGAGCACCTCGAAATCCTGCAGAAGATCGCGATCGTCTTCTCGGACGAGGACGAAGTGCAGAAATTGATTGACGCCGTCACAGCAGAGGACATCTTCATGCTCCTCGAGGAGGTAAACGCAGAATGAAGGCCATTCACTTCGGTGCAGGGAACATCGGCCGCGGATTTGTCGGCCTCCTGCTTCACGATGCCGGATACGAGGTTGTCTTCGCCGATGTGAACATCTCCCTGATCGACGCTTTGCAGGCTGCCGGCAGCTACGCCGTGCACGAGGCAGGGGAAGTGTCGACCACCCGCGTGGTCGACACTTTCCGGGCCATCAACAGCGCCACGGATGAGGCCGTACTGATCGACGAGATCGCGACGGCCGATATCGTCACCACCGCGGTCGGCCCCACCGTCCTCCGCTTCGTGGCACCGGTCATCGCGGCCGGACTGGGGCGGCGGTCGGCCGAGTTGCCGCCCCTGGCCGTGATGGCGTGCGAGAACGCCATCAACGCCACGGATGTCCTCGCCGAACAGCTCTGGGCCAACGTGCCGGAGCCGGAGCGAGCGGCTGTGGCCGAGCGCGTCGTCTTCGCCAACACGGCAGTCGACCGCATCGTGCCCGGCCAGGCCGAGAGCGACGGCATCGACGTAACCGTCGAGGCCTTCTACGAGTGGGTCATCGAGCAGGGCGCCTTCAACGGCGTCGTGCCGGTCATCCCGGGTGCGACTTTCGTCGACAATCTCGCGCCGTATATCGAGCGCAAGCTGTTCACGGTGAACACCGGACACGCGACCGTCGCCTACCTCGGCGGTGTCGCCGGGGCTTCCAAGATCTCCGACGCGCTCCTGGTGCCGGCGGTGCTGGACGGCGTCCGAGCGGTGCTCGAGGAAACCTCGGCCCTGCTCGTGGCCAAGCACGGCCTCGACGTAGACGCCCAGCGCGCCTACCGGGAGAAGATCCTGGTGCGCTTCGCCAACCCGTCCCTGCCCGACACGGTAGAGCGCGTCGGCCGCCAGCCGCTGCGCAAGCTCAGCCGCCACGAACGGTTCATCGGCCCTGCCGCCGAGATCGCCGAACACGGCACCCGCCCGGTCGCGCTGCTCGCAGCCGTCGAAGCCGCACTCCGGTTCGACGTCGCCGACGATGAGCAGAGCGCCCTGCTGCAACGGATGCTGCGCGCCGAGACAGCCGAATCGTTCACCGCGTCGGTGTGCGGCCTGGACGCCGCGCATCCGCTGTTCGCCGACGTGGTCCTGGTCGTGGCCGCGGTGCAGAAGGCCCTCTGAGCGGAGAATCCCGCGAGGGATTATAGGGAAGAATTGCCAAAAGGCAACTCCGTACCATAGAGTAAATCCTTGGTGTCTTGTGCGCACGTATGCGGCGTATCAGTGCACCACAATCCACGCACGACCAGCAATCAATACCCTAGCGATAGTGAGTTATGGCCAAAAAAGACGGTGTCATCGAAATCGAGGGCGCGGTAGTCGAAGCTCTTCCCAACGCGATGTTTCGCGTCGAGTTGAGCAACGGCCACAAAGTTCTTGCCCACATTTCAGGCAAGATGCGTCAGCACTACATCCGTATTCTCCCGGAGGATCGTGTGATCGTGGAGCTGAGCCCGTACGACCTGACTCGCGGCCGGATCGTTTACCGCTACAAGTAGAGAGTGCTGTAAGTAACGGCCCGAGGCGTTCCTGGGGTACGAAGACAGCGAATACAAGGACACACCATGAAGGTCAAGCCCAGCGTCAAGAAGATCTGCGACAAGTGCAAGGTCATCCGCCGTAATGGCAACGTGATGGTCATCTGCGAGAACCCTCGTCACAAGCAGCGTCAGGGCTGATCTCGACAGGCTCGATCACGGTCGAGTCGGTTGAGATGCAACTGAATACAGAAAATAGCAGTGCCGGGAACCCTTCGGGGGGACACCATCGGTTGGAGGCCGATGAACAGGCACTGTCACAGACCTCCACTCATATACAGGAGAAGCCACAATGGCACGTCTAGCCGGCGTTGATATTCCTCGCGATAAGCGCGTGGAAGTTGCACTGACTTACATCTTTGGTGTTGGCCGCACGAGGGCACTCAAGACCCTCGCCGACACTGAAATCGATGGAAACATCCGAGTCAAGGACCTGAGTGACGAGCAGCTCGTCGCCCTCCGTGACTACATCGAAGGAACCTTCAAGGTTGAGGGTGACCTCCGCCGTGAGGTTGCCGCTGACATCCGCCGCAAGGTCGAGATCGGCAGCTACGAGGGCATCCGCCACCGCAAGGGCCTGCCCGTTCGTGGCCAGCGCACCAAGACCAACGCTCGCACCCGCAAGGGCCCGAAGCGCACCGTAGCCGGCAAGAAGAAGGCGCGCTAGGCCTCGGCCTGGCCCGTCTCGCCTTTAGGATTCAGGAGAAATTCATGGCAGCACCAAAGTCGGCCGTTCGGAAGCCGCGCAAGAAAGAAAAGAAGAACGTCGCTGTGGGCCAGGCCCACATCAAGAGCACCTTCAACAACACCATCGTCTCGATCACTGACACCACCGGTGCGGTCATCAGCTGGGCGTCCTCGGGTGGAGTCGGCTTCAAGGGTTCGCGCAAGTCGACCCCGTTCGCCGCGCAGCTGGCTGCCGAGTCGGCTGCCCGCCAGGCGCAGGAGCACGGCATGAAAAAGGTTGACGTCTTCGTCAAGGGACCGGGATCGGGCCGCGAGACCGCGATCCGTTCGCTCCAGGCCGCTGGCCTCGAGGTCGGTTCGATCAACGACGTCACCCCCCAGGCGCACAACGGATGCCGTCCGCCCAAGCGTCGTCGCGTCTAACCAACCGGCATCTCGCCATCGGCCGGGCCCGTCACAAGACGGGCCCGGCTGTGGCGGGTCGTGGGGCATCACCCCTCCCTCGTTCGACGATGTGCTCGATTGTCGGGCTTGTCGAGAGACACACAACTCAAAACCTCGCCACGCAAGTGTCATATAGCGGACACTTAGCCGAAAGGAATCAACAGTGCTTATTGCACAGCGCCCCACGCTCACCGAAGAGAACATCTCGGAGTTCCGATCCAGGTTCGTCATCGAACCTCTTGAGCCTGGTTTCGGTTACACCCTCGGCAACTCGATGCGCCGCACCCTCCTGTCATCGATCCCCGGAGCCGCTGTCACCAGCATCCGGATCGACGGTGTGCTGCACGAGTTCAGCACCGTTCCCGGTGTCAAGGAAGACGTCACCGAGATCATCCTCAACATCAAGGGCCTCGTCATCTCCAGCGAGCACGACGAGCCCATCACCGCGTACCTGCGCAAGCAGGGTGCCGGCCAGGTCACGGCCGCCGACATCTCGGCTCCGGCCGGTGTCGAGGTGCACAACCCCGAGCTGGTCATCGCCACGCTGAACGACAAGGCCAAGTTCGAACTCGAACTGACCATCGAACGCGGCCGCGGCTACGTGTCGGCCACCCAGAACCGCAACGAGTACTCTGAGGCCGGCCAGATTCCGGTTGACTCGATCTACTCGCCCGTGCTCAAGGTGACCTACCGTGTCGAGGCAACTCGTGCCGGTGAGCGCACCGACTTCGACCGCCTCGTCGTTGACGTGGAGACCAAGTCGGCCATTTCGCCTCGCGACGCCATCGCATCCGCCGGTCGTACGCTGACCGAGTTGTTCGGTCTGGCCCGTGAGCTGAACACCGCCGCCGAGGGCATCGAAATCGGCCCCGCGCCGGTCGATGTCGTGCTGTCGACCGAGCTGTCGATTCCGATCGAAGACCTCGATCTGTCGGTTCGCTCGTACAACTGCCTCAAGCGCGAGGGCATCAACAACGTCAGCGAACTGGTCGCCCTCTCGGAGACCCAGCTGATGAACATCCGCAACTTCGGACAGAAGTCGGTGGATGAGGTCAAGGACAAGCTCGTTGAGCTCGGACTGTCCCTGAAGGACTCGGTGCCCGGATTCGACGGCGCCCACTTCTACAGCGGCTACGACGAAGAAACCATCTAAAGCAGTCGTTCAGACTGACTTTCGACTTTGATACTGGAGATAACCAATGCCTACCCCCACTAAGGGAGCCCGCCTCGGAGGCGGACCGGCCCACGAGCGCCTCATGCTCGCCAACCTGGCCGCATCCCTATTCACCCACAAGTCCATCAAGACGACCGAGACGCGCGCCAAGCGCCTGCGTCCGGTCGCCGAGCGACTGATCACCTTCGCAAAGAAGGGTGACCTGCACGCCCGTCGTCGCGTGCTTGCCACTATCGGCGACAAGACCGTCGTGCACGAGCTCTTCACCGAGATCGCACCTCAGGTTGCCCTTCGTGAGGGCGGTTACACCCGCATTACGAAGCTCGGCTTCCGCAAGGGCGACAACGCTTCGATGGTACAGATGGAGCTCGTTCTCGAGCCCGTCACCCCGAAGGTCAAGCGCTCCTTCGCCAAGGCTGCTTCCAAGCCCGCCGCGGCAGCGCCCGATGCCGAGGCTCCGGCCGAGGTCGTCGTCGAGGATGCTGCTGTCGAAGCTGACGTCGTCGAGGATGATGTCGCTGCCGCTGAGGAATCCAAGTAAGCACTCTGCGCTGTATCGGCTCAACTGAATCGCTGTGTTGAATTGAGAGGGGCCCGACTTCGGTCGGGCCCCTCTCTGTGCCCCGGCGACGGGCTAGCACCCTCGCGGGGCCCCGGCTACAATATTGGCCATGGAACGCCTGAGCGGAACCCAGAATCAGGGCCCGCGTCGGCGTGCAGCCCCGCCGCTCGACGCGCCGGGGCCCGCCCACCCTGAGATCGCCCGGTGGCGTCCGGCAACGGTGTCGGACGCCGACGACCTGTGGCAGTTCACTTGCGCGGTCGGCAAGGCGGACCATCCGTACCACCTGACGACGCGGGAGGGAATCGAGCGGGACTTCGGTCTGTCTTACTTCCATCCGGAGCGGGATTCCCTGATCGGGTTCGCCGCCGACGGCACCCTCGTGGCGATGGGGATGGTGATGGCGCCGCCGGGCGAGACGCTGGCCCGCGCGATCCTGGTCGGCGGGGTGCACCCCGACTACCGCGGACGCGGAATCGGCCGCGAGCTGCTCGCGTGGCAGCTGGGCCGGGCCGAGCAGCAGCTCGCCACCGACGATCCCTCGGTTCCACGCTGGATCCTCGCCTACACCGAGGAGACCGCGTACCGCAGCACCCGTCTGTTCCGGCGCCTCGGCATGGAATGCGCCCGGTACTTCCAGTCCCTCGAGCGGCGCCTCGACGAGCTGATCCCCGAGATCGACCTTCCGGTTGACATCCGCGTCATCCGGTTTACCTCGGAGCTCTCTGCGGCCGTTCACGAAGCGCGCGACTCGTCGTTCCGGGATCACTGGGCCAGCCAGCCGATGAGCGACGATGCTTGGGACTCCTTCGTGACGAGTCGCAAATTCCGCCCCGACCTCTCATACCTGGCCCTCGCGGCCGGCCCCGACGGCACCCCGAAGGTCGTGGGCTTCACCCTGGCCACGGTCAACGAGGACGACTGGCTGAACCAGGGCTACACCGGCAGCCACGTCGACCTCGTCGGCGTCATCGACGGATGGCGGGGCAAACACATCGCGCGGACCCTGCTGGGCCTGCATTTGCATGCCGCACGCACCGAGGGTCTGGCCCGGGCGACCCTGGTCGTCGACTCCGAAAGTCCGACCGGCGCGCTGAACCTGTACCTCGGCATGGGTTTCACGCCCACCACCCGCAGTCTCGCCTTCACCATTGAGCTCTAGTCCCACCCGGGACCCGCACCCGCCGACCCGGCCGACCCGGCCGACCCGGCCTTGGTCACGGCAGCAGCGGCGGCCGGAAAGAGGGTGACCCGGCAGGGTCGGGCAGGCGATACGCCTCGAGGCCCGGCTGCGGCGGCGGCTCGGCGAGCCGTTCCAGAGCGGCCCGGATGACGTCGGCATAGATCCGACCGCCGGCCGGACCGGGATGGATGTTGTCGTTTGCGAGCACATCCGTGTGCGAGGCGATCGCCGTGCTCCAATCGGCCAGCTCGACCGTGCGGTGCCGGGCAGCGTACTCGGCCAGGCTGGCGTTGACCCCGGCCGTCCAGTCACGTTCGGCGAAGGCAGTGATCAGGATCAGCTCCCGGTCCGGGCCGATCACCGCGCGGATGGCCGCCAGCTGACTCGAACGGATCGGCCCGTTGGTGCCGAGGCCCACGACGACCACCGGCCGGAGCGTGCCGGCCTCGGCTTGGGTGGCCAGGATGTCGGGGGCAGCCCCCATGCCCCGTGAGACGGTGGCATCGATCGCGATCCCCGGGAAGCCGGCCTGCAGCTCGGGGGCCGAGGCGAGCATCACCGAGTCGCCCACGGCCGTGATCAGGTCCCCGGGCGCCGCGCGTTCAATGGCGCTGACGGCCGGCCGGGACGCGCGCCGTGCGTTCTGCACGGCCTGCCGCTGCGCAGCATCCAGTGCCTTCTGGCCGCGTTCGATCTCGCTCTGGGCGCTCGTCTGGGCGGGAGCGGTGAGCAGCGCCGCGGTCGTGCCGGTCGCCAGAAACAGCGCGGCGGCGCCGAACAGGCCGAACCAGACGAGCCTGCCGGGCATGCGGATCGTGCGCGCGCCGCTCGTGCCCTGCCGCAGGCGACGGATGCTGCCGCGCACCCCCTTCGTGCGCACGGGAAGTTCCAGCCAGCGGTACGATCCACCGGCCGCCAGCAGCGTCAGCGCGCCCGCCAGCACCCCGACTCCGATGCTCGTCAGCACGGTCGGCGACGCGGCGGCCGCCGGCCACGCCCCCTGGGCGAGCACGAGCACCGGCCAGTGCCACAGATAGATGCCGTAGGAGCGTTCACCCAGGTAGCGCAGCGGCGCGGTATCCAGCGCCTGGCCGAAGCCTGGCCCGCGCACGGCCGCCCAGATCACGACCGCGGTCAGCAGGCTCACCAGCATCAGTCCGCCTCGATAGGTCGCCAGGCCGGTGTCGGGCAGGGCGAACGCCGCCGCCAGAACCCCGGCCAGGGCGAGCCGACCCAGCCACGGCCGCCAGCGCTCGCGCAGGGCGGCGAGGCGGGGTGCCGTGCCGTCCGGGAGGCCCGAACGGCGCAGCAGCAGCGCGAGCGCGGCACCGGTGAAGAGCCCGAAGCTGTGCGTGTCCGAGCCGTAGTACACCCGGGTGGGGTCGGCGGGGTCGTATAGCAGCCCCATCCAGACGGCAGAGGCCAGGGCCAGGCCGGCGACGAGTGCCAGGCGAAGCCGGCCGCTCCTCACCAGCAGCAGGCCGAGGAGAGCGAACGGCCAGATCAGGTAGAACTGCTCCTCCACCGCCAGCGACCACAGGTTGCGGAACAGTTCCGGCGCCGTGGCGCTGAAGTAACTCGCCGACCCGGCGATCGACACCCAGTTGTAGCCGAAGGTGATCGCGCCGAGCAGCTGCCAGCCGAGGCCCACCAGCACGTCGCCGCCGATCAGCCAGGCGGCAGTGCACAGGATCAGCACCAGCGGGACCAGTGCCGGCACCAGGCGCAGCGCCCGCCGTTTCCAGAATCGACCGAGCGCGATCCGCGAGGTTTCGTCCCGTTCGGTGATGAGGAGGCCCGTGATCAGGAACCCGCTGATCACGAAAAAGACGTCGACCCCGATGAATCCGCCGGGAAGCACCGCGGGGAAGAAGTGGAACACCACGACCAGAACGACGGCGATGCCACGCAGGCCGTCGAGACCGGCCAGGCGTTTGGTGGGCACGTTCACGGAGTCCGGATGAGCGTCAGAGGGCGGGGGCGGCAGATTTTCATGACAGGTGGGGACCGAGGTCCGGGTTCTACGATAACCCGGACCGGACCGTACACTTACCTCCGTGATTCTTCCCCCGGCGCCCGACGAGACCCAAGCAGCGGGCACCACCCGGATCAGGCTCGACATCGCCTATGACGGCACCGGCATGAGCGGCTGGGCGACGCAGCCGGGCCTCCGCACCGTGCAGGGTCAGATCGAGGCCGGGCTGGCCGGCATCCTGCACAGCCACCCGCCGACCCCGATCCTGACCGTGGCCGGGAGAACGGATGCCGGTGTGCACGCGACCGGGCAGGTCGCCCACTTCGATCTGAACCCCGACCAGGCCGACGGCCTCGTGCGCATCTCCCGCGGCAAGGGGCGGCCCCCGACGCCTCTGGCGGTCATGGTGCAGCGGCGGCTCAGCGGCATCCTCGTCACCCAGCCCGAAATCGTGATCACATCCTCCGTGCTCGCCCCGCCCGGGTTCGACGCCCGGTTCTCCGCGCTTTACCGGCGCTACGAGTACCGGATCGCCGACTCCGTCGTCGGGCACGACCCGCTGCAGCGGTTCCGCACCACCTGGCACGGCTTCGCCCTCGACGTGGACGCTATGGACGCGGCTGCCGCGACGCTGATCGGCCTGCACGACTTCGCCACCTACTGCAAGCCGCGGCCCGGGGCCACCACGATCCGCACCCTGCAGGAGTTCCGCTGGTACCGCGATCCGGATGGTGTGCTCGTCGCATCCGTTCAGGCTGACGCCTTCTGCCACAGCATGGTGCGCGCGCTGGTCGGGGCCTGCGTCGCGGTGGGGGAGGGGCGGCTGTCCGGGGACCGCCTCGTCGACCTCCGGATCGAGCGGGCCCGTACCAGCGAGTTCAAGGTGATGCCCGCCCAGGGGCTCACGCTGCTTGAGGTCGGCTATCCGGCCGACGAACTGCTCGCTCTGCGGGCCCGCGAAACGCGCGCGCGCCGGGAGCTCATCGACGACACCGAGTAATGGTTGAATTGCGCTGCCGGGCCGACGGCGTTAGTGTTATTCCTTGGTGTCTGTGCGTTGCAGCCAGACACACGAACGTGAGCCCTCCATCGATCGTGTTCCCTCTCTGGGAACACACCCGGAGCGGGATTCACGAACACCTCCGTTCGAACAAGAAAGCAGCTCAATAGTGACGCGCACTTACACTCCCAAGGCAAGCGAAGTCCAGCACGACTGGGTCGTCATCGACGCCACAGATATCGTGCTCGGTCGTCTTGCCAGCCACGCCGCCATTCTCCTTCGCGGGAAGCACAAGGCAACGTTCTCTCCCCACATGGATATGGGCGACTTCGTCATCATCATCAACGCCGAGAAGATTGCCCTTACCGGCAAGAAGCTCGACCTGAAGATGGCGTACCGCCACTCCGGTTACCCGGGCGGCCTCACGGCCACCAACTACTCGGAGATGCTCGAGAAGCACCCGACCCGCGCGGTCGAGAAGGCCATCCGTGGCATGCTGCCGAAGAACACGCTCGGCCGCGCCCAGCTGGCCAAGCTCAAGGTCTACGCCGGCCCGGAGCACCCGCACGCCGCGCAGCAGCCGAAGCCGTACACCCTCGCCCAGGTCGCTCAGTAGCGCCGGCCTCCAGACTTTTCGATTCTAAGAAAAAAGGATTCACACCATCGTGGCGAAAATCGCAGATCAGATTGACCAGGCTCCGGAGAGCTACTCGACCGAGACTCCGACCGAGACTGTAACCAAGGCGCCCCGCGCCATCCTCAATGTCCCCGGCGCAGCCGTCGGACGTCGCAAGCAGGCCATCGCCCGCGTGCGCATCGTCCCCGGCTCCGGCACGATCACCGTCAACGGCCGCGAATTCGGGGACTACTTCCCGAACAAGCTGCACCAGCAGCTCATCAACGACCCGTTCAAGGTGCTCGACCTCATCGGCAGCTACGACGTCATCGCCCGCATCACCGGTGGTGGCCCCTCCGGCCAGGCCGGTGCCCTGCGTCTCGGTATCGCGCGTTCGTTGAACCAGATCGACGAAGAGAACAACCGCGCCATCCTCAAGAAGGCCGGCTTCCTCAACCGTGACGCTCGCGTCAAGGAGCGTAAGAAGGCCGGACTCAAGAAGGCCCGTAAGGCTCCTCAGTTCTCCAAGCGTTAAGTCGATTGGCACCGTAGAAAAATGCCTCGACTATTTGGCACGGACGGCGTCCGGGGTCTGGCTAACCGTGATCTCACGGCTGGCCTGGCTCTGGCCCTCGCCCAGGCCAGTGCGGCGGTCCTGACTCAGGGCCGCCGCGCGGAGTTGCGTCGCGCAGAGGGCCGTCGGCCCGTTGCGGTGCTCGCCCGGGATCCTCGGATCTCCGGTGAATTCATTTCGGCCGCGGTCGCGGCCGGACTGGCGAGCTCCGGTGTGGACGTGCTCGACGCGGGCGTCATTCCGACGCCCGCCGCGGCTTTCTTGATCGCCGATATCGGCGCAGACTTCGGCGTGATGATTTCCGCCTCGCACAACCCCGCTCCCGACAACGGCATCAAGTTCTTTGCCTTCGGGGGAACCAAACTTCCCGACGACGTTGAGGACCGCATCGAAGAGCACCTGTCGCTCGACATGCTCACGCCGATCGGCGGAGACGTCGGTCGCATCAGCCGCTTCGCGGACGCCGAGGACCGCTATGTCGTGCACCTGCTCGGAACGCTGCCGCACCGCCTGGATGGCATCCACGTCGTGCTCGACTGCGCGCACGGTGCCGCCGCCGGCGTATCGCCGCAGGTCTTCACGGATGCCGGTGCCACGCTCACGGTCATCGGAGCCGACCCCGACGGCAACAACATCAACGACGGGGTGGGCTCCACCCACCTCGACAACCTCTCCCGTGCCGTCCTCGAGGCCGGCGCCGACGTCGGAATCGCCCACGACGGCGACGCGGACCGGTGCCTGGCCGTCGACCGCGACGGCAACATCATCGACGGTGACCAGATCATGGCGATCCTCGCTGTCTCCATGGCCGAGCGCGGGGTTCTGAAGGACCGCACGCTCGTGGCCACGGTGATGAGCAATCTCGGTTTGCGTAAGGCCATGGCGGCCAACGACATCCGCATGATTGAGGCCAAGGTCGGCGACCGGTACGTGCTCGAAGAGCTCAACGTCGACGGGCTGTCCCTCGGCGGCGAACAATCCGGTCATGTGATCATGACCAAGTTCGCCACGACCGGTGACGGCATCCTGACCGGGCTGCACCTGGTCGCCGAAATGGCACGCACCGGCAAGACCCTCGCAGAGCTCGCCTCGGTGATGACGGTCTACCCGCAGATCCTGGTCAACGTGCGCGGCATCGACCATCACGGGCTGAAATCGAACGAGGTCATCGCGGAGGCTATCCGTGCCGCTGAGGCCGAGCTCGGGGACACCGGACGGGTGCTGCTGCGACCGTCGGGCACCGAGCCCATGGTGCGCGTCATGGTAGAAGCGGCCGATCAGGGCACCGCCGACCGGCTCGCGAACGAGCTGGCCGACATCGTGCGCCTGCAGCTCGCCCTCTAGAGAGTTCTCGCCGCGGCCGCACCCTCGTTCTCGGCCGCGGGCCCCGCGCCCTCGTTTTCGGCCGCGCCCCGCGCGCCCGCTCCGCCCCGCGCCCCTGACGAATTCGACGGAGATTGTGGCCGAATCGTTCCGAAACAGCCACAGAAACCGGCTTTTCGTCAAAATCTCCGTCGAATTGGTTCACGGCCGGAGTGCCCGGACGTCGAGGGTGCCCGGACGTCGAGGGTGCCCGCACGTCGAGGGTGCCTGTGCGGTGACACCCGGCGGAGCGCACTGTGCGGTGACAAACGGCGGGTCACACCTTGCGCAGCAGCACCTTGGAGACGGAGTGGTTCGGATCCTTGCGCAGCACGAGGGTCGCCCGAGAGCGGGTCGGACGAATGTTGCGCAGCAGGTTCGGTTCGTTGATCTCGGTCCAGATTTCCCGGGCCCGGCTCCGCGCCTCGGCCTCGGTCATACTCGCGTACCGGTGGAAGTACGACTTCGGATTGCTGAATGCGCCGCGCTGCAGCTTGAGAAAGCGCTCCTCGTACCAGCGAGCGATGTCCTGCGTGCGGGCGTCCACGTATACGGTGAAGTCGAAGAGGTCGCTGACGGCGAGGCCGTGGCCCGGTCCGGGCGGCTGCAGCACGTTGAGACCCTCGACGATCAGGATGTCCGGCTGCCGCACCACGATCTGGGCGTCGGGCACGATGTCATAGCTGAGGTGTGAGTAGAACGGCGACCGCACTTCGGCGGCACCGCTCTTGACCGCGGCCACGAAGCGTAGCAGGGCCCGCCGGTCGTAGGACTCGGGGAACCCTTTTCGGTCCATCAGGCCCCGGCGGGTGAGTTCGGCATTGGGCAGCAGGAAACCATCGGTGGTCACCAACTCGACCCGCGGGGTGTCCTCCCAGCGGGCCAGCAGCTCCCTCAGCAAGCGGCCGATGGTGGACTTGCCCACCGCGACCGATCCGGCGACCCCGATCACGAACGGCGTGCGCTGGGCGCGCTCCCCGAGGAAGTCGCTCGTGGCGCGGTGCAGCTGCCGTGCACCGGCGGCGTAGAGGTTGAGCAGGCGGCTGAGCGGCAGGTAGACATCCGTCACCTCACTGAGGTCGAGCGGCTCACCCAGCCCCCGCAACTGCACGATCTCCGTCTCCCGCAGCGGAAGCCGGGTGGTTGGCGCGAGGGCGGCCCAGTCAGCCCGGTCCAGTTCGACGAAAGGAGTGCTGTGGCCGTTGTTCCAGGGACTCGCAACCGGATCGGACATTTCACCGAGCTTACTCGGACTAATATCGCAGTCATGTGTGGAATCGTTGGTTACGTCGGAGATAACAAGAGCGTTCAGGTCCTGATGGGAGGTCTGCGGCGACTCGAGTACCGGGGGTACGACTCCGCGGGGATCGCTGTCATCGACAGCGAGGGTGCTCTCAATACCGCTAAGCGAGCGGGCAAGCTGGCCGTTCTGGCCGCCGAGCTTGAGACGAACCCGATTAATAATGGGAACACCGGGATCGGTCACACTCGGTGGGCCACCCACGGGGCGCCGAATGACGTGAATGCGCACCCGCACCTGGGTGACAACGGCAAGCTGGCCCTTATTCACAACGGAATTATTGAAAACTTCTCCGTGCTCAAGGACGAACTCCTCGCCGAGGGATTCACCTTCGAGAGTGAGACCGACACCGAGGTCGCCGCGATCCTGCTTGGCCGGGAATACCAGCGCGTCGGCGACCTGGGCGAAGCGTTCCGCGCTGTCGTCTCCCGCCTCGACGGTGCCTTCACCCTACTCGCCGTCCACCAAGACCAGCCCGGCATCGTCGTCGGCGCCCGCCGCAACTCCCCGCTCGTGATCGGCTTGGGCGACGGAGAGAACTTCCTCGGCTCCGACGTCGCCGCTTTCGTCGAGTACACCCGCCGCGCGGTCGCCATCGGCCAGGACCAGATCGTCACGATCACGCCGGACCTCGTCACCGTGACCGACTTCGACGGCAACGCCGTCGAAGTGGAAGAGTTCGACATCGCCTGGGATGCCTCCGCGTCCGAGAAGGGCGGCTGGTCCAGCTTCATGGCCAAGGAGGTCTCCGAGCAGCCGGATGCCGTGCGCAACACCCTGCGCGGGCGCATCCATGAGGGCCAGGCCGTAGTTCCCGAGCTGACCGAATTCGGAGACGACGTGCTCGCCGGCATCCGTCGCATCGTGGTCGTCGCCTGCGGCACCGCGGCGAACGCCGGCTACGTCGCCAAGTACGCCATCGAGAAGTGGACCCGGGTTCCGGTCGACATCGAACTCAGCCACGAGTTCCGTTACCGCGACCCGGTGCTGAACCCCGAGACCCTGGTCATCTCGATCAGCCAGTCCGGCGAAACCATGGACACGCTGATGGCGGTCAAGTTCGCCCGGGAAGCGGGCGCGAAGGCCATCTCGATCTGCAACACGCAGGGTGCCACCATCCCCCGCGAGTCGGATGCCGTCATCTACACCCACGCCGGCCCGGAGGTCGCCGTGGCCTCAACCAAGGGCTTCACCGCCCAGATCGCCGCCCTCTACCTCTTCGGCCTGCACCTGGCCCGGGTGCGCAGCAGCCTCAGCGAAGCCGAGTGCGCCGTGCAGATCGCCGAGCTCCAGGCCATCCCGGACAAGCTGGCGACCACGCTGCTGCAGGAGTCGACCGTGCACGAGCTGGCCACCTGGATGGCCGACACGCGTGCCGTGCTCTTCCTCGGCCGCCACGTGGGCTTCCCGATCGCGCTCGAGGGTGCGCTCAAGCTCAAGGAGCTCGCGTACATCCACGCGGAGGGCTTCGCCGCCGGTGAGCTCAAGCACGGCCCGATCGCGCTGATCGAGCCCGGCCAGCCGGTCTTCGTCGTTGTGCCGAGCCCACGCGGCTCCGCGCACCTGCACCCCAAGGTGGTCTCGAACATCCAGGAGATCCGGGCCCGCGGCGCGCGCATCATCGCGATCGCCGAAGAAGGGGATGTCGCGGTGCTGCCGTTCGCGGACACCGTCATCCGCATCCCGCTGGCCTCGCCGCTGTTCGAACCGCTCCTCGCGGTCGTACCGCTGCAGATTTTCGCCATGGAACTCGCCACGGTGAAGGGCCTCGACGTCGACCAGCCACGCAACCTGGCGAAGTCCGTCACGGTCGAGTAGCGCCAGTCCTCGAGTCGGAGTAGCCGGAGGGTGCAGCACAGGGTGCAAGGGTTGACCGGATGATCCGGGGCATCGGGGTCGACATCGTCGACCTCGCTCGCTTCGAACGGCAGGTCTTGCGCACGCCTGGGCTTATTCCCCGGCTTTTCACGGAAGCCGAGCGCGGGTTGCCGATGCACTCCTTGGCCGCGCGCTTCGCGGCCAAGGAGGCACTGATCAAAGCGCTCGGCGACAGTGCCGGCGCCAGCTGGCAGGAGATGGACGTCGTGACCGACGCGCACGGCAACCCGGGATTCGTGCTTCACGGGGCTACCGCGGCGGCACTGACGGCCCGCGGCATCGACACAGTGCACTTGACCATGACTCACGACGCCGGGGTGGCCTGTGCGTTCGTGGTCGCGGAGGGCGGGGCATGACCGGATACCGCGAGGCCGTCGTCGACCTGGGCGCGGTCTACGCCAACGTCGCGCACCTCAGGCAGGTGGCCGGCACCCCGCACCTGATGGCCGTCGTCAAGGCGAACGCCTACGGCCATGGGGCAGTGCCGGTCGCCCGCACCGCGCTCGCCGCGGGCGCCGACTGGCTCGGGGTGGCCGACGTCGACGAGGCGCTCGAGCTGCGGGCCGCCGGCATCGACGCGCCCGTCCTGGCCTGGCTGCACGATCCGGATGCCGATTTCACCGTCGCCATCACCCGGAGCATCACCCTCGGGCTGTCCTCGGCGCGGCAGCTGCGCCAGGTCGCCGAGGCCGCCGCCGCTCTCGGTCGCGTGGCCGACGTGCACCTCAAGCTCGAGACCGGGCTCAACCGCAACGGCGTGAACGAACCGGACTGGGCCGAGACGTTCGCTCTGGCGGCCCAGCTCGAGCAGGCCGGCCGCCTGACCGTGACCGGCATTTTCAGCCACCTGTCGAATGCGTCCCCGGTCGACGACGCCGAGGCGATCGAGCGCTTCGAACGCGGTGTCGCTCTCGCCGCCGACACCGGGCTGACCCCGTCTCTGATCCACCTGGCGTCCACCGCGGCGGCGCTGCGCGTGCCGGCCGCCCGCTTCTCGATGGTGCGGGTGGGCATCGGCATCTACGGTCTGTCGCCGTTCGCGGACCAGACGTCGCAGGATTTGGGCCTCACCCCGGCGATGACGCTGCGGGGGCGCGTCGCCGCCGTGCGCCGCGTGGCTGCGGGGGCCGGGGTGTCCTACGACTACCTGTGGCGGGCACCGGTCGACGGCTACCTCGCCCTCGTGCCACTCGGCTACGCGGACGGCGTGCCCCGCCAGGCCTCCGGAACCGCGTGGGTCGACATCTCTGGACACTCGCATCCGCTGGTCGGGCGCATCGCGATGGATCAGTTCGTCGTCAGCGTCGGCCAGGAACGCGTGACGGTCGGCGACGAGGTCGTACTGTTCGGCAACCCGGAGACCGGTGTGCCGAGCGCGACCGACTGGGCCGACGCCGCCGGCACCATCAACTACGAGATCGTTACCCGGATCGGCCGCCGGGTTACCCGCAGCTACCGGAACGCGGTCGACGGCGCGGCGGGCGGCACGCGGCCCGGCGGCGGCGTTCGGCCCGGCGGCGGTTCGCGCTGATGCGCGCCGTCATCCCCGACGCCGACAGCATGCACGAGTTCGGCCGCACGGTCGCGGGGCTGCTGCAGGCCGGCGACCTGATCGTGCTGACCGGGCCCCTCGGCGCCGGAAAGACGACCTTCACCCGCGGCCTGGGGGAGGGTCTGCAGGTGCGCGGCTCGGTCACCAGCCCCACCTTCGTGCTGGCCCGCACCCACCCCAGCACGATCGGCGGACCCCCGCTCGTGCACGTCGACGCCTACCGGCTCGGAAGCGCCCTCGAGCTGGATGACCTCGACATCGATTTCGTTCGGTCGATCGTCGTGGTCGAGTGGGGTCGCGGGATGCTCAACGGTATCGCCGACTCCTGGCTCGATATCGAGATCGAACGGCCCGTCGGGGCCTCGCAGGCGGCCGCATCCGTCGTCGCCGACGAGGCCGAGGTGCTTGACCTCGACGAGCCGCGCACGGTCACGGTCACCCCGCACGGCCCCCGCTGGTCGAACGAATTCGACGGAGATTTTGCTCCTACAGGCCCATAGTGGGCCCGATCCGGCTCCAGAGCCCAAAATCTCCGTCGAATTCGTTCAGGGCGGCCGACGAGCAGGCCTGGCGGAGCAGGATAAGCAGCACAGCGCGTCGGCGGCACAGCGCATTAGCGGCACAGCGCATCGGACACAGCGAATAGGCTGGTGAGGTGCTTCTCGCCATCGATACTTCCGCCGGAACGAGCGTCGCGGTCGTGGATCTCGCCCGAGGCGTCATCGCCGAACACGCCACCGACGACACTATGCGCCACGCCGAGGTGGTCGGCCGCCTGATCGCCGACTGCCTCAGCGACGCGGCCGTGCCGATCAGCGGCCTCTCCGCGGTGGTCGGCGGCATGGGTCCCGGCCCCTTCACCGGTCTCCGTGTGGGCATCGCCGCCGCGCGGGTCTTCGCGCTGGGCGCCGGGGTGCCCTTCGTGCCCGTCGTCAGCCACGATGCGCTCGCCTTCGGCCGCTACCAGGCCGGCCACACCGGCCCGCTCGTCGTCGTCACCGACGCCCGTCGCCGCGAGGTGAACTGGTCCGTGTATAGCGGGGCGGATGCCGTGGGTCTCCCGATCCGGGTCGACGGTCCTGGTGTGGCCCAGCCAGCCGTGCTGCGGGAGCCCGGCTGGGCGCACGCTGAGGTGCCCCGCTTCGACGCGGTCGCCGTGTCCGCCGGGGAGCTGGGGCAGGTTGCCGAGCTGATGTGGGCCCACCAGCGCCCGTTCGCCGCCGACACGGCGCTCTACCTGCGCTCGCCGGATGTCACCGTGTCCAACGGCCCGAAACGGGTGAGTTGATGATGTGGCAGCTGCGGCGCGCCCGAGCCGCCGATGTGGACGCCATCATGGCGCTCGAGACCCGTATCTTCGTCAACGACGCGTGGTCCGCCGAGGCGATGGCCCAGGACGTGGTCAACCCGAACTGCTACTACCTGGTGGCCTTCCCCCCCGATGAGCCCGACCGGATCGAGGGCTACGCCGGGCTGCAGGCCCTGCAGGGAGCGCGCGAGGGCGACATTCAGACCATCGCGGTCACCCAAGAGACCCGCGGCCACGGCCTCGGCCGAACCCTGATGCTCAGCCTGATCGCCGAGGCCCGGAAGCGGGGCGTGCGCGAGGTGTTCCTCGAGGTGCGCGCCGACAACCCGCCGGCCCAGGAACTCTACCGCCGACTCGGCTTCGAGGAGTTGGGCATCCGCCCTGGCTACTACCAGCCCGACAACGTCGACGCGATCGTGATGCGACTGCACGTGCCTGACGCCGAGATGCAGATGACACCGGCAGAGGCCGCACTGGAGGCCACCGAATGACCGCCCTGAACGCGCAGACCACCCTGAACGCGATGACCGCGCAGAACCGCGCCAACCCGCTCGTGCTCGGCATCGAGACCTCCTGCGACGAGACCGGAATCGGAATCGTGCGCGGAACCACCCTGCTCTCTAACACGATCGCGTCGTCGATGGACGAACACGCCCGCTACGGCGGAGTCGTGCCGGAGGTGGCCGCGCGCGCACACCTTGAGGAGCTCGTTCCGGCGATCCGGGCGGCCGCGCTGGAGGCCGGCATCCGTTTGGAGGACATCGATGCGGTGGCCGTGACCTGCGGCCCCGGTCTGGCCGGCGCGCTCATGGTCGGGGTCGGCGCGGCCAAGGCACTAGCCATCTCGCTCGGCAAACCGATCTACGCGGTCAACCACCTCGTCGGTCACGTCGGGGCCGATGTGCTTCGACTCGGCGCAGACGACTCCACGAAGCCGCTGGAATACCCCACCGTTGCGCTCCTCGTCAGCGGCGGTCACACCTCACTGCTGCTGGTGCGCGATCTGGTCTCCGACGTCGAACTGCTCGGCGAGACCATCGACGACGCGGCCGGCGAGGCCTTCGACAAGGTGGCCCGCCTGCTCGGCTTGCCCTACCCGGGCGGACCCCAGATCGACCGGGCCGCGCGGGAAGGCAATCCCGCGGCCATCCGTTTCCCCCGCGGTCTCAGCCAGACCAAGGACATGGCGAAACACCGGTACGACTTCTCGTTCTCCGGGCTCAAGACCTCGGTCGCGCGCTGGGTCGAGCAGAGACGCGACGCGGATGAGTCGGTGCCGCTGGCCGACGTGGCCGCCAGTTTCCGAGAGGCGGTCGTCGACATCCTCCTGACCAAGTCAGTCGCGGCCTGCGTCGACCTCGGTGTGCCGAGGCTCCTGCTCGGGGGCGGCGTGATCGCCAACGCCCGGCTGCGTCAGGTGGCCCAGGAGCGCACGGATGCCGCCGGCATCGCCCTGCGCATCCCGCCTCTGTCGCTCTGCACCGACAACGGCGCCATGATCGCCGCCCTCGGGGCGCAGCTGATCATGGCCGGGCATGCGCCTTCGTCACTGGAGTTCGGGGCGGACTCCACCCTTCCGGTCTCCGAGATCCAGGTCTGAAACCCCCTCCCACCGGTATTTCGCCACCGGACGGGTATTCTAGCTTCGGCAGGCGACGTTTGTTCGTGCGATCAACACCTTGTCCGGCTGGGAGCCAGATTGGCAGCCCAGATGCACCATTCCCGAAGGAGCAATCGACATGACCGACCCCAACGAGCCGCCGGTTAACCCGCCCATGTTCCAGCCGCCGGCGGCGCAGGCCGCTCCGGCCTACGCCCAGCCGGGCTACCCTCAGCCCTACGCGCCGCAGGGCCCATCCGAGAAGTACAACGTGCTGTCCATTGTGTCGCTCGTGACCTCGGTGCTCGGGATCTCCCTGGTCGGCATCATCACCGGCCACATCGGTCTGAGCCAGATCGGGAAGACCGGAGAAAAGGGACGGGGACTCGCGATTGCCGGCCTCATTGTCGGCTACGCCGGCCTGGCGGCTCAGCTCCTGGCCGTCGTCCTGCTGATCCCGTTGATGATCGCGATCGCGAACGACCCGACCCTGCTCAATACCTACTGACCCGGTGGCCACGGGCAGAAACCCTGCGCGTCGATGACCCGTGACCCGATATGCAATTAGCGACGCCACCCCGTCGTCCGGAAAGGAATGAATTCGCATGAGCGATTCCAACAACCCCAGCAACTCTGACGTGCCCCGCGTGCCTGACGTGCCCCAGGTGCCCGGCGTGCCGGAGGTGCCTGACGTGCCGCAGGTCCCCGATATCCCGCGCGACGAGCAGGGGGCGTCCGCCGCCCCGCCGGCGTACAACGGCCCGACCCCGTCGGCCTCCGTCCCGCCCGCCTACGGCGCCGCGACCCCGCCGCCCGGCTACGACACCCCGGCGATGACCCAGGCGCCTGCCCATGGCGACGCGTATTCGTCGCCCTTCGGTGCGGTCGCCGCGAAGCAGCCGATTTTCAGCATCTTGGCGCTGGTCGCCGGCGTTATCGGCGTGCTCGGCTCGCCGATCGTGTTCCTCCCGATTGTGGGTGGCATCCTCGGACTGTTCATCCCCGCCGCCGCGGTCGTCCTGGGCTTCCTCGGTAAGTCGAAGGAGCCGCAGGCGAGGGGCTTCTGGCTGACCGGGCTGATCACGGGGTTCATCGGCGTCGGTCTGGCACTGGTCAGTATCGTGATCTGGTCTGTCTTCTTCGCCACCATCCCCAACTCGTCGTACTGAGCGGAAGATAGCAGCGGGGATGGTTGGGGAGGAACGGGACTGGTCCCGCAACGATGACTTCCGGGTCGACCTCACCCGGCCTCCGGCGCCCGCTCCGGGGGAGCTGGACTACGCGTCGACCATCACAGCCCCTACCGAATGGGTGCCGTACGTCTACACCGACAGCGAGCTGACCGCGCAGGCAGGCCAGGGCGGGCTGTCCATCGCATCGCTCGTCTTCGGGCTGCTGGGGCTGCTGATCGCGGTCTTCGGCGTCTGGGGTGCGGCGCTCTCCCTGGCCGCGGTCGTGCTGGCCGTGATGGCCCGCGTGACCGAGCGCCGTGCCGGCACCGCGTGGGCCTACGGGCTGTGGACCGGGCTGGCCGGGCTGGTCCTCGCGGTCGGGTGGGTGTTGATCGTCACACAGGTGCTGACGGTCGTGCCCGGCTGAGCCATGCTGTCCTTCGCCGCTGGCCTCAGTCGAGTGGCGGAATCCGCTCCACCAGCAGAGCCACCCGGTGGCCGGCGGCCCGGGTGAGCACGAGCGTCGCCGACTCGGGGCCTTTGAGCTTCAGTCGAGTGCGCAGGGTGGCCGGGTCGACGTCCACGCCGCGTTTCTTGATCTCGAGAGTGCCGATGCGGCGTTCTTGTAGGCCCAGCCGCAGCTTCTTCTCGTCGACCGGCAGCACCTCGAGCACCCGGAATGCGGTGGCGAAGGGCGTGCGTTGCAGGGTCTCGGAGGTGAAATACGCGATCCCCTCGCTCAGCATCGACGCGTCGAGCGACCGGGCCAGGTCCCCGATCAGACGGGCACGGATGATCGCGCCGTCCGGCTCGTACAGGTAGTCGCCCAGCACTCCCACCGGGGCATCCGTGCTGTCGTGGGGCGCGGTCAGTTCGTGGATCCCGGTCCGGCCGAGCAGCAGGGCGGAGCGACGGATGCCGGCGCGCGCCAGTGCTCCGAACCACAGCCCCATCTCCACGAGCTTGCCGTCCACGGAGACCCACTGCGACTCGGCTTCCGCGGGGATCAGCTCGCGGTCGTGGCCCGGCCCGAGCTTGACGCCGACGGGCATCCGCTCACTGAGACCGAAGACAAAATCGAGGTGCGGGGAGTAGTCCTCCGGCCGGGTCAGGCGCGAGGTGTTGGAGTGCCCGGCGGTGCGCCGGGCCGGGTCGAGCCAGGCGGCGTCGAAGCCGGCCAGGTCGACGTCTTCCGCGGACGAGTGCAGAACGCTCGCGTTCTCGAACGGAGCCAGGTTGTAGCTGGCGACGGTCGCGGTCACCTCGTCGGCGTCCACCCCCGTCACCGTGAGGTCCATGGCGGCCAGGGCCATGGCGTCGCCTCCGATGCCGCAGCCGAGGTCGACGACCCGGTTCAGGGACGCGCCCGCGAAGCGGCCGGCGTGCAGCGCCGCCACCCGCAGCCGGGTGGCCTGCTCGAGGCCGGCCTCCGTAAACAGCATGCGGCCGGCGAACTCGCCGAACTTGGGCACGGCCCTGGCTCGGAGCCGGGACTGGCTGAGCACCGCGGTGACCAGCTCGGGGCTGTGTCCGGCCTTGCGCAGTTCGCTCACCACCCGCACGACGTCGGCGGCCGCGTCGTACGGCGGCAACGAGTCCAGCAGGCGCAAACCGCCCGGCGATAACAGCTCGACGAGCTCTGAGCGTTCCATCGTGTAAACCTATCAACACGACGCATCTGGCACTCACGTTGCGTGAGTGCCAGATGCGCCCTAAACTCGTCTTGGCACTCTCGCTGTGAGTCTGCTAACTATGTCTTAGCTAAGAAAGAGGTCAACCGTGTCGGTCTCCATCAAGCCGCTCGAGGATCGCATCGTCATCAAGCAGGTCGACGCAGAGCAGACCACCGCATCAGGTCTGGTCATTCCTGACACCGCCAAGGAAAAGCCCCAGGAGGGCGAAGTTGTCGCAGTCGGCCCCGGCCGCATTGACGACAACGGCAACCGCATTCCACTCGACGTCGCCGTCGGCGACAAGGTGATCTACTCCAAGTACGGTGGAACCGAAGTCAAGTTCGGTGGTGAGGACCTCCTCGTCCTGTCGGCCCGCGACGTGCTCGCAGTCGTCGTTCGCTAGCCACACCCACGCAACGGTAGAATCCCGGATGGCCCTGGCCATCCGGGATTCGTCGTTAAGAAAGGTCCGCTGTGGCGCAAGACGCTCTTCCACCCGGGAAAATCCGCGCGGCCCGCCCGGCGCGGTCGGAGCAGAGCAAGGGACTGATCTACGCGGTCCTCGCCTACGCCCTCTGGGGCACGCTGCCGCTCTACTTTCTGCTCCTCGCGCCCAGTGGTGCCTTCGAGATCGTGGCCTGGCGGGTTCTCTTCTCCCTGGTGTTCTGCGCACTGCTGATCACGGTCACGCGCAAGTGGAAGTCCTTCCTCGCGCTGCTGCGGAGGCCTCGCATCGTGTTCACCATGGGTCTGGCCGGCCTGCTGATCTTCGTCAACTGGCAGACCTACGTCTTCGCCGCCCTCAGCGGCCACGTGGTCGAGGCAGCCCTCGGCTACTTCATCAACCCGATCGTGACCGTGTTCCTCGGCGTCATTCTGCTGCGCGAGAGGCTGCGCCTGCTGCAGTGGGTGGCCGTGGGAATCAGCCTCGGGGCCGTCGTCGTGCTCACCGTCGGCTACGGCTCGCTGCCGTGGGTGTCGCTCATCCTCGCGTTCTCGTTCGGATTCTACGGATTGATCAAGAAAAGGGTCGGCCGCGACGTCGATGCCGTCGCCGGACTCACCCTCGAAACGGTCTGGCTCGCACCCATCGCCGTGGTGCAGCTGATCGTGGTGGCCTCTGTCTCCGGTCTCACCTTCGGAAGCGTGTCCATCTGGCATACCGTGGGGCTGCTGGCAGCAGGTGTTGTGACCGCTGTGCCGCTGTTGTTCTTCGCCGCCGCGGCCCGGCGCCTGCCTCTGACATACATGGGTCTGATCCAGTACTTCGCTCCGATCCTGCAGTTCCTGGTCGGCGTCTTCGTGCTGCTCGAGCCCATGCCGCCCGAGCGCTGGGTCGGTTTCGCACTGGTCTGGGTGGCGCTGGTCGTTCTCACGACCGACATGGTCCTCACCGGACGCGCGCCCCGGCGTGCGTCCCTTGAACCGGTCTGAGCCCCGCTACGCTCGGGGACGCACCTCGTATGTGAAAGGACACCGGATGCGCACTGCGTCGACTTCCCTGCCCGTCATCCTCGTCGGGGCGCTGGCCTGCGTGCTCCTGCTGTCCGGATGTAGGGCTGAGGTCGCGCCGCCCTCAGTCGAGCCCGCTGCCGCCGCGTCCGTCGTGGTGGCTCCGTCCGGTGACGGGACCGTGCGCCTCGGAACTCTGTTCCCCATGACGGGCCCGGCGGCGGCCAGTGGTGCGGCACAGGTGGCCGGCTCCGAACTGGCCGCCCGGGAGATCACCGAGCAGGGCCGAATTCTCGGGACTCCGATCGAGATCATCCACCGCGACTCCGCCGTCGACCCGGCGACGTCGCTGACCGACTTGTTGGCTCGTGGCGTCGACGTCGTGCTGTGGGACGCCACCGTTCCGATGCCGGGCGATCTGGCGGCCGCCGTCGCGGCGGCGCCGGTGGTACTGCTGTGGCTCGGCGACTTCGCGAACGGAGGCACGCCGCTGGCCGCCAGTGACGGCTTCGCAGCGCGCCTGCGCACCCTCGATCCAGGGCTGGTCGACACTGCCGGCGGCGGTGAAGCCTATGACGGAGTCGTCTTGAGCGCCCTGGCCGCAGCACGGGCCGGAGACGACGGTGCGGCGTCGATCAGGCCCGCTCTCGACCAGGTCAGTACCGGGGCGTTCGCCTGCGCATCTTGGGGAGAATGTGCGGCCGCGCTGGCCGATGCGCAACAGATCGCTTATCAGGGCGTCACCGGCCGCCGATCGTAACGATTTGGTCTGCGTTACACGGATGTAACCCGGTTGCCTTGTTTCGCGCGATTCCTGTCAATAATGTGACAGAACGGCAGTCAATCGACCGCTGTCATTTCTCATTCCTAGTCCCAAGGAGCAACATGAGCGTATTCGCGAAGGCCTCGGCCTCCCGCTCAGTTCGGGCAGTCGTCACTGGAGTCGCCTTGGTCGGCGTCAGTGCACTTCTGCTCACCGGCTGCAGCAGCAACACCACTGAGCCGGCTGCATCGGAAGCCCCCGCCGCGAGCGGAGACGCCCAGGCCATCACGGCCGGCGACCGTGACCTGACCCTGAAGGTCGGCACCATCCTTCCCCAGAGTGGCGCCCTGGCCTTCCTCGGCCCGCCCGAAGAAGCCGGCGTCGCCCTGGCCGTCAAGGACATCAACGACGCGAACCTCGGATTGACCGTTGAGGCCATCTTCCGTGACTCCGGCGACACCACGACGGACACCGCGACCGGTTCGGTGACCGACCTTCTCTCGCAGAAGGTTTCCGCCATCATCGGCGCGGCATCCTCCGGCGTCTCCAAGACCGTGATCGACCAGATCACCGGCGCGGGCGTCGTGCAGTTCTCACCGGCCAACACCTCGGCGGACTTCACGAAGTACGCCGACAAGGACCTCTACTGGCGCACCGCCCCGTCCGACCTGCTGCAGGGTGAAGTCCTGGGCACCCAGATCGCCGACGACGGCAACAGCACCCTCGGTCTGATCGTGCTCAACGACTCGTACGGCACCGGCCTGGCCGAGTCCACGACGACCGCCTTCGAGGCTGCGGGCGGCGAGGTTGTCGCCACGTCCCTGTTCAACGAGGGTGACTCCAACTTCGCCGCTCAGATCTCCGAAGTGACCGCCGCCAACCCCGACGCGATCGCCCTGATCACGTTCGACCAGGCCAAGGTCATCACCCCCGCACTGGTCGGCTCCGGCTTCCCCGGTGGCAACCTGTACTTCGTGGACGGCAACCTGTCCGACTACAGCAAGGACTTCGACGCCGGCATCATCACCGGTGCCAAGGGCACGCTGCCCGGCCTCGACGTAGGAACCCTCGGCGACTTCACCGATCGTCTCAAGGAGATCGACCCCACCCTGACCGACTTCAGCTACGCGGCAGAATCTTACGACGCCGTCATGCTCGTCGCGCTGGCCGCCTACGCGGCCAACGACGTCTCAGGTGAGGCCATCTCCAAGCACCTCCGCCAGGTCTCTGGGGGAACCGGCGACGGCACCACGGTCTCCGACTTCACCGCGGCGGCTAAAGCCCTCGCGGCCGGCGACCAGGTCGACTACGAGGGCTTCTCCGGCCCGGTCACGTTCGATGAGAACGGCGACCCGACCGAGGCAACCATCGGCGTCTACGAGTACCTCGAAGACAACACGTACAAGCGCATCAACTAGTCACGATTCGTCGCTGACCGGCATTCGATCTGGAAGGGCCCCGACTTCGGTCGGGGCCCTTCTTCGTGCGCCCGGTGACGGCCGTCACCCGGTGACGCCCCTCTCCCGGACACGATCGGCGTCACCGGACACGGAGCACCGGACACACGGAAGCGGCGCCCGAAGATCTCGGGCGCCGCTTCGTCGTGCGGGGCGTGCAGTCGGTGCTGGCGGCTCCGGCTAGTCGTCCTGGCCGAGGGTGCCGAGGTAGAGGCCGATCACCTTGGGATCGTTCAGCAGCTCGCGGCCGGTGCCCGTGTAGGCGTCACGGCCCTGGTCGAGCACGTAACCGCGGTCGCAGATCTGCAGGCACCGGCGCGCATTCTGCTCCACCATGATCGTGGTCACGCCGGCCTTGTTGATCTCCTTGACACGCAGGAACGCCTCGTCCTGGCGCACGGGGGAGAGGCCTGCGCTCGGCTCGTCGAGCAGCAGTACGTGCGGGCCCATCATCAGCGCCCGCGACATGGCCACCATCTGGCGTTCCCCGCCGGACAGCGATCCGGCGCGCTGCTGCAGACGCTTCCCGAGCTCCGGGAAGATCTCCGTGACGAACTCGAGGCGTTCGGTCAGGCCTTTCGGCTTCAGGAACATGCCCATCTCCAGGTTTTCCTGGATCGTGAGCGTGGGGAAGACGTTGTTCGTCTGGGGCACGAAACCGACGCCCTTGGCCACGAGCTTGTTCGCCTTGAGGTTGGTGATGTTCTCGCCGCGAAGCAGGATCTCACCCTCCCGGACCTTGACCTGGCCGAAGATCGACTTGAGCAGCGTGGACTTGCCGGCGCCGTTCGGGCCGATGATCCCGATCAGCTCGCCGTCGTAGGCGGTCAGGGAGCAGGCGTTGAGGATGTTGACGCCCGGCAGGTAGCCGGCCGTCACCGTCTTGACCTCGACGACGGGCTGCCCGGTGGGCGTGTAAGCCGGCGCGGCGGCGGGGCTGGTGTTCGTCAATCGAGCAACTCCTTAATGGCTTCCACATGTTCTGTTTCGGCGGCCGGATCCTCGCCGAGGTCCTCGTCGTGGTGCTGACCCAGGTAGGCGTCGATCACGGCGGGGTTACGCATCACCTCGTGCGGGTCGCCCTCGGCGACCACGCGGCCTTCGGCCATCACGATGACCCAGTCGGCGATGTGGCGCACCATATGCATGTCGTGTTCGACGAACAGAACCGTCATGCCCTCCGCCTTCAGGTTGAGGATGTGGTCCAGTAGCGACTGCGTCAGTGCCGGGTTCACCCCGGCCATCGGCTCGTCGAGCATCACCAGGCTCGGCTCGCTCATCAGCGCCCGTGCCATCTCGAGCAGCTTGCGCTGCCCGCCGGAGAGGCTTGCGGCGTAGTCGTCCTTCTTGGTGTCGAGCTTGAACCGTTCGAGGATATCGAGGGCCTGCACCCTGTTCGCCTCCTCCTGTTTGGCCCAGAAGAAGGGGAAGATCGCCCGGAACAGGTTCTCGCCGGCCTGGCCCTTGGCGCCGAGCAGCATGTTGTCCATGACGGTCAGCAGGCCGAGCGCCTTGGTGAGCTGGAAAGTGCGCACCTGGCCCATCCGGGCCACCTTGAACGCGGGCATCCCCGACAGGGGGCGACCCTCGAAGGTCCACGACCCGGTGTCAGGCTTGTCAAAGCCCGTCAGTAGGTTGAACAGGGTGGTCTTGCCGGCTCCGTTGGGCCCGATCAGCGCCGTGATGGCGCCGCGCGGGATCTCGACGTGGTCGACGTCGACGGCCTTGAGACCGCCGAAGGTTCGACTCACGCCGTCGGCAACCAGGATCGGGTCGCGCTTCTTGCAGCCCGGTTCGGCCTCGCCGATGTGCAGGTCGGTCGACTTGACCGGCTTGTTGCTGGGAACGGTGTTATTTGACAAAGGCCAACTCCTTCTTGTTTCCGAAGATGCCTTGCGGTCTGAAGATGACTATAAGCATGATCGCCACTCCGACCAGGATGAAGCGCAGCTGGCCGGCCTGAATGCTGGTGATGAAAGGGATCCAGCCTGCCTCCACCGCTCGGGCGATGAACCCGGAGAAGAAGGAGAGCAGAACCCAGAAGACCATCGAGCCGATGACCGGCCCGAGAATCGTCGACGCGCCGCCGAGCAGGAGGATCGCGTAGATGAAGAACGTCAGGGACGTCTGATAATTCGAGGGCACCACCGCACGGGGAAGCACAAAGATCATTCCGGCGATCGTGCCGAACACGCCACCGAGAATCAGAGACTGCATCTTGTAGGAGTAGACGTTCTTGCCGAGCGCGCGCACAGCATCCTCGTCTTCACGGATTCCCTTGATCACGCGACCCCACGGGCTGCGCATGATCTGCCAGGTGAACAGGCAGGCGAGGGCCACGATCGACCAGGCCACGATGCGCAGCCACCAGTCGTACTCGTTGTACTCGAAGGGGCCGAAGCCGTAGCGCCCCTCCGGGATCGGGTTGAGGCCGGCGAAACCGCCCTTGTAGCCGCTCAGGCCGTTCGCGGAACCCGTGATGGACTGGAACGTGTTCGTCGTGAACAGGAGGCGCACGATCTCGGCCGCCGCGATCGTCACGATCGCGAGGTAGTCCGCGCGCAGGCGGAGCGTCGGGATGCCCAGGACCAGGGCGAAAACGACGGATGCGCCGACCCCCACCAGCACGGCACCCCAGACGGGGAAACCGAAGCTGAGGGTGGAGATGGCGAACCCGTAGGCTCCGAGGGCCATGAAGCCGGCCTGGCCGAAGTTCAGGAGGCCAGTGTATCCGAAGTGGATCGCCAGCCCGAGAGCCGCGAGGGCGTAGGCGGCGGTGGTCGGGCTGATCAGCTCGACGGCTGCGTTGCTAAAGATTGCTCCCCAGTCGATCATCGGATGCCCTTCTAGCCAATTCTCTCTTTGCGACCCAGGATGCCTTGCGGCCGAAGCAGCAGCACCAGGATCAACACGACAAGTGCACCGACGTATTTAAGGTCGGAGGGAAGCAACAGCGTCGACAGTTCGACGAACAGGCCGACGATGATCGAACCGATCAGGGCGCCGAAAGCGGTGCCAAGACCGCCGAGGGTCACGGCCGCGAAGACGAGCAGCAGGATCTGGAAACCCATATCCCAGCTGACGCCCGGTCGGAAGTAGGCCCACAGAATTCCGCTGAGGCCGGCGAGGGCCCCACCGAGCACCCAGACGATCCGGATGACGCCGTCGACGTCGATCCCGCTGGCCGAGGCCAGGCTGGGATTGTCGGAGACCGCGCGGGTGGCCTTGCCGATGCGGGTGCGCAACAGGAAGTAGGAAACGGCCAACAGCACCACGATGCTGATGCCCATGCTGGCCACGTCGATCATCGAGAGCCGGATCGGACCCAGCTGCATGTCGGCGAGGCCGGATCCCGGAAGCTGGCTCGTTCCGCCGCCGACGAAGATCTGGAACAGGTAGCGCAGGGCGAGCGAGAGGCCGATGCTCACGATCATCAGTGGGATCAGACCGACGCCCTTGCGGCGCAGCGGCTTCCAGATCACCGCGTCCAGGCTCCAGCCGAAGCCCGCGCTCAGCGCGACGGCGATGATGATCGCCAGCCAGATCGGCAGGCCGAGCGTGACCGAGAAGAGGAGGGACATCAGCGCGCCGAAGGTGATCATCTCCGCATGCGCGAAGTTGCTCAGCCCGGTGGTGCCGAAGATCAGGGACAGCCCGATCGCGGCGAGGGCCAGGAGCAGACCGAAGTTCAGCCCGTTGACGAACCGATTGATGAACTGGTCAAAGAAGCTCACCGTCGTGCGCGTGCCCTCACCGAGGAAGAAGTTGACCGACTTCACCTTCGTGAGCGCGAATTCCGCCTCGATCACGCTGCCGCCCTTAGCGACGACGACGCCCTCGGGGAGGGTCTCCTCATCGAGGGTGACGGTGTAGGCGGCCTTCTCGGGCACGCCGACCTTCCACTTGCCGTCGGCACCCGTTTCCACGGATGCTTCATAGCCGGCCCCCTCGACGGTGATCAGCACATTGTCGAGCGGTTTCTGGTCGAACTGCACATTGCCGGTGAGTACGAACTCGTACTCATCGGTTCCGACCTCGTCGGCATGAGCCGGACTGGCCGAGACGGTGGCGAATGTGGACATAGTCAGGGCTGCGAAGAGCAGGCCGAAAAAGATCACCAGCATTCTGGGTGAGAATCTGCGAACAGCTTCAGGGGAATTCACTGCACCTCCATGGCGGCACCGTTGGGTCTGTGACCGAGCGTGCCCCGGGTCTCACCTACCAACATCTTTGTTGACAGTAAGTGAAGATTATGTCGCATATGTTCCGACGACGGCCGACACTCCCTAGATTCTCTGCTGAGGAATGCGCAGAGCGCAACGTCGCTTAACATTGAGAAGCCGGTAATCGAGTTGGATGGCCGCGTTTTCTCCACTTTCCTGCATTGTTAAAAGGGGTTTCATGGATCAGCCAGATCCGTTCGGTTTCACCGGGCTTACGTACGACGACGTCCTTCTTCTTCCGGGGCACACCGACGTCATTCCCAGTGAAGCCGGGACAATGTCTCGGTTGACGCGCCGGATCAGCGTGGCCACGCCGCTGCTGTCCAGCGCGATGGACACCGTCACCGAGACCCGGATGGCCATCGCGATGGCCCGTGAGGGTGGCCTCGGCGTGCTGCACCGCAACCTCTCGATCGCGGACCAGGCCGAGCAGATCGACCTCGTCAAACGCAGCGAATCCGGCATGATTACCAATCCGGTAACAACTTCGCCCGACGCCACCGTTGCGGAGGTCGACGCCCTCTGCGGGCAGTACCGGATCAGCGGTCTTCCCGTCGTCGACGCCGACGGCGTGCTCGTGGGCATCATCACAAACCGGGACATGCGGTTCGTCTCCACCACCAAAAAGCACACGACCCGGGTGCGCGAGGTGATGACGACGGCACCGCTGATCACGGGCAAGGTCGGCATGGCCCCGATGGACGCCGTCGCCATCTTCGCCACCCACAAGATCGAGAAGCTTCCCCTCGTCGACGACCACGGCCGCCTGACGGGCCTGATCACGGTCAAGGACTTCGACAAGAGCGAGGAATACCCCTTCGCCACCAAGGACGATGCCGGACGACTGCGCGTCGGCGCGGCTATCGGCTTCTTCGGCGACGCCTGGCAGCGCGCCACAGCACTTCTCGAGGCAGGCGTCGACGTGCTCGTGGTCGACACCGCCAACGGCGACAGCGCCGGGGTGCTCGAGATCATCCGTCGCCTGAAGTCCGACCCTGCCTTCGAGGGGGTCGACGTGATCGGCGGCAACGTGGCCACCCGCTCCGGCGCCCAGGCCCTCATCGACGCCGGCGCCGACGCGATCAAGGTCGGGGTCGGCCCCGGCTCGATCTGCACCACCCGCATCGTCGCCGGCGTCGGCGTGCCGCAGATCACCGCCGTCTACCAGGCGTCGCTCGCGGCCCGGGAGACCGGCATCCCGGTCATCGCCGACGGCGGGCTGCAGTATTCCGGCGACATCGCCAAGGCACTGGTCGCCGGCGCGGACACCGTCATGCTCGGCTCCCTGCTCGCCGGCTGTGACGAGAGCCCCGGCGAGCTCGTCTTCGTCAACGGCAAGCAGTTCAAGACCTACCGCGGCATGGGCTCGCTCGGCGCGCTGCAGAGCCGTGGCACGAAGACCTCCTACTCCAAGGACCGCTACTTCCAGTCGGATGTCCCCTCCGACGACAAACTCATCCCGGAAGGCATCGAGGGCCAGGTCCCGTATCGCGGACCGGTGTCCGCCGTGGCCTACCAGCTGATCGGCGGCCTGCGCCAGTCCATGTTCTACGTGGGCGCGCGCACGATCGACGAGCTCAAACAGAAAGGTAAGTTCGTTCGGATCACGTCCGCCGGGCTCAAGGAGTCGCACCCGCACGACGTGCAGATCGTGGTCGAGGCGCCCAACTACCGCCGCTGACGGTACTCGAGGGCGACTAGGCGGCCGCGGCCAGCCGGGAGACCGCTTCCGCGAGCACCTCAGGTGAACACCCGAAGTTGAGACGCGCGAAGCCCCGGCCCGGTTCGCCGAACATCGGGCCGGGGCTGAGCGCGACCCGGGCCCGCTCGAGTGCGACCAGCGCCGGGTCGTCACCCCAGCCGAGGCTCCGCAGGTCAAGCCAGGCCAGGTAGCCGGCCCCTGGCTGCCGGTAGCCGACCCCGGGCAGTTGCGCGTCGAGCAGCGCGGCGAGCTCGTGCCGATTGTCGTCGAGGGCCGCGATCACCCCGTCCAGCCACGGCTCCCCGTCGCGGAACGCCGCGATGCCGGCGATCAGCCCGAACTGGCTTGTGCGCCAGGACACCTCCTGGGGCAGGGCGGCGAGCTCGGCGCGCATCCGTTCGCCGGCGGTGACGAGAAGCGCGCATTTGAGGCCGGCCAGGTTCCAGGCCTTGCTCGCGCTCGTCACGCAGACGCCGTGGTCGGCGGCCTCGGTGGAGACCGTGAGGTAGGGCGTGAAAGCGGCGTCGGTGTAGGTCAGCGGGGCGTGGACCTCGTCGCTGACGACCGTGACGCCGTAATGGGCGGCGAGCTCGGACAGCGCCGTAAGGTCCTGGACGGTGTGCGGATGCCCGATCGGGTTGTGCGGGTTGCAGAGCAGCACGCAGCGCACGCCCGATCGGAAGGCGCGCTCGAGGCCGTCCAGGTCGAGGGTCCAGCCGGTCTGACCGGCGAGGAGTGGCACGGCGTGCGGCACCCCGCCGGCCTCGGGCACGAGGTCGAAGAACGGCGGGTAGACCGGGGGAGTGATCACAACCCGGTCGCCGGGCCTGATCAGCATTCGCAGGGTCTCCACGATGGCCACGCTGACATCCGTCGTGGTGGTCACCTGCTCCGGGTCGACCTGCCAGCCCCAGCGGCGACCGGCGAACCCCGCGAAGGCCGCGCCAAGCCCGTTGACCGGTGCGACATACCCGGTGTCGCTGCGCCGCACCGCCGCTGTCAACGCGTCCCGGATAGGTTCGGCGAGCGGAAAGTCGGACTCGGCGACGAAGAGCGGCAGCACATCGGCGGGAAAACTGCGCCATTTCATGCTGGTGCGCTCGCGCAGGAAGGACAGAGGGTCGGCGGTGACGTCCATCACCTCAGGATGCACCCCGCGGCATCCGTCGTCGAGGAGCGCCGCGGCACCTAAACTGAAATCATGGAAATCGAGATCGGCCGCTCCAAGCGCGCCCGCCGCGTGTACGCCTTCGACGACATCGCGATTGTGCCCAGCCGGCGCACCCGCGACCCGGAGGATGTGTCGGTCGACTGGACCATCGACGCGTATCAATTCTCGATCCCGTTCCTCGCGGCGCCGATGGACTCCGTGGTCTCCCCGCAGACGGCCATCATGATGGGTCAGCTCGGCGGCGTCGGCGTACTCGACCTCGAGGGCCTCTGGACCCGCTATGACAACCCCGAGCCGCTCCTCGCCGAGATCCGCGAGCTGCCCGCCGACCGGGCCACCGCGCGCATGCAGGAGATGTACTCCGAGCCGATCAAGCCTGAGCTCGTCACCGCCCGCCTCGCGGAGATCCGCGCGGCCGGCGTGACTGTGGCCGGCGCCCTGTCGCCGCAGCGCACGCAGGAATTGTACGAGACCGTCGTCGCCGCCGGCGTCGACCTGTTCGTCATCCGCGGAACCACCGTTTCTGCCGAGCACGTCTCGCAGAACCAGGAACCCCTCAACCTCAAGAAGTTCATCTACGAACTCGACGTACCCGTGATCGTGGGCGGGGCGGCGACCTACACCGCGGCCCTGCACCTCATGCGCACGGGTGCGGCCGGCGTGCTCGTCGGATTCGGCGGCGGCGCGGCCTCGACCACGCGCGCCTCCCTCGGCATCCACGCGCCCATGGCCACGGCCGTGGCCGATGTCGCCGGTGCCCGTCGGGACTACATGGACGAGTCCGGTGGACGCTACGTGCACGTCATCGCTGACGGCGGCCTCAACACCTCCGGCGACATCGTCAAGGCCATCGCCTGCGGCGCCGACGCCGTCATGCTCGGCACCGCGCTGGCCCGGGCGACGGATGCCCCCGGCGGCGGCTTCCACTGGGGTGCCGAGGTGCACCACTCGAAGCTGCCCCGCGGCAAGCGGGTCGAGGTGGGCGCCCTGGCGCCGCTCGAGACCATCCTGTATGGCCCGACGCCGATCGCCGACGGCACCGCGAACCTCGTCGGCGCGCTGCGCCGGTCGATGGCGACCACCGGTTACTCCGACCTGAAGGAATTCCAGCGCGTCGAGGTGGTCGTCGCCCCGTACCGGGGGAATTAGACGGTTGTCGCGCCGCACCGAGTGAACTAGCGTCGGTATGAATTAGCGTCAGGTAAGCACCACACCATCCGGAATGGGAGTGAGCACATGGCACCAGGTAATTCGGCGTCGCGATCCACGAAACTGGGTCCGGAGGAACGAGCTGCGGCCCTCGAACGGCTGAAGGGCAAAGAGCTCGACATCCTCGTGGTCGGCGGCGGCATCGTCGGCACCGGAGCCGCCCTGGACGCGGTCACCCGCGGCCTGAGCGTGGGAATCCTCGAGGCCAGGGACTGGGCGTCGGGAACGTCGAGCCGGTCGTCCAAGCTGGTGCACGGCGGCATCCGCTACCTGGAACAGGCCGACTTCCGGTTGGTGCGCGAGGCTCTGACGGAGCGTGGCCTGCTCCTGCAGCGCATCGCCCCGCACCTGGTGAAGCCGGTGCGGTTCCTGTACCCGCTCAGGAAGCGCGTCACCGAGCGCTTCTACGTGGGCGCCGGCATGCTCCTCTACGACCTGTTTTCATATACCGGCGGGCGCGCCCCCGGTGTGCCGCATCACCGCCACCTGTCCAAGCGGCAGGTGAAGGGGCTTCTGCCCAGCCTGAACACCGACACGATCGTCGGCGGCATCACCTACTACGACGGGCAGGTCGACGACGCGCTCTACGTGGCCTCGCTCGTGCGCACCGCGTCGTTCTACGGGGCGCACGCGGCCAGCCGGGTGCGGGTCGAAGGATTCATCAAGGTGGGTGAGCGGGTGGTCGGCGTGCACGCCCACGACCTGCAGACCGATGAACGGTTCGAGGTGCGGGCCCGGCAGGTCGTGAACGCCACCGGGGTCTGGACCGACGACACGCAGCGCATGGTCGGCGAACGTGGCACGTTCAAGGTGCGCGCGTCGAAAGGCATCCACCTGGTCGTGCCCCGGGACCGGTTCCAGTCGGCCATGGGGCTGCTGCTGCGCACCGAGAAGAGCGTCCTGTTCGTGATCCCCTGGGGACGACACTGGCTGATCGGCACGACCGACACGGACTGGCATCTGGACAAGGCGCACCCGGCCGCCACCGCCGCCGACATCGACTACCTGCTCGAACACGTGAACGCCGTGCTCCGGGTGCCGCTGACCCGGGAGGACGTCGAGGGAGTCTACGCCGGCCTGCGGCCGCTCCTGGCCGGGGAGTCGGAGAGCACCTCGAAGCTGTCCCGCGAACACCTCGTCGGACACTCCGTGCCCGGCCTGGTGGTGATCGCGGGCGGAAAGTGGACCACGTACCGGGTGATGGCGAAGGATGCGATCGATGCGGCCGTCGACGCCTTCGACGAACGGGTCCCGGCCTCCACCACGGCGGAGATCCCGCTGCTCGGCGCCGAGGGCTATCAGGCCGCCTGGAACAAGCGCGGCCGGATCGCGCGGGCGTTCGGCCTGCACACCGTCCGCGTCGAGCACCTGCTGAACCGCTACGGCACCCTGACCGACGAGCTTCTCGACCTGATCCGCAAGACCCCGTCACTGGCGGACCCGCTGCCGGGGGCCGACGACTACATCGAGGCGGAGGTCGTGTACGCGGCCACGCATATGGGCGCCCTGCACCTCGAGGACGTGCTGGCTCGCCGCACTCGCATCTCGATCGAGGCCTGGGACCGCGGCGTCTCGGCGGCGCCCGTGGCCGCGCGGCTGATGGCCGGGGTGCTCGGCTGGGACGAAGCCCGGGAGACGCGCGAAGTGGGCACCTACCTCAAGCGGGTGGCGGCGGAACGCGCGTCGCAGCAGCAGCCCGACGACGAGTCCGCCGACCGCGTGCGGCTCGAGGCTCCGGACATCGCCGCCACGAAATAGGAGCGAGCCTCTCCTGCCGCCACCCTCGCCCGGCGTCCACTCCCTGCCTCCGCTTGTCCGCTCGCACCCCGCCGGTGCGTGAACGAATTCGACGGAGATTCTGCCCTGTGGGGCCTGAAAAATACCCGACAGCGCCGTTCAGGGCCAAATCTCCGTCGAATTGGTTAGGTCCGGCCGAGCGCACGCGTGTGGCCAACTCAGGACATCCGTCGCCTGGGCTGCCCGCCCGACACGGACCAGAGCAGAACTCGTGCGGGTGCCCGGGCCCGGCCGGACGGATCTCCTGCGTTAGCCGCAACACCGAGCGGATGTGCCGCAGCGCCTTTGTGGTTCGGGCATCCGCCAGACACTCAGCCCCAGCCCGTACCAATTCGACGGAGATTTTGGCCCGTGCGGGGCAGAAAGCGCCCGACAGCGCCTTCGAGAGCAAAATCTCCGTCGAATTGGTGAGAGCAGTGGGCGGCGCGGCGGCGGGCCGCGGGGCCGCGGGGCTGGCGGCGCGACAGCGGGCGGGAGGCACGCAAACTCGCTCCGGTAGACTGGGCTGACTGCCCACAAACCTCAGGAGTTGCACCATGGTTGACGTTCGGCGGGTCAAACTTCCCGGGGTGGGAGTGCTGCACACCTTCATCACGGATGACGGCGGCAAAGTGGGCGTCATCGCCCACCGCTCGGGGCACAGCGACCTCATCACCTTCGCGGACGACGAGGGCGGCCCCGACGCCGCCAAGGTGTCCCTGCGGCTGAACGAAGACGAAGCGCACACACTCGCCGAGCTCCTCGGCGGCACCCAGATCACCGAGTCGCTCACCGCGCTCGACCAGATCCCCGGCCTCAGCATCGACTGGTTCACCGTCGACTACGAAGACCACATCGCCGGCCAGGCGCTCGGCAACCCCGCCGACCGCGGCATAGCCGGTCTGACGGTCGTGGCCGTCGTCCGCGGGGAGTCCGCGAACCCGGCGCCCGCCCACGACTTCCGTGTCTTCCCCGGCGACACGCTCGTCGTCGCCGGCTCGCCCGAGAAGGTCGCGAAGGCCTTCGCCTTCTTCCGCACCGGCGAGGTTAAGGCCAAGTCCGTCGACGCGCCGCCCGGGGGCTAAACATGCAACTCGGCGAAGACCTCATCACTCTTGGCATCCTGCTCGTCGTTGCCTATCTCCTCGGTCGTGCCGGAAAGCTGATCGGGCTGCCGTCCATCCCCATCTACATGATTGTCGGGCTCCTGGCCAGCCCGAACACCGGCTGGTTCCCGCTGGACTTCCAGTCGGCGGACATCGAACTGATCGCCATTTTCGGGCTGATCCTGCTCCTGTTCAGCCTCGGCCTCGAATTCGACCAGGAGGCGTTCTTCGGCGACGCCGGAAAACTCCTGATTTCCGGCGGCTCCTACGTTCTGATCAACATGGGAGTCGGTTTCGCGTTCGGCCTGATGGTCGGCTGGGGCAGCCGGGAGGCCCTTGTGATCGCCGGAATGACCGGCACCTCCTCGAGCGCCATCATCACCAAGCTCCTGATCGAACTGCGCCGGCTTGCCAACAAGGAAACTCCGATGATCCTCGGCGTGACCGTCGTCGGCGACATCTTCATCGCGGTCTACCTGGCGATCGTCTCCGTCGTGCTCAGCGGCAAGACCGAGGCCTGGCCGATCGTGCTGCAACTGAGCATCGCCTTCCTCTTTCTCGTCGTGATGTTCTCGGTGGCCCGCTGGGGCGCTAAAGTCGTCTCCCGGCTGATGCGCACCAAGGACGACGAACTGTTCACCATCCTCTTCTTCGGGCTCGCCGTGCTCTTTGCCGGGATCGGTGAGATCATCGGCGTGACGGATGCGATCGGGGCCTTCCTGATCGGGGTGGTGCTCGGCGCGAGCACGTACCGCGGCCGGATCGAGCGCGTCGCCGTACCCCTGCGCGACGTGTTCGGGGCTTTCTTCTTCCTCAACTTCGGCCTCGCGCTGAACGTGGCCGAATTCGGATCGGTGATCACCATCGTGTTCGCGGCCGTCGGCATGACCTTCGTGCTCAGCCTGATCTCCGGAATGCTGATGGCGAAACTGCACGGCATGGGCCCGCGGGAGGGACTCAACACCGCGGCCATCTTCGTCAACCGCGGCGAGTTCACGCTGATCCTGGCAACCCTGTCGGTGACCGCTGGTCTCGACCAGCGGCTGCAGCCCTTCGCCGGCCTCTACGTGCTCACGATGGCGATCCTGGGGCCGCTCTTCGCGGCGAACTCCGAGAAGATCGGCGCGGCCCTGCGGCGACGCCGGAACGCCGTCCCGGCACGGAAACGCGCCCACGACGTGATGCTGGCGGAGGAAATCGCCCTGGTCGAGGCGGCCACCGCCGCCGACACCGGCACGGATGCCCAACGCGCCGCCGACCGTCTCCTCGCCGACCACCGCCAGCGCCCGACCGCCGCGGCACCCGGCGCGGGGTCGGCCATGGCGCCTGCCGACGCGACCGCCGACTCGGAGGCAGATGCCGCCGCGGCCGACGGACCGGCGTCCGCGGCCCCGGACTCCATGCTCGACTTCATCTCCGGCCGGCGCCCGGCCGAAACCGGCCCGGTCGACAAGCCGGCGCGTGACACCGCTTCAGGGGACTACTCATGATCACAACCATGCTCCGGCCGCGCTGGCTGATCGCGCTGCTGCTGGCGCTCGCGATCGCCGCGGCCTTCGCCCTGCTCGGCCGGTGGCAGCTCGAACGCGCCATCGCGTCCGGCGAAGTCGTGGAGCGCAGCACCGAGACCGTGCAGCCGCTCCACGAGGCGGTGTCGCCGGACGGGCCGCCGCGCGAGTCAGCGACCGGCCAGCTGGTCACCGTGGACGGCTCCTTCGTGCCGGGGGACGACGTGCTGATCAGCGAACGCCTCAATGGGGGCGACAGCGGTTTCTGGGTAGTGAGCCGCTTGTCGACGGTGGAAACGGCATCCGTGCCCGTCTCCACCATCGCCGTGGCTCGCGGCTGGGCCGCCACCGAGGAGGAGGCCAGGTCGGCGATCGAGGCGCTCTCGGCGCAGGCCGCCGCGCAGCAGCAGACCGTGACGGGCCGCTTCGTTCCCTCCGAGGCTCCCGTCGTGCCGGACGAGGACAGCGACCCGCGCACCCAGACCACGGTCTCCACCGCCGCGCTGATCAACCGGTGGGCGGACTTCACCGACCAGTCCGTCTACGCCGGCTACATCGTCGACACGGATGCTGCCGCGAACCTCACCGTGATCGACTCGCCCGTGCCCGGCAACGACGCATCGGTCAACTGGCTGAACATCTTCTACGCCCTCGAGTGGGCAGTCTTCGCCGGCTTCGCGGTGTTCCTCTGGTACCGCCTGGTTCGGGACGACTGGGAGCGTCAGCAGGAGCAGGCCGCCATCGACGCGACGGAGGCCGTCTAGAATTGGCCCATGCCACTTGACCCCAAGCCTGCCGACATCCCCAAAATCCCCGGTGCGCTCCGGCTCTACAAGGTTTCCTCGGTCATCACCGGTGTCTTCCTGCTGCTGCTCTGCGTCGAGGTCTTCCTGAAGTTCGTGCTGCAGCTCGAAATCGAAGTCGGCGGCCCGAACGGGATCATCGCCCTCGTCGCCCGGGACTCGGTGACCGCATTCAACCTGAGCACCGGCATCCTGATCGTGCACGGCTGGCTGTACGTGCTCTACCTGTTCAGTGACTTCCAGCTCTGGAGCCTGATGCGCTGGTCATTCCCCAAGTTTCTGCTGATCGCACTCGGAGGCATCATTCCTACCCTGTCCTTCTTCCTCGAGGTGCGCGTCGCGCGCGAGGTCAACGCCTTCCTGGCGACGCACGCCGACTCGTCTGCCGCTGCCGCTGCCGCTGGGGCCGAGGCCCGCTCGTGAGCGCCGCTGTGAGCGCCTCGACCGGTGCCCGCCCCGTTCTGGTGGTCGACTTCGGTGCCCAGTACGCGCAGCTGATCGCGCGCCGGGTGCGCGAGGCATCCGTCTACTCCGAGATCGTGGCCCACTCGATCACCGCGGCCGAGGTCGCGGAGAAGAACCCGCTCGGCATCGTGCTCAGCGGCGGGCCGTCCAGCGTCTACGCCGAGGGTGCCCCCACCTTCGACCCGGACATCTTCGACCTGGGCATCCCGATCCTGGGCATCTGCTACGGCTTTCAGGTGATGGCCACGACCCTTGGCGGTGAGGTGGCCCGCACTGGCCGGAGCGAGTACGGCGCGACCCCGGTCAGAGTCACCGACAGCGGCAACGCGCTGCTGGCCGGGCAGCCGGCCGAGCAGACGGCGTGGATGAGCCACGGTGACTCCGTGTCGAAAGCCCCCGCCGGCTTCTCGGTGCTCGCGTCCACGAGCTCCACCCCGGTCGCCGCCTTCGCGAACGATACGCGCCGGCTCTACGGCGTGCAGTGGCACCCCGAGGTCAAGCACTCCGAATTCGGCCAGAACGTGCTCGAGAACTTCCTGCACCGCGCCGCCGGCATCCCCGCCGACTGGAACAGCGGCAACGTCATCGCCGAACAGGTGGCCCGCATCCAGGCCCAGGTCGGCACCGGCAAGGTCATCTGCGGGCTCTCCGGCGGAGTCGATTCCGCCGTGGCCGCTGCCCTCGTGCACAAGGCCATCGGCGACCAGCTCGTCTGCGTGTTCGTCGACCACGGCCTGCTCCGCCAGGACGAGCGCCGTCAGGTCGAGGAAGACTTCGTCAAGGCCACCGGCGTGCGTCTGGTCACCGTCGATGTGCGTGAGCGGTTCCTGTCCGCGCTGGAGGGCGTCAGCGACCCGGAGACCAAGCGCAAGATCATCGGTCGTGAGTTCATCCGCACCTTCGAGCAGGCTCAGGCCGAATTGATCAAGGAAGCGGCGGCAACGAATGAAGACCCGATCCGCTTCCTCGTGCAGGGCACCCTGTACCCGGACGTCGTCGAGTCCGGCGGCGGCAGCGGCACCGCCAACATCAAGAGCCACCACAACGTCGGGGGCCTGCCGGAAGACCTGCAGTTCGAATTGATCGAACCGCTGCGCACCCTGTTCAAAGACGAAGTGCGCGCGATCGGCGCCGAGCTGGGACTGCCGGCCGAGATCGTGCAGCGCCAGCCGTTCCCCGGACCCGGACTCGGCATCCGCATCGTGGGCTCGATCACCCAGGACCGGCTCGACCTGCTTCGCTACGCGGATGCGATCGTACGCGCCGAGCTGAGCGCCGCGGGCCTCGACCGTGAGATCTGGCAGTGCCCGGTGGTGCTGCTCGCCGACGTGCGGTCCGTGGGCGTGCAGGGTGACGGCCGCACCTACGGGCACCCGATCGTGTTGCGCCCGGTGTCGTCGGAAGACGCCATGACGGCCGACTGGACCCGCCTGCCGTACGACCTGTTGGCGCGGATCTCGAACCGGATCACGAACGAGGTGGACGGGGTGAACCGCGTCGTGCTCGACGTCACGTCCAAGCCGCCGGGGACCATCGAATGGGAGTAGGGGAATGCTCCCGGTTGTGACGCGGGGAGTAAGAGTGTCGCTCCTCAGCTCAAACAATGGGCGGCGGATGCCGGACCCTCCGCTTCGCTTCGGGGCCGGCATCCGCCGCCCATAACGCGACACCCCGCGACACGCCCTCTCCCCGCCTCGCGATCGCTGAGGGACAAGCAACTTTGGGGGTGAGTACGACGAAAGGGCCGCCCCGGTGAGGCGGCCCTTTCGTCGTGCGGTCGTGCGGCGGGGTGGGTGCTACTCGCGGGCGATGGCGAAGATGCGGAGCATCTCGACGTAGAGCCAGACGACGGTGAGCATGATGCCGAAGGCCCCGGTCCAGCCGTACTTGCGGGGGATTCGGTTGTTGACGCCGCGCTGGATGAAGTCGAAGTCGAGCACCAGCGAGTACGCGGCCATGATCACGGCGAGGACGCCGATCAGGAGGCCGATCGGGATGCCGAAGATCTCGGCGCTGCGAAGACCGAACGCGTTGTCGGTCGCGCCGAAGACCATCATGCCGAAGTTGATCAGCGAGAACACGCCGTAGCCGATCATGGCGATCATGAAGACCTTGGTGGCCTTCTTGGAGGCGCGGATCTTGCCGCTGGCGAAGAGGGCCAGCGTGACGCCGACGACGACGAGCGTGGCGAGCACGGCCTGGGTGACGACACCCGGGTAGATCTGCTCGAAGACGATCGAGATGCCACCGACGAAGAGGCCCTGGGCCGCGGCGTACGCGAGGATCAGGGGCGGCGACGGCTCCTTTTTGAACGCGTTGACCAGTCCGAGGACCAGACCCGCGATCGCGCCGACGATGAGCGGCAGCATCGTCACCGGGGTGACCAGCCAGCCGATGGCTGCGGTCACCAGCAGCAAGGCGAAGCTGAGCACCGTCTTGCGGATGGTGTCGTCGTAGCTCATCCGGTCGGTGTCCTGTGAACCGGCGGAGGGAGCGTTGAACATGCCCTGCAGGTCGCTGTCGGAGAGCACCTTGCCACCTGCAGTGGCGCCAGGAGCGCCGAACGCGGCGTTTCGGGAGAATGCGGGGTTGGAAGATGCCATGGTTGCCGAAGCTCACAATCAAGTGGGTAGGTAGCGGAGCCAACACCGGTAAGTGCTGGACAGTTCCTAGATTCTATTCAGATCTGCTGGGGATCCGCCGTATTCAGGTTTGCGACTCGCGGTGACCGGGGGCGGCGCCCCGCCGACCAGCCGGCCAGCCACCAGGCGAGCCAGGAGGAGGCCGCCGTGGTGATGAAACCGATTAGATAACCGACCCAGTTCTGGTCGTAATTGTTCAGCGCGTCCTTGAGCAGGAAACTCATCGTGATCGACGGGATCAGGGCCAGGTAGCTCAACCACGGGCGGTGCCGCACGAGCAGCCAGCAGGCTAGAAGCACGGCGAAGACACCGTTGAAATCGGCTCCGCCCAGCAGCAGGATGCTGCACAGCAGGGCCGGAACCAGAACCGTGAGCCGCCGCCACAGGGCCCCCGGCAGAATCAGCCAGCCCAGCACGTGCAGGGGCGGGCCGATGGCCAGGAAGAACAGGCTGTAGGTACTGGTGAAGTTCGTGGCAAGCACCCCGAGCACGACCAGCGTCAGTCCGGTCGCGTAGCGGGCGCGGTAGCTGCCCCACCGGTGCAGGCGGGTCGGTGGAACGGTCCAGGGTGTCATCGCCTCGATTCTGGCAGTTGCACGCGTAGGGTTGGCAAATGCAGCCGATTGTGATCGGTCACCGCGGGGCGAGCGGTTACCGACCAGAGCACACCCGTTCCGCCTACGAACTGGCCGTCGCTCTCGGCGCGGACGCGGTCGAGCCTGACATCGTCGCCACCCGCGACGGTGTACTGGTGGTGCGCCACGAGAACGAGATCGGGGCGACGACGAATGTCGCAGCGCACCCCGAGTTCGCCGGCCGCCGGGCGACCAAGGTGATCGACGGCATCCGGCTCACCGGCTGGTTCACCGAGGACTTCACCTGGGCCGAGCTGCGCACCCTGCGCGCCCGGGAGCGCCTGCCCGAGGTGCGGAAGGCAAGCGCCACCTTCGACGACCGGTTCCCCCTGCTGCGCCTGCGGGACGTGTTCAAGCTGATGGACCGGCTGTCCGGACGGGTGCGCCGGCCCATCGGCGTCGTCGCCGAGCTCAAGCACGCCACCTACTTCGAGTCGATCGGGCTTCCGCTCGACGAGCTGTTCGCCGCCGAGGTCAACGACGCCGGTTGGAACGCCGGCGACGGCCGCCTCACCATCGAGAGCTTCGAGCGCAGCCTCCTCGACAAGGTCTACGCGCGCGGCATCTACGGCAAGCGTGTCTTCCTGCTCGAGGCGCGCGGCAAACCCGCCGACGAGGTCGCGCTGCTCGGGCCGAAAGCGCCCCACTACGCCGACTACCTCTCCGACACCGGGCTCTACGGGCTGAGCGGCACGGTCGACGGGATCAGCGTGCCCAAATCCCTCATCCTGGCCACGGATGCCGATGGTCACGTCTCCGGCGCCTCCGACCTGGTCGACGCCGCGCACGCCGCGGACCTGGAGATCTACTGCTGGACGCTGCGCCCGGAGAACCGGTACCTTGCGAAGACGTTCCGCCGTGGGCGGCTGCGGGCCGACTTCGGAAACTGGCAGGCCGAGTTCCGCACCATCCTCGGCACCGGGATCGACGGGGTCTTCGCCGACCACCCCGACCTGGCGGTGCTCGTGCGGGACGAGCTGGCCGCGGAGGACTGACCGGGGCGCTGCCCCGCACCGGGGCGGTGTCAGACGCAGCACCTAGAATTGGGAGCGATATGACGACCCTCTTCGACCCGGACCACACGCCCGCCCGCCAGGTCCCCTCCGCGGTGCCCATCATCCTGGACGGAGCGGCTCCGCGCGACCGAGAGAGTCCACTGCTCGAAGGGCTCAACCCCCAGCAACGCGAGGCCGTGCTGTACCGCGGACCGGCGCTGCTGATCATCGCGGGCGCCGGATCCGGGAAGACCAGCGTGCTCACCCGCCGCATCGCCAGTCTGCTGGAGAGCCGCGAGGCCTGGCCGAGCCAGATCCTCGCCATCACCTTCACCAACAAGGCCGCGGCGGAGATGCGGGAGCGGGTGCGGGCGATCCTCGGCCAGGGGGCCGACGGTATGTGGATCAGCACCTTCCATTCCTCCTGCGTGCGCATCCTGCGCCGCGAAGCGGAAAGCGCGGGCCTCTCCGCCACGTTCAGCATCTACGACTCGGCCGACACCAAGGTCACGCTCAAGCGCATCATCAAGGCCCTCGACGCCGATACGCTCGGCTTCACGCCCGGTAATGCGTCAGCGAAGATCTCCAAGCTCAAGAACGAGCTCGCGGACGCCGACTCCTACGCCCGCAACGCGAACATGAGCGACCCGCAGGAGGTCATGTTCGTCGAGATCTTCCGGCAGTACACCCATCGGCTGCGCGCGGCCAACGCCCTCGACTTCGACGACCTGATCGGCGAGACGGTCTACCTGTTCCGCGCGTTCCCGAAGGTCGCGGCCCTCTATCGGCGCCGGTTCCGCCACATCCTGGTCGACGAATACCAGGACACCAACCACGCGCAGTACTCGCTGGTGCGCGAGCTGACCCGTCCCGTCGAGCCCGACCTGGCCGAGGAGATGGAGGCGACCGGTGTGCACGTGCGCAACCTGCGCGACGCCTCCGGCGGCATCCCGGGAGCCTCGCTCACCGTGGTCGGCGACTCCGACCAGTCGATCTACGCCTTCCGCGGCGCGGACACCCGCAACATCAGCGAGTTCGAGCGCGACTTTCCGGGCACCAGGGTGATCCTGCTCGAGCAGAACTACCGCTCGACCCAGAACATCCTCTCGGCCGCCAACGCGGTGATCGGCCACAACTTCGACCGCACAGACAAGAAACTGTGGAGCGCGGGCGGCGACGGCGAGAAGATCGTGGGCTACACGGCCTATTCCGGTCACGACGAGGCCCAGTTCGTCTCGGACGAGATCGAGGTGCTGCACCGCGCCGGCATGGCCTACCGCGACATGGCCGTGTTCTACCGCACCAACGCGCAGACCCGTGCGCTTGAAGAAATCCTGGTGCGCTCCGCGGTGCCCTACCGGGTCGTCGGCGGCACCAAGTTCTACGAGCGGGCTGAGATCAAGGATGCGCTGGCATACCTGATCGCCGTCGCGAACCCGAACGACGAACTGGCGCTGCGTCGCATCCTGAACACCCCCAAGCGCGGAATCGGCCCGGCCACCGAGACGGCGCTGGCGAGCTTCGCGGAGGCGAACCAGATCAGCTTCCGGCAGTCGATGCGCGACTGCGCATCGCTGGGCCTCGGCCCAAAGGTGACCGGGGCCATCCTGAAGCTGGCAACCTTGCTCGACGAGGCGGCGCTGAAGCTCGACCCGGAGAACCCGGCCGGCACGGCGAACGTGTCCGAGCTGCTTACGTTCCTGCTCGATGGCAGCGGACTGCTCAGCCTGCTGCGAGGCAGCCGCGACCCGCAAGACGAGGCGCGCGCCGAGAACATCGAGGAACTCGTCGCCCAGACCAAGGACTTCAACAAGGAGAACCCCGACTCGGGGCTGGTCGACTTCCTCACCCAGGTGTCCCTGGTCGCCGCCGCCGACGACCTCGACGACGCCTCCGGAACGGTGTCCCTGATGACCCTGCACACGGCGAAGGGACTCGAATACGAGGCCGTGTTCCTGACCGGCGTGGAGGAGGGCCTGCTGCCGCACCAGATGTCGGCCAACGAGCCCGGCGGGCCCGCCGAGGAGCGGCGCCTGTTCTACGTGGGCATCACCCGAGCCCGCCAGAGGCTCTACCTCTCCCTGGCGATGACCCGGGCCCAGTTCGGCGACATCAACGTGGCCATGCCCAGCCGCTACCTGCAGGAGATCCCCGTCGACCTGATCGACTGGAAGCAGTCCCCGGGCATGGCGAACTCCCGCGGCGGCACCCAGCCCCGGGCGCTGAACGCGAGACGCGACGGCTTCGGCGGCGGGTTCGCGGGGCGCGGTGACCCGCAGGCGCTGCCGCCCGCGCCGAAGAAGAAGACCGAATGGGCCAGCCGGGTGCCGAGCCAGGTGCGCGACAACGGTGACCTCACCCTGATGCAGGGCGACCGCATCCGTCACGTCGACTTCGGCGACGGCCGCGTCAACCAGGTCACCGGTGACGGCACCAAGCGCATCGCGCACGTCCAGTTCGACACGGCGGGCGCAAAGAAGCTTCTGATCAAGATCGCGCCGATCGAGAAGCTCTAGTGGTGGAGCCGCGTGCCGCGGGTCCCGGCGCGCCGCGGCCTTCCTGCTGGTCAGCGTCGCCGCCGGGCTCGTGATGAGCGTGGCCGAGGCAACCCTGCCGGCCCTGGTGCTCGGGCTCCTGCTCGTGATCACGGCGGGGATCCTGCTGGCATCGACGTATGGCTTGTTCCCCGGCACGCCGATCTTCTTCGTCTTCGCCTACCTGGTCTGTGCGCAGGTGCCCGCGCCGGTCGACGAGATGCTGCCGCGCCTGTTGGTGGCAGTGACGAGCGCCGCGCTGGCCTGGCTGCTCACCATGTCCGGCTGGGCGTTTCGGCGCCTGGTCGGAGACCGCTCCGGCGACCTGTTCAAGGAGCTGCCGCGCACGCCGCTGCTGCGACCGGCCGCGTTCCGCGACGTCCAGGTGTGGCTCACCATCCTGCAGCACCAGGTCGGCGTGCTGCTGGCCGGCGGGCTCGCCCTCTTCGTGAGCATCGGGCACCCCTACCGGGCAGTGGTGAGCGTGGTCGCCGTGCTCCCGCCGCCCCGTGCCGCGCACTCCATCTCCCGGGCGGTGCACCGCATCATCGGTACCGCGCTCGGAGTGGCGGTGACCGCCCTCGTGCTGCTGCCCGGGCCATCCGTCTGGGTGCTGATCGCGGTGATCGCGATCGGCCAGTTCGGCGCGGAAATCCTGATCGGCAGGCACTACGGCGCCGCCCTGCTGTTCGTCACGCCATTGGCGCTGACCGTGGCTCACCTGGCCGACCCGGTCGCCGTGCCGACGCTGCTGGTCGACCGGGTGGTGGAAACCGCGCTCGGCGGCGTGGTCGCGGTGCTGATCGTGCTCGCGGCGCGCGGCCTCGCCCGGCAGCATTCGCGTCGGCTCGGTGGAAAGCGTCCACCCCTGAACGCTTAGGAACTGCACAGGTTGCTCCCAGCTTTTCGATAGCCCGTCGATTGGTACGCTCGCGAGGCTCTTCGCATGAGCATCGACACCCGCACCACCCCGCCGCGTCGGCGCACTGCTCCCGCGCCGCGCGTGCGCCCCGAATACCGGCAACGGATGCGGCTGGCTGACACCCTGCAGGTTCTCTGTACCGTCTCCGTCGCCCTCGTCATCGCCCTGTTCCTGGCCGATGGCGGCGCTGCCCGCTTCGCCACCCCCGCAGACGTGCTCACCTCCCTCGGCGTGCTGGCCGGACTGATCGGCACAGACCTGCTCCTGATCATGATGCTGCTGGCCGCACGGTTGCCCGCCATCGACCGGGCCTTCGGCCACGACGGTGCAATGGCCCTGCACCAGTCGCTCGGTAAGCCGGCGCTCTCCCTGATCCTCGCGCACGCCGGGCTTTTGATCGTGGGCTACGCGCTGGCCGGCGAGATCAGCGTCGTCGCCGAGGTGTGGCGCATGCTGACCGTGCTGCCGGACATGCTCCTGGCCGTCATCGGCCTCGGACTCCTGGTGCTGGTGGTCGTCAGCTCGATCGTGATCGTTCGGCACCGCCTGCCGTACGAGGTGTGGCACATCGTGCACCTGCTCTCCTACGTGGCCGTGCTGGCGTCGCTGCCGCACCAGCTCACCGTCGGGGCCCTCCTGGTCGCCGGCTCGCCGCAGTGGTTTTACTGGCTGGCCCTGTACGTGGGGGTGGCCGGCTCGATCCTCGTCTTCCGGGTCATCCTGCCGGTCGTCCGCTCGCTGAGGGCCCGGCTGCGGGTGGAGGGCGTCGACCGGGTCGCCGACGGCGTCGTCTCGATCCGTGTGTCCGGCCACCGCCTGGCCCGGCTTCAGGCCGACGCCGGGCAGTTCTTCATCTGGCGGTTCTGGACTCCCGGGCTCTGGTGGCAGGCGCATCCGTTCTCCCTCTCGGCCGCGCCCACCGGCAACTCCCTGCGCATCACGGTGCGCTCCCTTGGCGACGCCTCTGCCGCGCTCGGCGGCCTGCGCCGGGGCACCCGGGTGAGCGTCGAGGGCCCATACGGACTGTTCACCGACCGGGCCAGATCGTCACCGCGGATCGTGCTCGTGGCCGCCGGTATCGGCGTCGCCCCGATCCGCTCCCTGTTGGAGACGGCGAGTTTCCTGCCCGGGCAGGCCACGGTCATCCTGCGCTCCCACACGCTCGCAGACAGCTACCTGGCCGACGAACTCGCCGAGTTGTGCCGGGCGCGGGGTGCGGAGTTCCGCGTCATCGTGGGGAAGCGGCCGCCGGGTGTGGAGAGTTGGCTGCCCGCCGACGCGGTGGCGGGCCCGGTGAACCTGCTGACCCTGGTGCCGCGGCTGCGTGACGCGGACGTGTATGTCTGTGGTCCACGGCGGTGGACTGATGAGGTCGTGCGGGATGCCCGCTCGGCCGGCCTTCCCCCGCGACAGATTCATTTCGAAAGGTTTGACTGGTGAGAATTCGAGCAGCGGCTGCGGCCGCCCTGGCTTCCGTTTCCGTTCTGTCGGTGGGTTGGCTCGTCGGAGCCCCCGCCGTGCAATCCCTGCAGGCCACGCTGACGACGACCCTGACGAAGCCGCCGTCCAACGAAACGACGGGCGTGTCCTCGACGGGCGGTGGCACGGGCGGTGCGACGACCACGATCGACGCGTCGGCACCTGTCGCCGAGGCGCTCGCGCCCACCAGCGTCACCGGCACGTTCGAGGGCTCAGCCGTGCAGACCCGGTTCGGCCCGATGCAGGTGTCGGTGACCATCGACAACGGTACGATCACCATGGTCACCCCGCTGCAGCTGACCAATGACGACCGGAAGTCGGTCCAGATCAGCAACCGGGCGGCCCCGATCCTGCGGGACGAGGTGCTCGCCGCGCAGTCCGCCAACGTGGCGAACGTCAGCGGCGCGACGTACACGACCCAGGGGTACCTCCGTTCGCTCCAGGCAGCCCTCGATGCCGCACAGTTGTAGCGCGGTGGCCGGTCACACGGCGATCACGGCCCTGAGCATGGGGACCGTCATCAGCATCCGTCTCGGTGACGGCGCCGCCCCGCACGACGACGCCCGCCTGGCTGCTGCCCGGAACGCGGTCGTGGAGGTGTTCCGAGGCTGGAACGAACGCTTCAGCCTGCACCGGGAGGGGTCGGAGCTCAGCCGCGTCAACCGTGGCGAGCTGCGGCTCACCCAGGCCGGGCACGAACTCCGCGACTGCTACGCGCTCGCCCTGGCGTGGCGGGGCCGCACCGACGGGGTCTTCACCCCGCACCGCGCCGACGGCGCCATCGACCTGTCCGGCATCGTCAAGAGCCTCGCGATCGCGGAGGCCGGAGACCTGCTGAACCGAATCGGAGCCCGGGACTGGTCGCTCAACGCAGGCGGGGACATCCTCGTCGGCGGTGACCGGGCGCCCGGCCTCGCCTGGTCGGCCGGGATCGTCGACCCTCTGGACCGAGGAACCCTGCTCGCCACGGTGCCGCTGACCCTGCCGGTGCGGGCCGTGGCCACCTCGGGCAGCGCGGAGCGCGGCGACCACATCTGGACCACCGTCGACGGCGGGGTGTCGCCCTACCGCCAGGTCACCGTCTTCGCCCGGGACATCGTGACCGCGGATGTGCTGGCCACGGCCATCGTCGCCGGCGGGCAGGCGGCACTGGACCGCAGCACGGAGGCTTTCCCGATCGATGTGCTGGCGGTGCTGCGCGACGGTTCGCTGCTGGCCACGCCAGGCCTGCGGGCAGCGTCGGGCCTGCGGGCAGCGTCGGGCCTGCGGGCAGCGTCGGCCTGACCGGGCTCGCGGGCGCGGGGCCTGTCGCCCTGCCTGGATGCCCTTCCTTGTCGCTTGCGGCTCGGGAGCGTAGCGTTGCCGCCGCGGGGATGCCCAAACGGGGCGGCTCCCATCAAGCTGGAGGTGTCATCATGGCGAGCGACCCGGAGGGACTCTGGCCGCGGCGAGCGGATGCGACGAGCGACGGACTCGACGAAGACCGCGAGATCGATGACATCGAACTGACCCTCGACAAGGATGTGCCGCTCGCCGAGCACGGAGATGCGGTGTGGATGATCGACGCCGACCAGCGCCCGGTTGAGCTTGACGACGAGGACGACGACCGGGGAACCGAGGAGCCCGGCGAGCCCGGACCCCGGGAGTAGCCGGCCTCGTCAAACCGATTGGTTCTGTCGCTCTCGGAAGATCAGAGCCGACCGCACCGCGTGGCGCCGTTCACCCCCGGAGGAGCGCCGTGCCCGCGGCGAACCAATTCGACGGAGATTCTCCTGAAAAACGGCTTTTCGAGGGTAATCAGGGCCGTTTCTGGCAAAATCTCGGCTCCCCTGCTGTATCCGTGGGTGTTTCGGAGCGCCTTAACGGCCGCACGCCGCTTCCTGTCTAGGTTTCTGACTGTCAAAGGAAAGAAACTTTATAGGCGGGAAAACGGCGTGCGGTCTCTAACTTTATGGCGGACTTTGCTCGGTGTCGACAAGACAGTGGTCGAGGACGTTGATCTCGACCTCGTAGCGGGCGTTTTTGTTGCGTCGGTTCGGCTGACCAGGTCGATGCGGAACCGGTGCGGGAGCTGCCAGAAACGCTGTCCGCGCTACGACGAGGGGGCGGGGCGGCGCCGGTGGCGGGGATTGGATTTCGGCTCGACCCGGGTCTTTCTGGAGGCGGATTCCTCGCGGGTCTCGTGCCGGGAGCACGGGGTGATCGTGGCCGCAGTCCCGTGGGCCAGGCACCAGGCCGGCCACACGCATCACTTTGACTCTCAGGTCGCGTGGCT
>NZ_SOFA01000022.1:0-82926 GCF_004402835.1 Cryobacterium sp. Sr3 | reverse complement strand
ACCGCCGGGGACCTCGGCGTGGACGCGGCCGAGAACATCGTCACCGCCCTCGACCAGGTCGCGGCCCGGGTCGCGCCCGACGAGCTCGGCACCGCCGAACGTGCCCTGGTGGCCAGTGCCACCGGCGCCGTCACCGACGACACCCGCGGCCTGCCCGGGGAGGGGTTCGCGTTCCCTGCGGACCTGGTGCGGGGCATGGCCAGCCAGTGGCAGGCCCGCCTCGATCCCGACGGCACCGCCCCCAACGAGCCCGTCGCCGAGGCCCGCAGCACTGTCGGGTTCGGGCTCTTCCGCGACGGCCTCTACCCGCTCCGCGGCGGAGTCACGCCGGAGCTCCGCGGCATCATGAACGCCATCTTCGACACGTACCTCTCCGCTCACGCGGCGCCGGCATTCCCCACGGCCGAGGAACAGGCGCGCATGGCGGCCGGGCAGCTGATCCCGGGGGCGGAGGCCGCGGCCCTCAGCGACGACCGTAACGGTGGTCAGAAACGCGCCGACATCCTCCGTGGTGTGTTCGAAGCCGCCACCCGTGACCCGGGGACCCCGACCATGGGCGGCGCCGCCCCCACCGTCATGATCCACGTCAACCATGCCGACCTTACCGCCGACCATGGGGTGGGTTGGATCGACGGCGTCGAAGCGCCGATCTCTCTGACAAGTGTGAAGCAGGCGCTCTGCGCCGGCGGATTTCAGGAGATCCGGTTCGGGCCGCACAACGAGGTCCTCAGCCTCAGCACCGAGAATCGTTTCTTCAACCGGGCCCAACGCCGCGCCATCGCCGCCCGCGACGGCGGCTGCACCATCCCCGGCTGCACCGTGCCCGCCGCCTGGTGCGAAGTACACCACGTCACCCCCTGGCACCGCGGCGGAAAAACCAAGATCGACAACGGGGTCCTGTTGTGCTGGTACCACCACCACAGCATCGACACCTCCGGCTGGAACATCCGCATGATCCGCGGCAAACCCCAAGTCCGGGCACCCTACTGCTACGACCCCACCCGCACCTGGCGACCTGCGGGAGGGGACCGGTTGGGGGCTCGACAGGCTCAACCAACGTTGGCGTGATTTTTCGGGATCGGGTCACCAAATGGCTCAGACACGGACGTTGGTTAGAGCCTCCGGAATCAAGTCACAGGTGCGTTCCGGGACAGAAAAACCCCCGCACCCAGTGAGAAAAACCGGGATGCGGAGGAACGAGAAGCGCGGAGACGGTGGGATTTGAACCCACGGTACCCCGTGAAGGGTACTCCACCTTAGCAGGGTGGTGCACTAAGCCGTACTATGCGACGTCTCCTTGGTGTCTGCAGCGCAAACCCACGTAGGCAAGCATAACGGTACTGACGGCATCCGCACGAACCGAGGACTGCGGGCGCCGCCCGGAGGCTACTGGTCCTCGAGCGACCGGCCTGCAGAGCAGGTGACGTCTCCGGCGGTCTGGCCCTGGACTGAATCGGAAAGCACTGCGGTCGGGGGCGTCGCGGCCGGATCCGGGACCGGTGCGGCCGGATCGGTCGTGGCATCGGGATCCGGGATCGCAGCCGGGTCCTCCGCAGCCGGGTCTCCGGCCAATTGGAGCGAGTCGTCATCTTCGACGGCGGTGAACAGGTCGTCGAAGTCCGGCTGGATCGGTTCCACGCCGCCGTCAACATTGCCGGTCGGGGCCTGCACGAAGACCACCTTGCTGAGGTCGATGTCCTTCAGGGCCACGGCGATCGACGCCAGGGTGGAGACGTCGTTGAGACTCGTGGACAGGTTCATGTTGGCCGTGACGGCCTTGGCCAGCGAGTACACCTTGACGGGATCGGAGAGTGTGGACGCACTCTTCACGGTTCGTACGAGGGAGGACAGGAACACCTGCTGGTTGCTGATCCGCGTCAGGTCGCTGCCGTCGCCGACGCCATGGCGGGTGCGCAGGAACTGCAGCGCCTCCAGACCCTCGAGCGTGTGCATTCCGGCCGGAAGGTAGGTGTTCGTGTACTCGTCTTCGATGTCTTCGGCGACACAGACCGGCACGCCGCCGACGGCCGTCGACATGGCCATGACGCCGTCGAACTGCACCTCTGCCGCATAGGGGATGCTCAAACCGGTGAGCTTCTCGACCGTGAGCACGGTGCAAGCCAGGCCACCGTAGGTGAGCGTGGTGTTGATTTTCTGGCTGCTCATCGCGTCGAAGGTGCCGCCGGCAGGGTCCGGGCACTCGGGGATGGGAACGTACATGTCCCGGGGGAAGCTGATCACGGAGGCGTTGGTGTGGTCTTCGGAGATGTGCAGCAGCATGGTGACATCGTTGAGGTCGCCGGTGGAATCCTCCGGCCCGAACGAGGCATCCTGACCCTTTCGGCTGTCACTGCCGACCACCAGCAGGTTCACGCCGCCCGGGATCGCATCGATCTTGGGGGCGGGACCCTCGGTCTCGTTGGCCAGGGGCACGCTCTCCTGCACACTCGACGCGACATCGTAGGTCGCGATCGCGGCGACGGATGCACCACTCACGAGCAGCACGGCCAGTGACGCGGCGAGCACCTTGGCCACGGTCACGAACGGGTTGGAGCGGCGCAGCCGGCCATGGCGGGCGATGGTACTGAGCTTCTTCGATCGTGTCGAGCGGGGGCGTAATTCGTCGCTCACTCAGGTCCCTTCGTTTGTGCAGGTCGTGCAGAATCGAGGTGCGGAGGGCGTGGGATTCGAACCCACGAGACATCTCTGCCCACCAGTTTTCAAGACTGGCTCCATCGGCCGCTCGGACAGCCCTCCCGGTTCGCTGCCCGCGGTGCTGGTATAACACGCGGTCGCGGACTAACGAATACCGACCGATTCTAGCCGCTTGCAGGCTCACCACAGTGCCAGAGGATGCTGGCAGCGGGCTGGGCACCGCCTACAGGCTGCTCAGAACGAGCGCGAGCCCATCTTCGTGAACGGCGCCGGTGATCTCGCCGGCCGCCGCGAGCACCTCGTGCGGAGCCTGCCCCATGGCTACTCCCCGACCCTGGACCGACGCCCACTGCAGCATCTCGATGTCGTTGCGCCCGTCGCCGACGGCCATCACGCGGCTCCGCGGAATCCCGAACTCGGCGCGCACCCGCTCCATGGCGGTGGCCTTGTTCACGCCGTCGGGGGCGATATCGAGCCAGGCAGTCCAGCCGATCGCGTAGCTCACCCGGTTCAGCCCCATCCGGTCGACGATCTGAAGAAAATCCTCCATGTCGTGGTCAGGCGAGATGACGACCACCCGGGTGGCGTCCTGGCGCAGCAGATCGTCGAACTCGACGTGCTCGCTATCCAGCCCGATCGTGGCATCCGGGAACGGCTCCGTGTAGCGGTAGAAGCCGCGCTCGTCTTCGACGGCGTACCTGGCACCGACCAGGTGCGAGCGGATCTGCATCAACACATCGGTCGGATCGAAGGTCTCGACCCATTCGCGCCGGTACCCGGTGGGGGAAGCCGGGTCGCGGTGCAGGGTGATCGCACCGTTCGAGCAGACCACGAAGCGCGGGGTGATGTCCAGGCGCTCGAGCACGGGGAGCGTGGTGGCGGACGAGCGCCCGGTGGCGAGCATGACCTCATGACCGGCCGCGGCGAGCCGCCGCACCTGGTCGAGGACGCCGTCGCTGATCGTGCCGTTCTCGTGCATGGTGGTGCCGTCGATGTCGAGGGCCACCAGCCAGGGGGCATCCGTCGGCGTCGTCATGCGCCCACCGGCCGAATGACGTCGAGGCCGCCCAGCCAGGGGCGCAGCGCCTCGGGCATGAGTACCGAGCCATCCGCCTGTTGGTGCGTTTCGAGCAGGGCCACAATCCAGCGGGTCGTCGCCAGGGTGCCGTTGAGGGTTGCGACCGGCGTGGTCTTGCCCGACTCGGTGCGGTAACGGATATCGAGCCGGCGCGCCTGGTAGGTCGTGCAGTTGCTCGTGCTGGTCAGTTCGCGGTAGGCGTTCTGGGTGGGGACCCACGCCTCGATGTCGAACTTGCGGGCGGCGCTGGAGCCGAGGTCGCCGGCGGCCACGTCGATGACGCGGTAGCTGAGGCCGAGCGCCTGGAGCATGTCCTCCTGCAGGGCGACGAGGCGGTCGTGCTCGGCCTCGGCATTCTCCGGCAGCACGTAGGTGAACATCTCCAGCTTGTTGAACTGGTGCACCCGGATGATGCCGCGGGTGTCCTTGCCGCCCGAACCGGCCTCGCGCCGATAGCAGGTGGACCAGCCGGCGTAGCGGAGCGGTCCGCCGGACAGGTCCAGGATCTCGTCCGAGTGGTAGCCGGCGAGCGCGACCTCGCTGGTGCCGGTGAGGTAGAGGTCGTCGGCGGGGAGGAAGTAGACCTCGTCGGCGTGCTCGCCGAGGAACCCGGTGCCGTCCATGATCTCGGGCCGCACCAGGGTGGGCGTGATCAGGGGGATGAAGCCGGCCGCCAGCGCCCGGTCGAGCGCCATGTTCATCAGCGCGATCTCGAGGCGGGCGCCGATGCCGCGCAGGAAGTAGAACCGGGCGCCGGACACTTTGGCCCCTCGGGCCATGTCGATGGCACCGAGCAGTTCGCCCAGCTCGAGGTGGTCGCGCGGCTCGAAGTCGAAGGCGGGCACGGCGCCATGGGTGCGGAGGGTGACGAAGTTCTCTTCACCGCCGGCCGGTACGCCGTCGATGACGGGGTTCGCGAGGGTGCGCACGACCGCGGTGAACAGCGCCTCGGCCTCGCTCGAGGCGGCCGCGGCGGACTTGACGTCGGCAGCGAGGCTCTGTGCCTGGGCGACGAGGGCCTTCTTCTCCGCGGGAGGCGCGGAGGCCACTTGCTTGCCGAACTGGTTCTGGGCGGCACGCAGCGCCTCGAACGCCCGGATAGTGGCGCGACGCTCCGCGTCGGCGGCGAGCGCGTCGTCGACCGCCTCGACCGACGCACCGCGCGCTTTCTGCGAACGCTTGATGAGGTCAGGATTCTCTCGCAGCAGCACAGGATCAATCACCGAATCAGTCTACAAGCGCATGGTCCAGCACCTTGCTAGCCTTACCGCGTGGATACTCCCGATCAACCGACAGTTGTTCGGCGGGCGGCAATCGTCTACAACCCCACCAAAGTCGACCTGGACCGCCTGCGGGCGAGCGTGGCCCGCGCGGAGACCGCGTCGGACTGGGCCGGCTCGCTCTGGCTCCCGACCGCCGCGGACGACGCCGGCAGGCAAGCCGCCCGGCTCGCCCTGGCGAAGGGTGCGTCCCTGGTGCTCGTGGCGGGCGGCGACGGCACGATTCGCGCGATCGCCGACGTGCTCCGTGGCTCCGGTGTGCCCCTGGCCATCGTGCCCCTCGGCACCGGCAATCTGCTGGCCCGCAACCTGGGCCTGCCGCTGTCGAACCTTGACGAGGCCACCATGGTTGCCTTCACGGGCGGAAACAAGCCGATCGACGTGGGTGTGGCATCCGTGCGCACCGACGACGGCGCCCTGGCCGACCACGTCTTCCTCGTGATGGCGGGCATCGGCATCGACGCCCAGATGGTCGTGAGCACGCGGCCCGAACTGAAGCGGGCGGTGGGCTGGCTGGCCTACGTCGACGCCGTGGCGCGCGTGCTCCCCCGGGTCAAGCCGTTCCAGATCCGGTACAGCCTGAACGGGCGCCCGCACCGGCCGGCGCACGTGAGCACCATCCTGATCGGCAATTGCGGCCTGCTGCCGGGAAATATCCAGATTCTGCCGGATGCCCGCCTCGACGACGGCATCCTCGACATCGCCATGCTGCAGCCCAAGGGTGTGCTCGGCTGGCTCACAATCTGGCGCCGGGTGACGTGGGAGAACGGCGTTCTGCGCCGCTCGGCGGCCGGGCGTCGCATCATCGAGCGAACCGAATCGACCACTGCACGGGTGCTGACGACGCTGCACGCCGCCGATATCCGGATCGTGCTGGTCGAGGCGCAGGAGTTCGAGGTGGACGGCGACGCGCTCGGCCCGGTGCGCTCGGTGTCCCTGCGCACCGACCCTGCCGCCCTCGTCCTGCGGGTTCCCGTCGCGGCCTGAGGGCCGGGCCGGGCTGGACTGGGCTGGGCTGGGCTGGGCTGGGCAGGGCTGGTGGGACCGTCAGACCGCGGGTTCGCCGAGCAGGCCGCGCAGCCAGGCGCGCGCACCGATGAAAACGTTGTCGTTGTAGCGCGAGGTGAACTCGATCGGCTGCTTGTCGGCCCGCGGGTACGAGCCGAGGAAGATCACCTGGGGGCTGAACCGGCGCAGGCCGAGCAGCGCGTCGGCCACGCGTTCGTCGTGGATATGACCGTCGGCATCGATCACGAACCGGTAGCGCCCCAGGGCGTCGCCGATGGGGCGCGACTGGATCAGGCTGAGGTTGACGCCCCGGGTGGCGAACTGCTCGAGCATCTCGAGCAGGGCGCCTGAGCGGTCTTCGGGCAGCTCCACGATCAGGCTGGTCTTGTCGGCGCCAGTGCGGGGCGGCACGGTGGTGGTTCGGCTGACGAGCACGAAGCGGGTGACCGCGTTGGCGTTGTCGCCGATACTGCGGGCGAGCACGACCACATCGTGGTGCTTCTCGATGCCGGGCGGGGCGATGGCAGCATCCGCCTGCCCTGATTCGACCAGCGACGCGGCGGCGGCCACGTTGCTCGACGCCGGAAGGTGGCCGTGGTGCGGCAGATTGGATTCCAGCCAGCGGCGGCACTGCGCATAGGCGACCGGATGCGCGTTGACGATCTTCACATCGGCCAGCGCGGTGCCCGGGCGAGCCACCAGGACGAAGTTCACCGGAACCAGGTACTCGCCGATGATGCGCAGGTCGGGCACGCTCGCGAGGGCATCCTGCGTGGCGGACACGCCACCGTCGACGGAGTTCTCGATCGCGATCATCGCGGCCACACTGCGGCCGGACACGACGTCGTCGAACGCCTCGCCGACATTGTTCACGGCCCGCCACGGCTTGCCCTGGGCTTCGACGACCTGGGTGAGGGCTGCCTCGGTGAAGGTGCCCGTCGGCCCAAGGAAGCTGTAGCTGACATTGCGCGACTCGGACATGCAGATCAGCCTAGTTGCAGTGCAAGACTGGACACCATGAACGAACGCGCGGGCACAGCGGCCCTGGAATCTGACCTTGTCGATGTCGAAGCGCTGGTGAAGGCGTACTACGACCTGAAACCGGATGTCACGGTGCCAGGCCAGCGAGTGGCCTTCGGCACCTCCGGTCACCGAGGGAGCTCCCTCAACACGGCCTTCAATGAAGACCACATCATCGCGACCACGCAGGCGATCGTTGAATTCCGCGCCATGCAGGGCATCACCGGGCCGCTCTTCATCGGCACCGACCCGCACGCCCTGAGCGCGCCAGCCTATACGACCGCCCTCGAAGTGCTCGTCGCGAACGGCGTGCGCGTGCTGGTCGACGAGTTCGACGACTATGTGCCTACTCCGGCCCTCTCGCACGCGATCCTGGCCTACAACCGGGCCGGGAACAGCGACGAGGCCGATGGGATCGTGGTCACCCCGAGCCACAACCCGCCCTCCGACGGCGGCTTCAAATACAACCCACCGCACGGCGGACCGGCCGACAGCGACGCCACCTCGTGGATCGCCGCCCGGGCCAACGAACTCATCGCCGCCGGGCTCAATGATGTCAAAAAGAGCGAGCCCAGCGCGGTCGAGACCTACGACTTCCGCGGTGGGTACGTGAATGACCTTGAGAACATCATCGACATGGCCGCCATCAAGGCCAGCGGCATTCGTATCGGAGCCGACCCGCTCGGCGGCGCGAGCGTGGGCTACTGGGGTGCGATTCGCGACCGCTACGAGCTCAACCTGACCGTGATCAACCCCCACGTCGACCCCACCTGGCGCTTCATGACCCTGGACTGGGACGGCAAGATCCGGATGGATCCGTCGAGCCCGTCCGTGATGGCATCCGTCGCCGCCCACAAGGACGAGTTCGACATCGTCACCGGCAACGACGCCGACGCCGACCGGCACGGTATCGTCACCCCCGACGGCGGGCTGATGAACCCGAACCACTTCCTGGCCGTGGCCATCGACTACCTGTACAGCCACCGCGAAGGCTGGCGGGCGGATGCCGCGATCGGCAAGACGCTCGTCTCCTCCACCATGATCGACCGCGTCGCGGGTTTCCTCGGCCGCGACCTCTGGGAGGTGCCGGTCGGATTCAAGTGGTTCGTTCCGGGCCTGATCGACGGCTCGGTCGCCTTCGGCGGCGAGGAGAGCGCCGGCGCCAGCTTCGTGCGCTTCGACGGAACCGTCTGGACCACCGATAAAGACGGCATCCTGCTGGCCCTGCTCGCCTCGGAGATTCTCGCCGTGACCGGCAAGACGCCCAGCCAACGCTACGCCGAGCTGGCCGAGCACTTCGGCGACCCGGCCTACGCTCGCGTGGACGCGGCCGCGACGCCCGCCCAGAAGGCGCAGCTGTCCAAGCTCGACGGAGCCGCCATCACTGCCACCGAACTCGCCGGCGAGAAGATCATCGCCAAGCTGAGTCACGCTCCCGGCAACGGTGCGGCAATCGGCGGCGTCAAGGTCGTCACCGAGAACGCCTGGTTCGCGGCCCGGCCGAGTGGCACCGAGGACGTTTACAAGATCTACGCCGAGTCCTTCACTGGCCCGGAACACCTGAAGCAGGTGCAGATCGAGGCCAAGGCCATCGTCGACGGCGCCATCGCCTGACGCGTCTGATCCGGACCGGCTTGACCACCGCGGCGGTCGAGCCTGTCGGGACCGGAGATCAGCGGTAGGGAGTGCTTCGGTACCTAGGGAATGCTCCAGTAGTACGCCGTGGCGCCCGGGTGCTTCTCGGTGATCGCGTAGTCAACCGACCGGAAGTCGGTGTCGTCGGTGTGGCCGGCATAGTAGATCTGGATGTCGTCGCCCGACCCCTCGATCCGGGTGACGACCCCGGTGTGGTCGCGGTCCCCGGAGTTGTCCCAGTCGAACTGGGCGACGTCGCCGAGCTTGACCTGGTCGCGCTGGTCATCCGTCAGGGCGGTGGCGCGGCCGGACTGCGCGACGTAGTCCCGGAAAGCGGTTGAGCTGATCCACGGTGACGAGGTGTCGAAGTCGGAGCCGATTCCCTCTGCGTACCACTGGTCGTCCATGGTCCAGCCCCGCTCAATCAGGGATTGGCTGGTGAAATTGACGCAGTCGTTGTCGGTGATGACGCCGTAGCCATCCGTGTTGTAGTCGGTCCAGTGGGCGAGCATGTAACTCACCTGCGCCTGCACCTGGGCGTCGATGGGAACCGGCTCTGCGGCCTCCGCGGGGGCGACCCGATCTGTGGCCGTCGCGTCAGACGCGGCCGCATCGGCCTTCGGCGCCGTTTGCGTGGAGTCAGCAGCCGGGGTCGGAGTCGCCGAGACGACGGGTTTATCCCCAGTCACCCCGGCCACGGCGGCCGTTCCGGCCACGAGGCCGCCCAGAACGAGCACGGCAGCGACGATGCGGAAGCGTCGGGTCAGAACCACAGATTTCTCTCTTCGTTCGGGGTGCCACCGGGGTGTGTGGCAGACACGCCCTGTTCGGGGGACGGTTCCCAGATAATCACACTTATCCGGGAAATGCCCGGGTGGACGACACACCGGCCCTGCGCCGATCAGGAAACGGGATTGGGGAACGAGATCAGTGGTAGCCGGGAGCCGCCGGGAGCCCGAAGAATTCCTCGAGGGTGGCGGTTCCGGTGGCGTGCATCTCCGTGGCCAGTTCCGTTCCGATGTAGCGGAAGTGCCAGGGCTCGTAGCCGTAGCCGGTGATGGCCACCTTGTCGGCCGGGTAGCGCAGCAGGAACCCGAAACGCCAGGCATTCCCGGCAAGCCACTGCCCCTGTGGGGTGTCGCCGAAGCAGGCATCCAGCGAACAGATCCGGGGCAGTGCGCTGATGTCGATGGCCAGACCGGTCTGGTGCTCGCTGTTTCCCGGCCGGGCCGTGCTGGTGTCGGCGAACGCCTGTCCGTTCGCGGCGACATCCGCGTCGTAGACCATCACCTGGGCCGCGAAGCTCCGGTAGGCGCTGTGGGACTGCAGCTTCAGCCCGGTCTCCGCCTCGAACGCGGAGAACAGGGCCACGGTTGCGTCCGACGCCTCCCGGCGAAGTTGCGGGCTCCAGACGTGAGCCACCGGGACGTCGACGAGGTCGGTCGGAGCGTAGTCGGTGGGGTTCAGCGGGCGGGTCTTGTCAACGACGACCCAGAGGCTGGCCGGGTCGTCGAGTGAGCGCGCGGAACGGTCAAAGGTAGGCATCACGGCCGGCTCCGGGGAACCTGTCGGGGCGGAACGAGGCGGGGTGGGGGTGGCGCTCGGTTCGACACGGGCAATCAGCGTCGGAGCGACGGCGGAACCGACGACGGGCGGCGCGGTTTCCCCGGTCAGGGCTCCGGCCGCCACCGCACCGGCGGCGAGTACAGAGATGGCGATGGACAGCACGACGATACGCCTCCGCCGTAACGGATGCGCGACCCCCACTGCCCGATCTGCCCACACGATGCTGAGCATAGACCGGAGCGGGTTCCCCCAGCCTCCGACGGCCCGCAGGCGCTTGAAGATTGTTTGCCCATCGTGTAACTTTGCGCACAATGCAAACTTCTCCCGCTCTCGCCGCCCCGCCGCTGATGTCCCACCGGCAGATTCTCTTCGTCATCTTCGGACTGATGGCCGGAATGTTCCTCTCCGCCCTCGATCAGACCATTGTCGGAACATCGATGCGCACCATCGCCGACGACCTCGACGGCATGGCGCTGCAGGCCTGGGTGACGACCGCCTACCTGATCGTGTCGTGCATCAGCACGCCGATCTACGGCAAACTCAGCGACATTTTCGGGCGCCGCCCGCTGTTCCTGATCGCGATCACAATCTTCCTCATCGGCTCGCTCCTGGCCGGCCTGGCGAACTCGATGTACGAGCTCGCGATCTTCCGGGCCATCCAGGGGCTCGGCGCCGGCGGCCTGATGGCTCTCCCCCTGACGATCATGGGCGACATGCTGGCACCCCGGGAGCGGGCGAAATACCAGGGGTACTTCCTGGCCGTCTTCGGGGTCTCCAGCGTGATCGGCCCGCTCATCGGCGGCGTCCTGTCGGGCTCGGACACGATCCTCGGAATCACGGGCTGGCGGTGGGTCTTCCTGATCAACCTCCCGATCGGCATCATCGCCCTCGCAATCGTGCTGAAGTTTCTACACGTTCCCCACTTCGCCCGGCCCGTTCGCATCGACTGGTGGGGAGCGGTGACCGTGATCCTTGCAGCCGCGCCGCTGCTGCTCGTGGCCGAGCAGGGCCGCACCTGGGGCTGGGGTTCGATCCCCTCGATCGCCTGCTACGTGATCGGACTCTTCAGCATCGCGGCCTTCATCCTCGCCGAGCGGCTGATGGGCGACGACGCGCTCATCCCGCTGAAACTGTTCCGTTCGTCCACGTTCAGGATGGCGACCATCCTGGGCGTCTTCGTCGGCTTCGGCATGTTCGGCGCCATGATGACGGTGCCGCTCTACCTGCAGCTCGTGAACGGGGCCACCCCGACGGAGAGCGGCTTCCTGATGCTGCCGATGATCGCGGGCCTGATGATCTCCTCCATTGTGAGCGGCCAGCTGATCGCCCGTACCGGCCGCTACAAGGTTTTCCCCACCATCGGCACTGCCTTCATGTCGGCAGGCTTCCTGCTCTTCACATTCGCCACCGCCGACAAGCCGGTCGGATTCATGATGGCCGGGATGCTCCTGATCGGCCTCGGCCTCGGCCAGCTGATGCAGACGCTCACCATCGCCAGCCAGAATTCGGTCGGCCCTCGGGATATCGGCGTGGCCACATCCGCCGCGACGTTTTTCCGCCAGATCGGCGGCACGCTCGGCACCGCCGTGCTCTTTTCGGTGCTGTTCACCCGCATCCCCGACACGATCGGCGCGGCCTTCGACAACCCGACCATCGTCTCCGGGGTCAGGGACGCTGCAACGGACCCGGCCGTGCAGGCCGACCCGGCGAACACCGGCATCCTGGCCCTGTTGGCCAACCCGGGCAGCGTGGGCGGCGCCCTCGACGGCGACACCTCGTTCCTCAACACGGCCGACCCGCGGCTCGCAGAGCCGTTCCTCGTCGGCTTCAACGACGCATCCGTCACCGTCTTCTGGGTGAGCCTGGCCGTCGTGCTGGTCGCATTCGTACTGAGCTTCTTCCTCACGGCGCCGCCGCTGCGCAACACTTCCGCCCTGCAGGAGGCCGCGGACGAGAACGCGGCCGAGCTGACCGCGCAGGCCGAGCTGACCCGGGACGCGCAGCGGGCCGCCGACAGGATGGGCGCCCTGGTCGAGCCGGGGATCGACGTCGACGAGTTCGAGCGCGAGGCCCGCACCCAGCCCCGCTAGCACCCGAACGAATTCGACGGAGATTTTGCTCCTACCGCCCCATTTAGGCCTCAAATCGTCACTTTGTGGCAAAATCTCCGTCGAATGCGCACAGGGCGCGCAGTCACGGATGGCCCGGTCCGGGCGTTGGGGAATTGTGGGGACCGTCGGGGCGTTGTATTGGTAATGCGCATTGTTATTGCAGGTGGACATGGAAAAATCGCCCGGCAGCTCACGCGGGAGCTCACGAAGAACGGCCACGAGGTCCTCGGGCTGATCCGCACGGAGGAACAGAGGGCGGACCTCGTCGCTGACGGAGCCGTTCCGGTGGTGTTCGACCTCGAAAAGACCTCATCGGCCGAGGCGGCGCACCTCTTGGCCGGTGCCGATGTCGCGGTGTTCGCCGCGGGCGCCGGAGCCGACGGCAGCGAGGAGCGCCGTCAGGCCGTCGACTTCGGCGGCTCCGTGCGACTGGCCGACGCGGCTGAGTCCGCCGGCGTGGTGCGCTTCATCCAGATCTCGTCGACCGGCACCGAGAAGGTGCGGGACGGTCAGACCCCGGCGGATGTACCGGCGGACTTCCTGGGCTACCTGCAGGCCAAACTGGCGGCCGAGGAAGACCTGATCGCTCGGCCCCTGGCTTGGACGATCGTTCGCCCCGGCGGCCTCGTCGACGACGCAGGAACCGGACTGGTGCGCCTGAACCCGGCCGGCCCCGGCCTGCCGGAAGATCGCGCGACTGTGCCCCGCGCGGACGTCGCGGCCGTGCTGGCCGCACTCATCGAGACCGGCGCCGCCGAGCGCCGGGTGCTGCACCTGGTCTCCGGCGACGAACCCGTCGCTGTTGCCGTAGCCGCGTTCGCCTAAGGCTTCGGCCGCCAGGCGGGCCCCCGCCGGTCGACCCGGTGCACCTTCAGCCGACCCAGCGCCGGCCCTCCGCACAACACCGCGGGGGGCCGGCGCTTGAATGCGCGGTAGATGTCTGGCAGTCTGTGAGAGCGCTCTCATCAGTGAGATGGTGGAGCACTCGCCGGCCGGAACATCCGCCGGAGTGAATCCAATGGAGAATAGCATGCCCCTCGAGACCATCATTCAGCCCACCGACCGGGGCGAGATCCCGTTCGACCCCGCAGATGGCACTGACCCTGCGGAGGGCACCGTCCGGGGCGGACCGGTCGATCTGGACGGGCGCCGGTTCTACCGGATCGAGGCCTACGACCAGATGCCGCCGTTCTTCATGACCCTTGTCGGCGCGAGCAACGTCTGGCTCTTCATCTCGAGCACGGGCGGCCTGACGGCAGGACGGGTCGACGCCGATCGGGCCCTGTTCCCGTATTACACCGACGACAAGGTCACCGAGAGCGGCGGCCGAACCGGTGGGCTCAGCGTGCTGCTCGTTCGACGCCCCGACGGGACCGGGATTCACTGGCAGCCGTTCGCGGAGGTGCGTCCCGGCGATCAGGCCGTGCAGCGCACGCTGTACAAGGACGCCCTCGGCACGACCCTGGTCTTCGAGGAGACCCGCCCGGATCTCGGCCTGCGCCTGCGCGTGACCTGGCAGACGAGTGCCCGCTTCGGCGTCGTGCGCAGCTGCGCCCTGACCTCGCTCACCGACCAGAAGCTCACCGGCGAGCAGCTCGGCGAAACGCTCGACGTCGACCTCCTCGACGGCCTGGTGAACATCCTTCCCGCCGGAGCCCTCAAGAAGACGCAGAACGAGCTGAGCGTGCTGCTGGACGCCTACAAGCGGGCCGAACTCGACTCTTCGACGGGCCTCGGGCTGCTGACGCTGAACGCGACGCTCTCCGACCTCGCCGAGCCCAGCGAGTCGCTGCAGGCCAACGTGGCCTGGCAGGTAGGGCTGGGCAACGCCGAGCACCTGCTCTCGATCAGCCAGGTGGCTGCCTTCGCCCGGGGCCGGGGCATCACCGCCGAGACGGATGTCCGCGGCCAGCGCGGCGCTTACCTCGTGCACGCGCGGATCACGCTGGCCCCCGGAAGCACGCAGCGCTGGCAGATCGTCGCCGACGTCAACCAGGACGCGGCCGATGTCGTCGCCCTGCGCGAGAAGCTGCGAGATCCTGCCGGGCTCGCCGAGGAGCTCGCGGCCGACATCGTCGGCACCCGGTCCGACCTGGAGACGATCCTCGCGGCCACCGACGCCGCCCAGCACAGCGGCGACGAGCTCGCGACCATCCACCACACCGCCAACGTGCTTTTCAACACGATGCGCGGCGGCGTTCCGGCCGAGGGCTACACGGTGGAGTTGAGCGACGTGCGGGCGTTCATCATTCAGCGGAGTAAGTCGACCGCCCAGCGCTGCGCCGGCGTGCTGGCGGCGCTGCCCGAGCGGCTGCGCTCCGACGAACTCATCGCCATCGCCCAGGAGTACGGCGACGTAGACCTGTGGCGCCTCGCCACGGAATACCTGCCGCTCACGTTCAGCCGCCGGCACGGCGATCCGAGCCGGCCGTGGAATCAGTTCCGGATCGTTCTGAAAGACGAGAGTGGCATCCGTCGCCTGGAATACCAAGGCAACTGGCGGGACATCTTCCAGAACTGGGAGGCGCTGGCCTGGTCATTCCCCGAATACGTGGAGTCGATGGTCACGATCTTCCTTGACGCCACGACCGCCGACGGCTACAACCCGTACCGGATCTCTCGCGAGGGCATCGACTGGGAGGTCCCCGAGCCCGAAGACCCCTGGGCCAACATCGGTTACTGGAGCGACCACCAGATCATCTACCTGCTCAAGTTGCTCGAGACCTCCCGCCGATTCCACCCGGGGCGCCTCGACGCGCTCATCAACCGGGCGGCCTTCACCCACGCCGACGTGCCGTACCGGATCGCCGCCTATGCGGACATCCTCACGGACCCGTACAACACCATCACCTTCGACGACGAGCGGCAGCGCACGATCACGCGGCGGGTCGCCGAGGAGGGCTCGGACGGTCGGCTCGTGCACGGTGCCGACGGCGACCTCGTGCGGGTAACGCTGGCCGAGAAGGTGCTGCTGCTCCTGCTGGCCAAGCTCGTCAATCTGGTGCCGGACGGCGGCATCTGGATGACGACCCAGCGCCCGGAATGGAACGACGCCAACAACGCGCTCGTCGGCCGTGGCCTGTCGGTGGTCACCCTCGCCTATCTGCGCCGCTACCTCGTCTTCGTGCAGGACCTCCTGACGGTCGACGTCGAGCTCTCGAGCGAGCTCGCCGGACTGCTCACCGCGGTGCGCGACGTGCTCTTCGAGCATGCGGACGGCCTGGCCGGCGGGTTCGATTCCACTCGCCGCCGGGCCGTGATGGACGGCCTGGGCGAGGCAGGGACCTCCTATCGCGAGCGGGTCTACGCGGGGTTCGATGGGGAGCGGTCGACGGTCGCCGCGGGAGACGTCGCCGAGCTGCTCGATCTGGCTCGGCGCTTCATCGAGTCCGGCCTGCACGCCAACCGGCGGGACGACGGGCTCGTGCACTCCTACAACGTGCTGGAGTTCGGGGACGATGGGGCCGATGTGCGTCGGCTCGCGGAGATGCTCGAGGGCCAGGTCGCCATCCTTTCCTCCGGCCTGCTCGGCCCGGAAGAGACGCTGGACCTGCTCGGTGCCCTGCGCACGAGCCGGCTGTACCGCGCCGACCAGCACAGCTACATCCTCTATCCCGACAAGGACCTTTCGTCCTTCCTCGCCCGCAACACCTTCAGTGCGGCACGGGCCGCCGACTGCCCTCTCGCCCTGCGCCTCATCGCTGCCGGCGACCGCAGCATAGTTGTGCGGGATGTTCAGGGCGACCTGCACTTCGCCGCCCACATCCGAAACGCCAGGGGCGTTTCGGAGGCGCTCGACCGGCTCAGCGCCGACCCGACGCTGCAGGGCGCCGTGGAACAGGACCGGGCCGAACTGCTCACCATCTTCGAGGAAGTCTTCCGGCATGCGGAATTCACCGGGCGCTCCGGCTCGTTCTTCGCCTACGAGGGCCTCGGCAGCATCTACTGGCACATGGTCGCGAAGCTGCTGCTCGCGGTGCAGGAGACACTCGACCGGGCCGTCGCCGAGCAGGCGGATGAAACTTCGATCCAGGGGCTGATGGCGGCGTACGAGGACGTGCGTGCCGGCATCGGCTACCGCAAGGATCCGCTCACCTACGGTGCGTTCCCCACCGATCCTTACTCGCACACGCCCGCCGGCCAGGGCGCCCGGCAGCCGGGGATGACCGGGCAGGTCAAAGAGGAGGTGCTCACCCGCCTGGGCGAGCTCGGCCTGCGGGTCGAAGGCGGTCGCATCCGTTTGCGGCCCACCCTGCTGCGGGCCGGCGAGTGGACCACGGCTCCCGGCACGTTCGCCTACCGGGATGTCCTCGGCGAGCAGCACAGCGTCGAGCTGCCCGCGGACACGCTCGCGTTCACGTTCTGTCAGGTCCCGGTCGTGTTCCACCGCGGCGGCCCGCTCGAGATGGTCGCACACCTCGCCGACGGCGCCCAGGTGCCCGGTCCCGGCGGCACGCTCGACGCCGACGTGAGCGCGAGCGTCTTCCGCCGCGACGGCCGGGTGCGCTCCCTCACGGTGACCGTACCGGACCAAGACGGACTCTGACCGCCGAGCCAGGAGAGAGCGCTCTCTTGACAAACCATCGATGCGCGCACTAACGTAAGCACCACCACGTGAGAGCGCTCTCACGGCACAATGAGAGCGACCTTGCATCCACCCATCAGCACGCACACAAGGGAGTGACCGTGAAGCGTTTCCCGCGCACCACACTTGCAGTAACAGTCGCCGGAGCAGCATCCTTCGCACTGGTTCTATCCGGTTGTTCAGCGAACGCCGGCGGAGAGCAGTCGACCGACGAAAACGTCAAACTGACCGTCGCGACGTTCAACGAATTCGGCTATGACGACCTGTTCGCCGAGTACGAGAAGGCCAACCCGAACGTCACCATCACGCACAAGAAGGCTGCCACCTCCAACGAGGCCCGCGACAACCTCACGACCCGTCTCGCCGCAGGCAGCGGCCTGAGCGACATCGAGGCCATCGAGGTCGACTGGCTGCCGGAACTGCTCCAATACTCCGACCAGTTCATCGACCTCGCCTCTGACGACGTCGACGAGCGCTGGCTCGACTGGAAGACCGAGGCCGCGACGGATGCCGACGGCCGCCTGATCGCCTACGGCACCGACATCGGTCCGGAAGCCGTCTGCTACCGCTCCGACCTGTTCGCCGCCGCCGGTCTTCCGACCGACCGCGCCGAGGTCGCCGCACTCCTCGGCACCAGCTGGGAGAGCTACTACGCAGCCGGTGAGAAGTTCGCTGCTGCCGGCACGAACGTGCCGTGGTTCGACTCTGCCGGAGCCACCTGGCAGGGCGTCGTCAACCAGATCCCCAACGCCTATGAAGAAGAAGACGGCACCATCATCGCCACCGGGAACCCGGAGGTGAAGAAGGCCTACACGAGCGTGCTCGAGGCCAGCAGCACGCTGTCCGCGCACCTCGGACAGTGGAGCGACGACTGGACCGCCAGCTTCCAGAACGACGGCTTCGCCACGATGCTCTGCCCGGGCTGGATGCTCGGCGTGATCTCCGGCAACGCTGAAGGCGTCGCCGGCTGGGACATCGCCGACACGTTCCCCGGCGGCGGCGGCAACTGGGGCGGCTCGTACCTGACCGTTCCCGAGCAATCCAAGAACCAGGCCGAGGCCCAGAAGCTCGCTTCCTGGCTGACCGCCCCGGAGCAGCAGCTCAAGGCGTTCGCGTCCAAGGGCACGTTTCCGAGCCAGCTCGAAGCCCTCGAGAGCGACGAACTCCTCGGCGCCACGAACGAGTTCTTCAACAACGCGCCGTCCGGTGAGATCCTTGCCAACCGCGCCGCCGCTGTCGACGTGACCCCGTACAAGGGCGAGTTCTACTTCGCGATCAACGACGCCATGCAGCAGGCGCTCACCCGCGTCGAAGACGGCACCATGACGGCTGACGAGTCGTGGGCTCAGTGGGTCACCGACGTCGAGTCGCTCGGCTAACCAGCACCATCCCACCGGTCGGGCCTGTCGAGACCACCTGGTCCCGGCCGGCCCGACCCCGGTCTCGACCGGCTCACCCGGGCCTCGACAAGCTCAACCACCGAAGGACTTTCATGACTACCGTTGCCGCTGTCGAGGTGAATGCCCGCAGCATCCGCCGCATCGCCCTCAGCCACACACTGAGCCGCTGGGATGTGCGCTTCTCGCCCTACCTCTACATCTCCCCCTTCTTCCTCGTCTTCGCCGTCATGGGCCTCTTCCCGCTGCTGCACACGGCGTGGGTGTCGGTGCACGACTGGAACCTCATCGGCGGCCAGGGCGACTTCGTCGGCCTGGAGAACTTCGTCACGGTGCTGAGCCAGGGATACTTCTGGAACTCCCTGCGCAACACCTTCAGCATCTTCCTGCTCTCGAGCATCCCCCAGATCATCGTCGCGCTCGGCATCGCCGCCGTGCTCGACTTCAACCTGCGCGGAAAGACCTTCTGGCGCATGGGCGTGCTCCTTCCCTACGTCGTGGCCCCGGTCGCCGTCGCACTCATCTTCAACGACCTCTTCGGCGACAAGTTCGGCTTGATCAACAGCGCGATCATGAGCCTGGGCCTCGAGCCCGTGCGCTGGCACGTCGACGTGATCCCCAGCCACCTCGCCATCGCCACAATGGTGAACTTCCGCTGGACCGGTTACAACGCCCTTATCTTCCTCGCCGCCATGCAGGCCGTCCCGCGCGATTACTACGAGGCCGCCATCATCGACGGCGCCAACCGCTGGCGCACCTTCGGGTCGATCACCCTGCCGCTGCTGCGACCGATCATCATCTTCGTCATCCTGACCTCGACGATCGGCGGGCTGCAGATCTTCGACGAGGCACGCATGTTCGACAACGTCGGCCAGGGCGGAGCCAGTCGCCAGTGGCAGACGCTCACCCTGTACATCTACGAACTCGGCTGGAACCAGCGCAACTTCGGCCGGGCGTCCGCCGTGGCCTGGCTCCTGTTCCTGATCATCATCCTCATCGCTGTCATCAACTTCCTCATCACCCGTCGCATCGCGGGCACCGGCGACCGCAAGCTGCGCGTCCGCGCGAAAGGCATCTCATGAGCAAGACCATCATCGGCGGGCACGACCGTCGGCCGTCCCTCTGGGTCTACGGCATCCTGATCGCGGTTATCCTCGGCTCGGCCTTCCCGATCTGGTGGTCGTTCCTGATCGGCAGCCAGGATGCCTCCGCGCTGAACCAGAACGGGATGATGTGGATCCCGGGCGGTAACTTCATCGCCAACGCGGCCACGGTCATCGACAGCATCCCGTTCTGGACGGCGCTCGGCAACAGCATCATCGTGTCGTCCGTGGTGTCGCTCAGCGTCGTGATGTTCTCGACGCTCGCCGGCTACGCCTTCGCCAAGCTGAAGTTCCGCGGCCGGGAAGGTCTGCTCATCTTCGTGATCGCGACCATGGCCGTGCCGACCCAGCTCGGCGTCGTGCCCCTGTTCATCGTCATGTCAAGGCTCGGCTGGACCGGCAGCCTCTGGGCCGTCATCGCGCCCGCCATGGTGACCGCGTTCGGCGTGTTCTGGATGACCCAGTACCTGCGCGACGCACTGCCCGACGAGCTGATCGAGGCGGTGCGCATGGACGGAGCGTCGATGATCCGCAGCTTCTGGCACATCGGTCTCCCGGCCGCCCGCCCGGCCGCGGCGATGCTCGCCCTGTTCACGTTCATCGGCACCTGGACCAACTTCTTCTGGCCGTTTATCGTGCTCGGCCCCGGCAACCCGACCCTCCCGGTTGCACTGCAGCAGCTGCAGGCCGCCTTCTACGTCGACTACTCGCTCGTGCTGGCCGGCGTGGTGCTCTCGATCATCCCGCTGATCCTGGTCTTCATCTTCCTGGGTAAGCAGCTCGTGGCCGGAATCATGCAGGGCGCGGTCAAGGGATGACCTCGTTCGGAACACTCGAAACAATCACCGAGAATATGGGTATGACCTCACACGTTCGTTCCTTCCCGCCCGAGTTCCTCTTCGGGGCGGCGACGGCCGCCTACCAGATCGAGGGCGCCGCCCATGAGGACGGCCGCACGGATTCCATCTGGGACACGTTCAGCCGCGTGCCGGGTGCTGTCCTCAAGGCCGACAACGGCGACGTCGCCTGCGACCACTACCACCGCTATCAGGGCGACGTCGCCCTGATGAAGGACCTGGGGCTGCAGACCTACCGCTTCTCCACCTCCTGGGCCCGGGTGCGTCCCGACGGCGGGCCGGTCAACCCGAAGGGCGTGGACTTCTACTCCCGCCTGGTCGACGAGCTCCTCGGCGCCGGCATCAAGCCGTGGCTGACCCTCTACCACTGGGACCTGCCGCAGGCCCTCGAGGAGAAGGGTGGCTGGACCAACCGCGACACCGCCGCACGCTTCCGGGACTACGCCCTCACCGTGCACGACACCCTCGGCGACCGCGTGGGCGTGTGGACCACTCTCAACGAGCCGTGGTGCTCCTCCTTCCTCAGCTACACCGCCGGCGCCCACGCGCCCGGGCGGCAGAGCCCCCGGGACGGCCTGGCCGCCGCACACCACCTGCTCCTGGGGCACGGCCTCGCCGTCGAGGCGCTGCGCGAACGCGACTCGAAGCTCGAGCTCGGCATCACGCTCAACCTCACCGTCGCCAAGCCGGTCGATCCGACGCATGCGGGCGACGTGGATGCCGCGCGCCGCATCGACGGGCAGTTCAACCGGATCTTCCTCGACCCGGTCTTCCGCGGCTTCTACCCGGAGGATGTGCTCCAGGACGTGGCCGAGTACGGGCTGACCGATTTCATCCACGAGGGAGACCTGGCCCAGATCAACCAGCCGATCGACACCCTCGGCGTGAACTATTACCACGGCGACCTGGTCAGTGATCGCCCGGCCGAACATCCGTTGCTCGCCCAGGCCCCGACCGACCGCCCCACCCGGTCGCCGTTCCCGGCGGCCGACGGCGTCTACGACCACCCGCAGGGGCTGCCGCTGACCGCCATGGAGTGGGAGGTGCAGCCCGACGGGCTACGCGAACTGCTCGTTCGCGTGAACACCGACTACGCCGCCCCGACCGGCACGAGCCTCTACGTCACCGAGAACGGCGCGGCGTTCGACGACGTCGTCGCCGCGGACGGCAGTGTTCCGGATGCCCGGCGCACCGAATTCCTGACCGACCACCTGGGCGCCATCCTTGACGCGATCGATGAGGGAGTCGACGTCAAGGGCTACTTCTACTGGTCGCTGATGGACAACTACGAGTGGGCCTGGGGCTACGAGAAGCGCTTCGGCATCGTGCGGGTCGATTACGAGACCCAGGAGCGCACCGTCAAGGACAGCGGACGTTCTTACGCCGAGATCATCCGCAACCGCGCCCTCTCCTGAACCGGAACCGCGAGGGATGCGGGCAAAATATAATGGCGTCATGATAACGAGTGTGCGCCAGGTCCGTCCTTCGCAGCCCACCCTGGAAATGGTGGCCGAGGTGGCCGGGGTTTCCCGGGCCACCGTGAGCCGGGTCGTGAACGGGTCCACCAGGGTCAGCCCAGAGATCGTCGCCTCGGTGACGGACGCCATCAACCAGCTCAACTATGTTCCGAACCGGGCGGCCCGCTCGCTCGCGAGCCGGCAGACCGAGGCCGTGGCCCTGGTCGTGCCTGAGGATATGACCCGGTTCTTCGGTGATCCCTACTTCGCCGCGGTCGTGCAGGGCATCACCCGCCGACTCGACCAAAGTGATTACACGCTCAACCTGCTCGTTGCGTCGAGCGACCCACGGCACAAGACTCTGCGCTACCTGCGCTCGGGCAACGTCGACGGAGCGCTCATCATCTCGCACCACACCGGCGACGACTTCGTGGCCGAACTCGACAAGACCATGCCGGTGGTCTTCGGCGGCCGGCCGTCGAACGCGGACAACCTCGCCGCCTACTTCGTTGACGTCGACAACGCGGCGGGTGCCGAGACGGGCACCCAGCACCTCGTCGACATCGGGCGCCGCCGCATCGGCTCGATCGCCGGCGCGGTGGACATGCCGGCCGGCATCGACCGCCTCACCGGGTTCGAGCGCACGCTGGAGCGGGCCGGGCTGCCCGCGGATGCCGTCGAACTCGCCGACTTCACAGCCGCCGGTGGCGCGGCAGCCACCCGCCGGCTGCTGGAGCGGTGCCCCGACATCGACGGCCTCTTCGTGGCGAGCGACCTGATGGCCACCGGGGCGGTGGATGTGCTGCGTGAGCTCGGCCGCTCTGTGCCCGGCGACGTGGCCATCGTCGGGTTCGACGACAGCCCGGCCGCGACGAGCGGCCCGGTGCCGCTGACTACGGTGAGCCAGCCCTCCGAGGAAATGGGCTACGCGATGGCGGACATTCTGCTGCGCCGGCTCGCCGCCGACGAGAGCATGCCGCACCGCACCCTCATGCCGACCCGTTTGGTACTACGCGAGTCGGCGTGACACGCGCGGCTTCCCCGGTGCGGGTGCTGCGCCGTTGCGCGCGTGGCGCGCCGGCAGCGTAGCGGCGCAGCACCCGCGCACCGGCAATACCGGCGGGACCGGCAGGACGGGCAGGGCGGTCAGGCCAGCTGAGGCATGACCTCGCGGGCGATGAAGTCCAAGTGGCCGAGGTCGGACAGGTCCATGATCTGCAGGTAGACGCACTCGACCCCGTCGTGGGCGAGGGCGCCGAGGCGGTCCACGACCTCGGACGCCGTGCCGGCCACGCCGTGCGCCCGCAGCTCGGCCGGTTCCCGGCCCGCGGCCGCGGCCCGGCGAATGAAGTCTGCCTCGTTCGCGCCCGCGACGGCGATCAGCGCCGCCGAGTACACCAGCTCACGGGGATCGCGACCGATGGCCGCGCATGCAGCGCGCACGCCGGCGAACTTGGCCGGGACATCCGCGAAATCCGGGAACGGCAGGTTGAACTCGGTGGCGAAGCGGGCAGCCAGGGCCGGGGTACGCCTGGCGCCGCCACCGCCCACGATCACCGGGATGCGGGCCTGCACGGGCTTGGGCAGGGCGGGCGAGTCGACGAGCGTGTAGTGCTCGCCGGCAAAGCTGTAGCGGTCGCCGACCGGGGTCTCCCAGAGCCCGGTCACGATCTCCAGCTGCTCCTCGAGCATGCCGAACCGCCTGGCCGGGAACGGGATGCCGTAGGCCAGGTGTTCCTGCTCGAACCAGCCGGTGCCGAGGCCGAGCTCGACCCGCCCGCCCGACATCTGGTCGACCTGCGCCACCTGGATCGCGAGGATCCCCGGCGGACGGTAGGTCACCGACGAGACCAAAGTGCCGAGGCGGATGCGCCGGGTCTCCCGGGCGAGGCCCGCCAGGGTGGTCCAGGCATCCGTCGGCCCCGGCAGCACGGGAGCCGTGTCCCCCATCGCGAGGTAGTGGTCGGAACGGAAGAACGCGTCGAAGCCGAGCGTCTCCGCGGCCTGGGCCACGGCGAGGATGTCGTCGTAGGAGGCACCCTGCTGCGGTTCGGTGAAAATGCGAAGTCTCATGCTCCCAGCCTTGCCCCGGGCCGGTCGGCGCCGAAATCGAACAGCGCCGGCTGGGCCGGCTCGGGCGCGGCCGGCTCGGGCACGGCCGGCTCGAATCCGCCGGGCAGGAACTCCACCGCGGGCAGCAGCGCGAAGCGCGTGCGCATGACCTGGATCGACTCGGGGTTCTGGTCCACCAGCACGAAGCGGCGGCCGAGGGCCGCGGCAACCGCACCCGTCGTGCCGCTGCCGGCGAAGAAGTCGAGCACCCAGTCCCCCTCGCGGCTGGACGCCTGGATCATACGGCGCAGGATGCCGACGGGCTTCTGGGTGGGATACCCGGTCTTTTCCTTGCCGGTGGGCGACACGATCGTGTGCCACCAGACATCCGTCGGCAGCTTGCCCTTCGCGACCTTCTCGGGGGTGACCAGACCGGGCGCCATATAGGGCTCGCGGTCGACCGTGGTCGAGTCGAAGTAGTACCGGGCCGGGTTCTTCACGTAGACCAGGATCGTGTCGTGCTTGGTCGGCCAGCGGTTCTTCGACTTCGCGCCGTAATCGTAGGCCCAGATCAGCTCGTTCAGGAAGCAGTCCCGGCCGAAGAGGGCGTCGAGCAACACCTTGGCGTAGTGCGCCTCGCGGTAGTCGAGGTGCAGGTAGAGGGTGCCGTCATCGGACAGGAGGCGCCAGGCCTCGATCAGGCGCGGCTCGAGGAAGGCCCAATAGTCCTCGAACTGGTCGTCGTAGCCGAGCAGGTCACCCTTGATCCGCTCGTACCGCTGGCCCTTGAAGCCGGTGATGATGCCCGCGGCGTCCGCACCCAGGGCGACGGATACCGGGCTCGCCGGTGCGCGCACCGACGTCGTGGTCTGCCGGTTCTGCTTGCGCCCCGTGTTGAACGGCGGGTCCAGGTAGATCAGCGTGAAGGCCGCGTCGGGCAGCTGCGGCAGAACCTCGAGGTTGTTCGCGTGGACAACACGGCTGGGGGAGGAGGGAGACCACGCGATCGGCATTCCTTCATTGTGTCAGGCAGCCTACGCTGAGGGGATGACACCAGATGCAGCATCCCCGGAAACGACCGGGGAATCCGACTCGGTCGTATTCCGTCACGAACCGGCCCTGGCCCGGTACACGCTCGAGCTCGCCGGCACCACCGTGGGCTTCGCCGACTACGAGGTCGCCGGCCAGGATGTGCTGTTCACCCACGTCGAGGTGGACCCGGCGCACCGGGGCGAAGGTCTGGCGGGCATCCTCGTCGAGCAGGCGCTCGACGATGTTCGCACCCGCACCACGCTCACGGTCGTGCCGGTGTGCCCCTACGTTGTGCGCTGGATCGACCTGCACGCCGAGTACCAGGACCTGCTCACGCGCGGACGGTAGCCCGCGTATTGACGGCCCCGTGGCCTAGGGAACCCGCCCGATCCACTCCTCGGTGCCGAACTTGGTCTCTACCAGCTCGGTCGCCCTGGCATATTCCGCTTCGGTGATCTCTCCGGCGACGGCGCCATAGAGCCCGGTGAAGGTCGCCTTCATCCGGTCGATGATCGCATCCCGGCTGAGGCCGGTCTGGCTGCGCAGCGGGTCGACGCGCTTCGCGGCGCTCGTGATGCCCTTGTCGCTGAGTTTCTCCCGGCCGATGCGGAGCACCTGCACCATCTTGTCGCCGTCCATGTCGTAGCTCATGGTGACGTGGTGCAGCACGGCGCCGCTGCCGAGACGTTTCTGCGCGGCCCCGCCGATCTTGCCCTTGGGGCTCGTGATGTCGTTCAGCGGCTGGTAGTAAGCGTCGATGCCGAGGGATTTGAGCGCCGTGAGCACCCACTCGTCGAGGAATGCATAGGAGTCAGCGAACGTCATGCCCTGAACGAGGTCGGTCGGTGCGTAGATCGAGTAGGTGATGACCGAGCCGGCTTCCATGAACATGGCGCCGCCGCCGCTGATCCGGCGCACGACGGTGAAGCCGTGCTTGGCGGCCTGGACTGGGTCGACCTCGTTCTTCAGGGACTGGAAGCTGCCGATGACGACGGCCGGCTCCGTCCATTCCCAGATCCGCATCGTGGGGTTGCGGCGCCCCTCGCCAACCTCGATCGCGAGCACCTCGTCAAGCGCCATCTGCATGACGGGAGCGACAGCCTTGGTGTGGATCAGCTGCCACTCGTAGTCGCGCCAGCCGCTGGCCTGGGCGAGGGAGCGACGGATGGCCACCGCCACCGATTCGGGCGAGAACCCGAGCAGCGTGGCATGGGCCGGGAGCGCGGCGCGCACTGCGGCGGCGATGCTGACCGCGTCGCTGTCGGCGGACAGGCCGTTCACGGCCGCGTTGATGTCGCCGAGCGCACTGTCGGGCTCGAGGAAGAAATCACCGGCCAGCCGGAAGTCGACGATCGTGTTGTCAACGACATCGAGATCGACGACGACGAGCTTGCCGCCTGGAACTTTATATTCACCGTGCATGACGCCAGCCTAATCGGCGCGCACGGCAAAACGTTTGGCCAGCCACCCGATCAGGTCGTCGAAGACATCCTCACGGTTCGTCTCGTTGAACACCTCGTGGCGGGCACCGGGGTAGGTGATGACCCGGATGTCCCGAAGTCCCGACCGCCCGGAATAGGCCCGAACCAGCCTGCGAGCGCTGCGCTCCCCGCCCACGATGTCGTCACCGCCGACCAGGATGAGCAGCGGCAGGCCCGGCGGCAGGTCGCGGCCCGGCCTGCCGAAGAGGCGCGCCGCCTCTCGCAGCCCGAACAGCTTGGCCAGCGGGGTCGTGGTCGTGAGCGGGTCGGCGATGAAAGCGCGGGCCACCTCTGGATCGCGGCTGAGCCACTCCACCCCGGTGTCGCCGAGGTGCTTGTGTCGGCGGTTGAGGTCGCCGCTGTCCAGGTAGCCGGGCATCCGGTAGGCCGTGCCGCTGAGCACGACCGCGTCGTAGTCGGCGGCGTGCGCATTGACGATCATCTGCACCATGAAGGACCCCCAGCTGTGGCCGAGCAGCACGAGCGGCAGGTCAGGGTGAGTGGCGCGGATGATCCCACTCAGCTGGCGTACGCCGGCCACTGCCGCGCGCAGTCCGCCGGGGCCGAGGCGGCCGAGGCGGGACAGGTCGCCGTCATACTGGTGCACTCCGGTCTGGCCGTGGCCGCGGTGGTCGTCGGCGTAGACCGTGTAGCCGGCCGTGTTCAGTCGGGTGGCGAGCTCCGCATACCGCTGCGCATGCTCACCGACCCCGTGAGCGAGCTGCACGATGGCCCGCGGGCGATCGACCGGCCAGGTGAAATACGTGATCGAGACGCCAAAGTCATCCGTGTAGGTAGGCACGAGGCCAGTCTGGCAGGACTCGCCCCGCGCGTCTCTGGATTCCGGTTCTTTGCCGTCGATCCTGAACTAGGCTGCGAGCAGGGAATACTTAGCGAGGCTAAGTGGTTAGGGTGGGTAGCTATGGAATCTTCACCGACATCTCACGTGCTTGCGCCGGAGGTCTCCCCTGGTCGACGTGCGACGGTAGCCGAGTTGAGTCACGATTTCCGGCTGGCCAACGGCCGGCTGGCCCGCCGCCTGCGGCAGGAGAAGGCCGACAATGAGCTCAGCTCGAGCCAGTTCTCGGCCCTCGGCACCCTGTTTTTCCATGGCCCGTTCACCCTCCGCGAGCTCAGCGAACGCGAGCGGGTCACGCCGCCGTCGATGAACCGCACGGTCAACGCGCTGGTCGAGGCTGGCCTCGTGAACCGGGCCGGCTCTGCAGACGACGGCCGCAAGGTGGTGCTCACGGTGACCGACCAGGGGCGCACCCTGATGCGGGAGACGCGCAAACGCAGGGATGCCTGGCTCGCCCAGCGCATCGTCACGCTCAGCCCCGACCAGCGCCGGATCCTCACCGAGGCCGTCGACATCATGAAGGAACTCGCCAACAGTTGAACAACATGTTCCGCTCCCTGAGCATCCCGAACTATCGAATCTGGTTCGCGGGGGCCCTCGTGTCGAACATCGGAACCTGGATGCAGCGCACGGCCCAGGACTGGATCGTGCTGACCGAACTGACCGATTACAACGCCACCGCGGTGGGCATCGTGATGGCTTTGCAATTCGGGCCCCAGCTCGTGCTGATGCCCTGGTCCGGCCTCATCGCGGACCGGTTCAACCGGCGCAGACTGCTCATCCTGACGCAGACCCTGATGGGCCTGCTCGCCCTCGGCCTCGGTGTGATCACCGTCACCGGAGTCGCGGAGCTGTGGCACGTCTACCTCTTCGCCCTGGGCCTCGGGATCGTCGCGGCGATCGACGCCCCCGCCCGCCAGACCTTCGTGTCGGAGCTGGTCTCCGACAACGACCTCCCGAACGCCGTGGCCCTCAACTCCGCATCGTTCAACGGCGCCCGGCTGATCGGACCGGCCGCCGCGGGGCTGCTCACGGTCGCCGTCGGCGCCGGCTGGGTCTTCATGATCAACTCGGCGACGTTCGCGGCGACGGTGCTCGCGATGACTCTTCTGCGCACCGTGCAGCTGAGGCCGCAGCCGCGGGCCACCCGCGAGCGGGGACAGCTGATGGCTGGCTTCCGGTACGTGTCCCGCCGGCCAGACATCATCGTCGTGTTGATCACCGTCTTCCTGGTGGGCACCTTCGGCTTCAACTTCGCGATCTTCACGGCAACGATGGCCACGGTCGAGTTCGGCATGGGTGCCAGCGAGTTCGGGCTGCTCAGTTCGATCATGGCCATCGGCTCCGTCGCGGGCGCGCTGATGGCCGCCCGTCGCGGCCGGCCGCGGCTGCGTCTGGTCATCGTCGGATCCTTCGCGTTCGGCCTGTCCTGCGCTGTGGCCGCGGTGATGCCCAACTACCTGACCTTCGCGATCTCCCTGACCTTCGTCGGCCTGTCCTCGCTGACCCTGATGACCACCGCGAACGCCTACGTGCAGACCACGACGCGGCCGGCCATGCGCGGCCGGGTGATGGCGCTCTATATGGCGATCTTCGCCGGCGGCACGCCACTCGGGGCGCCCCTGGTGGGCTGGGTAGCCGACCAGTTCGGCCCGCGCTGGGCGCTGGGCGTGGCCGCGCTCTCGGGCCTCCTCGCGGCCGGGGCGGTGCTCTTCTGGATGGTGCGCTACCGCAGCCTGCGGGTACGGTTCCGCCGGGGCATGACCCCACGAATGCGGGTGCACCACGACGGAGACGGCCGCACCGCCGAGACCGCCACCCGCGAAATCGCGATCGTCGAGGCCACGGCGACGCGCTAGCGGAGTGAGACCCGACGAGCCTGGCGGCAGTTCTCCCCGAACGAATTCGACGGAGATTCTGCCCAAATCGTTGCCATAAGGCCCGAAAAAGCAGGTTTCGCTCAGATTCTCCGTCGAATTGGTTCAACACCGGACACCGCGCCCCCCCTTGCTGAACAGAGTCCGCGCGGTGCAGCCAGCTCTGAGCCTGCGGGCACAACACAACGAATCGCTTGGCATCCACTCGGCTGACGGATGCCGGTCAGCGCACGCCGTTCATCAGCCGCAGGATCGGTCGGGCGATCAGTGCGAGCAACAGCCCGAGCACGATCGCGACCCCGCCGATCACGCTGAAGTAGACCGTCTCCGACACCGATGTGTACCACTCGGCGAGCCAGCCGGACACCGCGGTGCCCAGGGCGATCGAGAGGAAGAACAGCGCGACCATCTGGGTCTTGAAGGGTTCCGGGGCGAGCCGCGTCGTGACGGCCAGGCCGACCGGTCCGATCAGAAGCTCCGCCACCGTGAGCACGAACAGGATCGCGATCATCGCGAGCAGTGGCGTCGAATTCGGGCCGCCGTCGACGAACGGGAGGAACAGCAGGAACGCGGAACCCATCAGCGCGGTGCCGAACGCGAACTTGACCGGGGTGGACGGCTGACGGGAACCCCAGCGCGTCCACAGCGCGGCGAAGGCACCCGAGAGCAGGATGATGAAGACCGGGTTGAACGACTGCACCCACGACACCGGCAGCTCCCAGCCGAACACGTCGCGGTTGAGCCGTTCGTCGGTGTAGATGGTCACCACCGTGAACTGCTGCTGGGAGAGGGACCAGAACGCGGCACTGGCCACGAACAGCGGCATGAACGCGTAGACGCGTTTGCGCTCGAGGGCGGTGATCTGACGGTTGCGCAGGATGACCACGAAGTAGCAGACCGTGGCGATCAGGGTCAGCGCGATAACGATGGTGACCAGGCCGGATGCCGTGATCACGCCGAGCAGGACCAGCACCACGATCACGGCGGTCGCTGCGATCGCGGCCCAGAGGTAGCCGGCGTGGCGCGACGCCGGCAGCGGGTTCGGCACCTCGTGCACGATGGCCGGCAGGCGCTTGCGGCCGAAGGAGTACTGCACCAGGCCGATCGCCATCCCCACGGCGGCGAGCCCGAACCCGTAGTGGAAGCCGAGGGTCGTCTGCAGCAGGCCGGTCAGGACCGGCCCGAAGAAGGCACCCAGGTTGATGCCGAGGTAGAAGAGCGAGAAGCCCGCGTCGAGCCGAGGGTCGTCCTTGGCGTAGAGCGCGCCCACGACGCTGGTCGCGTTGGCCTTGAGCCCGCCGCTGCCCAACGCGATCAGGATGAGCCCGGTCGCCACGCCGCCGAGGCCCGGCAGGAGAGCGAGTGCCACGTGCCCCACCGCGATCACGATGGCGCTGCAGAAGAGCACCCGCTCCGAGCCCACCAGGCGGTCGGCCACCCAGGCTCCCAGAATGGTCGACAGGTAAACGCCGCCGCCGTAGGCCCCCACGATGCCTGCCGCGGTGGCCTGCGGGATCCCGAGGCCGCCGTCGGCCGCGGAGTAGTACAAATAGAGCAGCAGGATGCCCTGCATCCCGTAGAACGAAAACCGCTCCCACATCTCGACGCCGAACACGTTGGCGAGGGCGCGAGGCTGTCCGAGGAAGCTTCGGTCGTCACGGGTGGGGGATTGTTCAACGACCGAGCTCATTGCTTGACCTTACCGTGTGCCCCCAGACCTGGGGGCATCGGCAGGGTCGCGGCATCCGGCCCGGAGGGCACGGTACGATTTTGCCCGTACCGTTACGACGACCGGGAAGGGGCAACGTGGACACCTACTCGCTCGTTTCCCTCCTCAGCGAGGTGCTGACTCTGATCGGCCTGGCCGTCGGCGGGGCACTCTTCGCGGCCGGTCTCGTCGCGCGCGGCGTGAAGGGTCGCTGGGTACTGACGGATGGCGTCATCGCGTCCTCCCGGGCCGGAACGGTCATCCGCTGGTTCGACCGTGACGGCGAGGTGCACGAGTGCCCGGCGAACACACACGAGACGCACGGGCTCGCGCCCGGCGACGACGTGCCGGTCTGGTTCAGCCTCCGCACCCCCTCCCGGTGCCGCACCCACACCCCGGAGGTCGAGGGCCGGGCACTGCGCCTGACCGGCCTGATCCTGCTCGGCATCGGTGCCGCGTCCGGCGTGCTCGGCATCGTGCTGCTCTTCATCTGAGATCCTCTGCGTTCGCACGGAGCCCGCCGCCGTGACCAGGCCCGGTCAGCGCTCGGAACGACCTCTCCACCCCGGCCACGTCCGGTTCGCAGCGTGGAGAACCGGAGGCGGACTGCCGCCGGTTCACGCAACTCCAGGGGAACCACGCAATGTGCTCAATCCTGATCGCGGCGGCCGCGGCCAGTGGACCGAGGAATCACTGACCGCCTTCGCCGGGTCTCCCGAGTTGGGTGTGAGCACACTCGAGCTGGACACCCATTTGTCCAGTGCCAACCAGGTGGTGGTGTGGCACGACGACGTGATGACGTCCAGCAAATGCGCCGACGCCGCGCCCGCGTTCCCCGGCGACTTGGCCTTTCCCTATGCCGACGACCGGGTGCGCGACCTGAGCCTGGCCGAGATCCGCACCCTGGACTGCGGCTACCAGCAGTCGCCGGGCTTCCCTGAGCAGGCGAACACCCCCGGCAGTCGGATCGGTCAGTCCTGCAGAGCTTCGACTGGGCGTCACTGAACCTCACCCGGCAAATCGCCCCGGATCTGACCCTGGGGGCCCGATCGAGCGGGGATTCCTGACCGGGCGTCGGGCAGCCCGAATCCAGCCCGAACCTAGGCGGCCTCGGCCTCCCAGTCGTCCCGTGGACGGTGAACGAGACCGCGGACTTGACCAGCCTGAGTGCGGCCTGAAGGTGCCGGCGGCGTATACCCGGTGACGGATGCGCCCCGGGCGCTGGTGCGCATCGGGCGCGTCGTGTAGCGTGTGGTCAGACCACACCGCCCGACGCATGATCCCCGCCGGGCACACCGCATGCCACCCCAACGTCGAGGAGGAGCCCATGAGCATCGAACGCCGTGCCTGGGAAGTCGTGTTGCAGAACATCGAGCTGGATCTCCTCAGTGGGCGACTACGCCCGGGTGACCATCTCCCGCCCGAGCGGGCCCTCGCCGCCGAGCTGGGCGTCGGACGGTCCAGCGTGCGCGAGGCCATCCGGGTGCTCGAAGTGCTCGGGCTGCTTCGCACGTCCGCCGGGTCGGGGCCCACGGCGGGTGCGATCATCGTGGCCCTGCCCGGCGGCGGCATGTCGGCGCTGATGCGTCTGCAGGTGGCGGCGCAGGGGTTCCCCGTCTCTGACGTGGTCAAGACCCGGCTGGTGCTCGAGGCCTCGGTCGTGACCGAGCTGGCGGAGGCATCCGCCCAGGCCAGTTCCACCATGGACGCCAACGCCTCCCTGCACCCCGACCTGACGACGCCCGAGCTGCTGCTCTGCGCCATGGAGTCTCCCGCGCTGACCGAGGGGGAATTCCTGGCCCTCGACGCCGCGTTCCACCTGGCCCTGGCCACCGCATCGGGCAACCAGGTCGTGACCGCCACGATGGCGGGGCTGCGCAGTGCCATCGAGGGCTATGTGCGGGCGGGCGCGACCAGCCTCACTTCCTGGCCCGACACCTCCGCCCGGCTCCGCACCGAACACCGCGCGATCCTCGGCGCGATCGAGGCCGGCGATCCCCCGGCCGCCCGCAGCCTCGTGCAGTCCCATATCGCGGGTTACTACGCCGAAACCCACCTTGCCAACCACCTGCCCGACCTCTTCGCCAACGACCACACGGATGCCAACGGGCACTCGGTGGCCCGATAGAAAGGACCCTTCGACCATGGTTCAACGACGCATCCCGAAGATCAAAGACCTTGCCCCGCTGATGCACTTCAAGACCCCCGAACTGAACGCGAAGAAGCGCCGCCTCGAGGGCGCGCTCACCATCTACGACCTGCGCGACATCGCCAAGAAGCGCACCCCCAAGGCCGCGTTCGACTACACCGACGGCGCCGCCGAGGCTGAGCTGTCGCTGGGCCGTGCCCGCCAGGCCTTCGAGGACATCGAGTTCAACCCGTCGATCCTGCGGGACGTGTCGGCCGTGTCGACGGGCTGGGACGTGCTCGGCGCCCCCGTGGCCCAGCCCTTCGGAATCGCCCCGACCGGGTTCACCCGGATGATGCAGACCGAGGGTGAGATCGCGGGCGCCCACGTCGCGGCCCGGGCCGGCATTCCCTTCTCCCTGTCGACCATGGGCACCACGTCGATCGAGGACGTCAAGGCCGCGAACCCCCACGGGCGCAACTGGTTCCAGCTCTACATGTGGAAGGACCGCGACCGCTCGATGGCGCTCGTGGACCGGGCCGCGAAGGCCGGCTACGACACCCTGCTGGTGACTGTGGACGTGCCCGTGGCCGGCGCGCGCCTGCGCGACAAGCGCAACGGTTTCTCGATCCCGCCGGCCCTGACCGCCGGAACGGTCATCAACGCACTGCCGCGGCCGGAGTGGTGGATCAACTTCCTCACCACCGAACCGCTCGCCTTCGCCAGCCTCGACCGCTGGAGCGGCACAGTCGCCGACCTGCTCGACACCATGTTCGACCCCACCGTCACCTTCGAGGACCTGGCCTGGATCAAGGCGCAGTGGCCCGGCAAGATCGTCGTCAAGGGCGTACAGAGCCTGGCGGATGCGCGCACGCTCGCCGCCCTCGGCGTGGACGGCATCATCCTCTCCAACCACGGCGGGCGCCAGCTCGACCGCGCCCCGATCCCGTTCCACCTGCTGCCGAACGTCGTGCGCGAGGTCGGCAGCGAATACGAGGTGCACCTGGACACGGGCATCATGAGCGGCGCCGACATCGTCGCGTCCGTTGCCCTCGGTGCCCGCTTCACCCTGATCGGCCGCGCCTACCTCTACGGCCTGATGGCCGGCGGCGAGGCCGGCGTCGACCGGGCCGTCCAGATCCTCTCCGAGCAGGTCTCCCGCACCATGCGACTGCTCGGCGTGAACAGCCTGGAGGAGCTCGAGCCGGGCCACGTCACCCAGCTCGCACGCCTCGGCCGCATCGCGCAGCCGGTGGCGGCATCCGTCGGCGTGTAGTGTCGTGGCCGCCCGGCCGGTCGCACCTCGCCGAGTGTCGGCGTTTGTGCCGAGCTGACCCGTTCCAGCGGGTCAACTCGGCACAAGCGGGATAACTCGGCGGCTCGGCTACGCGGCGGCGAGCTCTGCGAGCACGGCGGCCAATTGTTCGACCGCCCAGTCGAGGTCGGCCTCGGAGACCACGATCGGCGGGGCCAACCGGATGGTGAAGCCGTGGGTGTCCTTCGCGAGCACGCCGCGGGCCAGGAGGGCCTCGCAGACCACCCGGCCGGGGGCCAGCGTCGGGTCGATGTCGATGCCGGCCCAGAGGCCGGCGCCACGCACGGCCACGACGCCCTGGCCGATCAACCCGGTCAGCCCGTCGTGCAGGCGGGCGCCGAGAACGCGCGCGCGCTCCTGCTGCTCGCCGGTGGCCAGCAGTTTCACCACGGCGAGGCCGACGGCCGCCGCCAGCGGGTTGCCGCCGAAGGTCGAGCCGTGCTCGCCGGGGCGGAGCACACCGAGGATGTCCCGATTGCCGACGACCGCCGAGACCGGCACGATGCCGCCGCCGAGTGCCTTGCCGAGCAGGTAGAGGTCAGGAACGACGCCCACCAGGTCGCAAGCGAAGGTCGCTCCCGTGCGGCCGAGGCCGGACTGGATCTCGTCGGCGATGAACAGCACATTGTCGCGGTTCGTGATCTCGCGCACGGCCGGCAGGTAGTCGGCCGGCGGCACGACGATGCCGGCCTCGCCCTGGATGGGCTCGAGCAGCACCGCGACCGTGTTCGCGTCGATAGCAGCCTCGAGGGCCGCGGCGTCTCCGTAGGGAACCGTGCGGAACCCCGGCGTGAACGGCCCGAAATCCTTACGGGCCGACTCGTCGTCGGAGAAGCTGACGATCGTGGTGGTGCGGCCGTGAAAGTTCTCCCCGGCCACGATGATGTTCGCCATCCCGGCGGCGACGCCCTTGACCCGATAGCCCCAGGCGCGGGCCACCTTGATGCCGGACTCCACCGCCTCGGCGCCCGTGTTCATCGGCAGGACCATGTCCTTGCCGGAGAGCTCGGCGAGCGCGGTCACGAACGGGCCGAGCTGGTCGTTGTGGAAGGCGCGGCTGGTGAGCGTGATGCGGCCCAGTTGCTCGCGAGCGGCGTCCAACAGGAGCGGGTTGGAGTGGCCGAAGTTGACCGCGGAGTACGCGGCCAGGCAGTCCAGGTAGCGGCGGCCGTCGACATCCGTCACCCAGGCGCCGTCGCCGGACGCGACGACCACGGGCAGCGGATGGTAATTGTGGGCCGCGTGCTCGTCTTCCAGCGCGATATACGCGGCCTGTCCGAGCGCGGCGGCCGGGGCGGTGGCCTGGTCGGTCATCGGGTCGGTCATCGGCGCAGCTCCAGGGTGCAGCACTTCACGCCTCCTCCACCGAGCAGCAGCTCGGACAGGTCGACCCCGATCGGGTTGAAGCCGCGGGCGCGCAGTTGGGCCTCGAAGCCCTTCGCCCGCGCGGCGATGACCACGTTGTAGCCGTCGGAATAGGAGTTGAGGCCGAGGATGGCCGCGTCCTCCTCGGCGACGATGATGGCGTCCGGGAATCGCTCGCGCAGGATGGCCAGGCTCGGCTCGTCGAACGCGCTCGGCAGGTAGGCGATCTCGCCGTTGCCCGTGGCCGGCGACGCGTCGAGCACGGCGATGGCCGTGTCGAGGTGGTAGAAGCTCGGATTGATCAGGTTGAGCGTGATCACGGGGCGGCCGTAGATCGCCGACACCTCTTCATGGCTGTTCGAGGCGCTGCGGAACCCGGTGCCCGCGAGGATCACGTCGCCCACGAGCAGGAAGTCGCCCTCGCCCTCGTTGATCTCCGCCGGCACGCGCACGTCGAAGCCGTTGGCGCCGAACCAGTCCATGTAGGCCGGACCTTCCGGCTGGCGTTCGGCGTAGGTGAAGGCCGCGCCGTAGGAGATGTTGTCGATGACGAATCCGCCATTGGCCGCGTAGACCATGTCCGGCAGGCCGTCGACGGGTTCGATCAGGTGCACGTCGAAGCCGAGGCCGACATAGGTGTCGTGAAGCGTTTGCCACTGGGCGACGGCGAGCGCGGTGTCCGTCGGGATGGCGGGATCCATCCAGGGGTTGATGCGATAGACGACGGAAAAGAATTCGGGCTTGCACATCAGCACGGTGCGCTTGACGGGCGTGCGCACGGGAAGGGCCGGCGAGACGAGCTCGTCCAGGTTCGGGGCGGTGAGGTTGGTCGACATGGTGACTCCTTCGGCGGCCATCCGCCCCCTTCGGGTGAGGTCGGCTGGCGGGGTGGATGGCGGACCAGGTCACTCACGAGAGCTCTGCCGGCACGAAACGCCTGGGCAGAGACGCCATGCTTAGTCTCACACAGCACGAATCGGATGTGCACCCCACTCTGCGCCGAAAACGTGCGCGCGTCCGGCCCCTCACGCAGTTTTCCGCCACAACGGGCGATGACGGATGCCGCACGTCCGCCCGCTGGTCCGCTCGCCACGGCGCAGCTATCCAGTGAATTGCGCTATCGGGCGCGGGTTTTCTGCGTTAATGAGTGCGCCAGCGCAACGATGCCCCCTAGACTCTCGGCATGGACAACCTCGACCGTGGCATTCTCGACCTGCTCCGCCAGAACGCCCGGGCGGGATACGGCGATATCGGCTCGGTCGTCGGACTCTCGGCGTCGGCCGTGAAACGCCGAGTCGACCGGCTCGTGGCCGACCGCGTCATCCGCGGTTTCACCATCCAGGTGGATCCGGCCATCGACGGCATGAGCACCGAGGCCTACGTCGAGCTGTTCTGCCGCGGCACCGTGGCGCCCGAGGAATTACTGCGCATCCTGTCCGGGGTGCCAGAGGTCGTGGACGCCGGAACCGTCACGGGCAGCGCCGACGCCATCGTGCACATCCGGGCCCGGGACATCCCCGGTCTGGAGGCGGCGCTGGAAAAGGTGCGTTTGGCACCCAACGTGGACCACACCCGCAGCGCGATCGTGCTCTCCCGGCTGATTCACCGCTCCGCCGAGTAGCCGCCCGGCTCCCAGCAGGATCGGACCGGCCGGCGCCGAGGACATCAGCGCGGCGCGTGTCGCTAGCCCGGCACCGGGACGGGGCGCCGGGTCACGGGGGCCAGCAGGTGGATCAGGGCGACCGCCGCGATCGATCCGGCGCAGAGGATGCCGGCAAGCACCACGATCTGGAACCGCCCTGCCTCGAGCGGCGAGGCTCCACCGAAAATCGCTCCCACGAAGGCTCCGGGCAGCGTGACCAGCCCGGTGGTCTTCGTCTGGTCGGTCGAGGGGATCAGGGCGAAGTACACCGCGCGGCAGGCCAGTTCTCGGGTGGACTGGCGCGGGGTGGCGCCGAGGGCCAGCCAGCCCTCGACCTCCTCCCAGTGCTCGGTCACGCCCTCGGTGAAGCGCCGGCCGGAGAGCGTGGCGATCGACATGGCGTTGCCGATGATGATGCCGCCGAACGACAACACGTAGCGCGGCGTGAACTCGAGCGCGCCGGTGCCGAAGACCACGAGGAGGGTGACCATCACGCCCAGGCCCATCGAGGCGGCCACCCAGGCCGCGTGCCGCCGGGTGGCGCCGATCCGGCGGGTGACCGTGCCGACCGCAGCGGTGAACATGACCGCCAGACCCACGCCGACCCAGAACGGGTCGGAGATGATGCCGCTGAGGATCAGGCTGATCGCGGCGAGCTGCAGGGCGCCGCGCAGCACGGCGAGGGCCGGTGCGAACGGATGCGGCACCCGGTAGCCGCGCAGCACCAGCGTGACGATCGCGATGAGCAGCGCGATCCCGAGCAGGGTCGGCGCCAGTCCGGCCAGCTGGGCGGGGAGGTCGCGGGGCCAGGTCACGTGACGAGCCTAGCGAGCCGCCGCGCCCGGCAGGCCCCGGTGATCGGAATCCGTCAACGACTGGGCTCCGTCAGCGCGCGGAAGGGGCGCTGGCGATCGCACGGACGGCCCTGGGCATCCGTTGAGGCCGCCAGTGCCCGAGAAAGCTAGCCGTCGTACGAGGCGGCGAGGCGGCGGAAGCCCTCATCGAGGCTCACCGCGGGCGTCCACCGCAGCTCGGACCGGGTGCGGCGCTGGTCGAACCAGTGCGCGGTCGAGAGCTGCTCGGCCAGGAACCGGGTCATCGGCGGCTCGTCGGCGCCCGGACGGATGCGCCAGGCCGCCTCGATCAGCGCCCCCGCACCGCGGGCAACCCCGGCCGGGACCCGCCAGGCCGGCGCCGGCACGCCGGCGGCCCGGCACATGCCCGCGAGCAGTTCGGCGACCGGCCGCGGCTCCCCGTTCGTGATCACGTAGGAGCGGCCGTGCACGGCGTCGGCCTGATCGAGGGCTGCCGCGATGGCCGTGGCGGCGTTGTCGATGTAGGTGGTGTCGATCAGGGCGGCGCCGTGGCCGAGCAGCGGCAGGCGTCCGGCGCGGGCACGCTCGACGATCCGGGCCACGAGCTGGGTGTCTCCCGGGCCCCAGACCAGGTGCGGCCGCACGGCGACCACGCGCAGGGCGGCCGAATCCGCGGCGAGGGCGACCAGTTCGGCCTCGGCCTTGGTGCGGGCGTAGGGACCGCGGGCTTCGGCCGGGTCGGCCGGCTCGGCGTCGCTGCCGACAATGGATGCCCCGGTGTGGGCGACCGAGGGCGACGACACGAAGACGAAGCGGGAGGCTCCGGCATCCGCGGCCGCGGCCAGCAGGGTGCGCGTGCCGCCCACGTTCACGGCGGCGAACTCGGCCGGGCTGCCGGCCAGGGACACCTTGGCGGCCAGGTGCACGACCGCGTCCATTCCGGTGACGGCGCGCCGGGCCTCGGCGGGCGCGGTGACCGAGCCGAGTAGGTCGGTCACGCCGGGCACGCCCGACGGGCGCCGCTGGAAGGCTCGCACCTCGTGTCCGGCGGCCGCGATCTCGGCCGCGACGGCCCGGCCGAGGAAGCCGCTGGCCCCGGTGACAAGCACCCTCACGGCAGCACCGTCGGCGAAAATGTGCTGCGCGGGTGCTGCGTCGCTGCGCGCGTGGCGTGCCGGCAGCGGAGGGGCGCAGCCTGCGCGTGACGCGAGAGGCGCCTCACGGGCGGGTCATCCGCGCGCCGGATAGGATGCCGCCGGCCCAGCGCCCCAGCCGGGTGCGGTCGATCTTCGAGTTGTGACGGATGTCCGTGGGCAGGTGCGGCACGACCAGCACCGCGGCCAGCGGCAGCCCCGCGACGGCACGCACGGCGGCGGCCAGCCCGGGGTCGGCCAGCGCGACCCGGCGGGTCGGCGTGCGGGTCTCGACCACGGCGACCACCTGCTGGGTGCCGGTCGGCCCAACCCCGACGACGGCGGCCCGGGCCACCGCTGCGACGGACTCGATGCGCTGCTCGGGACCGACCGGGGTCACGACGCCGGTCGCCGTCGTGATCACATGCGGCAGGCGCCCTTCCACCCAGAGGCGTCCGGCGTCGTCGAAGTGCCCGACGTCGCCCGTGCGGTGCCAGCGTTCACCGGGCACGGCGCCGCTGCGGGCGGCCCGGTCGGTCAGCCACAGGCGGTCGTAGTGGTCCTCGACGTGCGGCGCGGAGACCACGATCTCGCCGGTGACCCCGGCGGCCTCCGACAGCTCGCCGGTGGCGTGCCCCTGGGCGTCGAGGGCGCTCGTGCGGATGCGCGTGGTCGCCGTCGCGCGGCCGACGCAGACCCCGCCGGGGCCGGCCGGGGCATCCGTCGCCGTCGCGGCAGAGGACAAGGCAGACGGCGAGACCCCCGGCGTGGTCGCCGTGGCCATCGCCTCGCGGATGCCGTCGAGCGAGATGTCGGCCATCAGCAGCCCCTCGGTCATGCCGTAGGGCGTGTGCGCGGAGGCCGACGGCATCAGCCGGGCCGCGGCCGCGAGCAGTGGCTCGGAGACGGGGGCACCAGCGGAGAGAAAGCTCGACACGCCGGCGAGGCTGACATGGTCGGCGGCGGTCAGGCTGCCGGCGGTGGCCACGACGTTGGCCAGCGCGGCCGGCGACAGGAATACCACGGTCGCGTCGATGGCGGCGACCGCGGCGGCGACGGATGCGGCGGTCAGGGTCTTCGGCTTCGTCACGTCCATGTCCGGGGTCACCGAGCGGGCGCCGAGGGCCGGGCCGAGCAGCGCGAACGGGGCGAAGCCGGCCACCAGGCCGGTGCCGCGGCCCACGCCGTACTGCGCGAACAGCGCGTGGCTGACCGCGGCGAGCTGGCCGTGCGTGTAGACGACGCCCTTGGCCGGCCCGGTCGAGCCGGAGGTGAACAGCACGGCGGCAGTGTCTCCGGGTTCCGGCGGCGGCGGAAGCTGCTCGTCCCCGCCGAGCGCGATCAGCTCGGTGAGGGTGGCGGAGATGTCGAGGGCGCGCATGGCGGCGCGGGGAAACCGCGCCACGGAGATCTTCTGGCCGGGCCAGTCGAGGGCCCGGGCGGCGAGCAGCCCGGGGGCGGCGCCGATCACGTGGTCGGGGCGCGCGCCGCGCACGGCGCGGGTCAGCCCGCGTAGGCCGAGACCGGCATCCGCGACCACCACGACCGCGCCGATCCGCACGCAGGCGTAGAGCACCGCGGTCAGGTCGGCGCCGGGTGGAACGAGCAGCGAGACCCGGTCGCCTTTCCGCACGCCGATACGATCGAGGCCGCAGGCGAGCTGCCGCACCCGCCGGGAGAGCAGGCGCCAGCTGACGACGCGGGGTGCGCCGCCCCCGGGCGGGGCCATGTCGATCAGCGCGGTCTCGTCGCTGTTCTGCAGTTCGTCCAGATAGTGCCAGAGCGGATGCCGCTCGCCGGCCGCCCAGCCGTCCACACCCTGTTCGACCGAAACGGCAACCTGAGGGGCAGCGGAGGAAGCGGCGGAGGCGGCAGCGGCGATTGCAGCGGCAGGCACCGCGCGGTCGCCGAGCCAGGTCAGGGCGGCCGCGGCGTAGTCGACGTCTTCCATGACGAGATGCCCGGCACCCTCGAAGCGATGCACGTCCGCGTGCGGCAGGCGGTCCACGAGGTCGTCGAGGTAGCGATCGCTGAAGATCGGGTCGGTCGGGCCCCAGAGCATCAGGGCCGGTACGGTCAGGTCGCGGATGCCGCCGGAGATGCGGGCGATTTCGGCCGCGCTTTCGTGTGCGCCATGCACCGGGATGTCGGCGACGAACGCGCCGATCCCGCCGCGGCGGGCCGCGCCGCGGTAGGGCGCGCGATACGCCTGCTTCACCGCGGCCGGAAGCGGCGGGTGCGCCAGTGCCAGTGTCGTCTCCAGAAACGCCGGCGTGGCCACAGTGCCGGAGCCGAGCACGCTGCTCCGCAGGGCCAGCCGCAGCGGGGCCGGCACCGGCGCATCGCTCGGCTGGTGCACGGCCGTGTTCAGCAGCATGACCCCGGCGAGCACGTCCGGGTGGTCGACGGCCCAGCCGAGCGAGATCGACCCGCCCCAGTCGTGACCGAAGGTGACCACCGGGCCGGCCAGGCCGAGGGTGTCGGTGAGCTCGCCCAGGTCCCGCACGCGCGTGGCGAGCGGGCGCACCGCGCCGCTTCGCTCGGAGAAGCCCATCTCGAGCTGGTCGACGGCGATGACGCGCCAGGCCTCGCCGCCGTGACAGGCCGCATCCGTCGCCGCCGTGACGAACTCGCGCCACAGGTAGGACCAGGTGGGGTTACCGTGCACGCAGAGCACCGTGCCCACGGGGGTGACGCCCAGCTCGGCGAGACGCTCCGCGTTGTCGAGCAGGTGCCAGGTGCGGGTGACCGGATGCCCGGAGGCGGTCGACACGACCGGCACCAGGCGCGAGAACGCGGCATCGAGCCCCGACAGGCCGGCCGGAGGCAGGGACGCGGGCGCCGGCGTCGCCGCGGCGCGCGGGAGACGGTAGGACACGGGGGCAGAGCCGCGCTTCACCAGGCGAGTTCCATCATGGCCGTGTTCAGGCCACTGCCGACGCCCATCAGCAGCACCCGGTCGCCGGTCCTGAGCCGCGCGGCTTCCTCGGCCAGGGTGATCGGGATCGACGCGGGCCCCACATTGCCGTACAGCGGGTAGGTGAGCGGCACCCGGCTGCGGTCCAGCCCGGTCGCCTTCACGATCGCGTCGGTGTGCACATCCGATACCTGGTGCAGGATGTACCGGTCCATGCCCGACCAGTTCCAGTCGCGTTTGGCCTCGGTCCAGGCCGAAACGACGAGCTCCATGCCACCCTTGAGCAGCGCCTTGGCGTCGGTGAACATGCCGTCGACGCTGCCGACGCAGAGGCCGTTGAACTCGGTGGCGGCGCGGGTCACGCCGCCGAGGATGCGGTGCCCCTCCGGATGCGCGTCGGCCCGACCGAGCACGGCCGCGGCCGCGCCGGAGCCGAGCGTCAGGCTCGCGAACTCGCTCATGAAGTCCTTGCGGTTGATGTCCGGGCGGCCGAGGCGCTCGATCGTGTTGGTCTGGATCTCGTCGGCGTCCTCCCCGTCGATGATCACGGCGTACTGCACCTGGCCGGAGTCGATCAGCTGTGCGGCCAGGGTCATGCCGTTGACGAAACCGAGGCAGGCGTTCGCGATGTCGAAGTTCGTGGCCGAGGAGGGCAGGCCGAGGCCGTGGTGGATGCGCACGGCCACCGAGGGCTCGAGGTGCTTGCGGGTCACCGAGGTGTTGATCATCAGGCCGACCTGGCCCGGTTGGATGCCGGCGGCGGCCAGGGCGCGCGTGCCGGCCGCGACGGCCGCGTCGTCGAAGGCCTGGCCGGGCGCCCAGTTGCGGCGCTCGTGCACGCCCGCCACCCGCTGGAGCAGGCCGCTCGGCAGCTTCAGCCGTTTGAGGGCCGGCTGCAGGCGACGATCGATGTCCACCGAGGTCGTGACCTGCGGGGCGAGCTCGGTCGCCACCGACAGCAGGGCGACATTGCGGTGCGTCGTCGTTGCGTTACCGTCCAACTGTGGATCCCCTGTCGAATTGCAGCAGTGGTCAGCCGCGCCTCGATCATTGTGCACCAGAAGCCTGATCGTTGTCCGCACTCCTGCTGGTGCAGTCGACCGCAGACTGCGGCCACCAAAGTCCTATTTTAGCCTTGTGGTCGACCGCCGTCGCACGGGCCGCAGCCCGGCCCCTAGATGATCCCCTCGGAGAGTGTGCTCGGGTTGCCGAAGCGGTGCGCCGTGATCGAGATCGCCTGCTCGCGCAGGAACGGGAGCAGCTCGACCCGGCCGGCCTGGGTGACGGGGTGTGCGTACACCGCGATGTCCGGGCTGCCGCCGAGCGCGTGGGCCAGGCGGGAGGCCTCCGCCTGCGCCCCTGTCAGGCGGTCCCCGCCGATCAGGCGCACCCGGCTGGTGCGGATGCCACCGGCCTCGGCCCGCTGCAGCCATTCGTCGTCGCTCTCGACCGAGACCGCGATCTCGCGCTCGGCGAGCACGTTGCGCACCATCGGCGGCACCGGGATGGCGCTGGAGACCTCGAACGACGCCGTCGACAGGGTCGCGGCAATGATCACGCGCAGCAGGTCGGCGAGGGTGCCGGCCTCGGTCAGGCGCACGGTGACGGGCAGCGGGCGGTAGCGGAACAGGTTGCGTTCGAGACCGAGGTCTGAGACGTCCCTGACCGCGCCGAACTCGTCGCGCCAGGCCAGCGCGTCACTCAGCGCCGACCGGCGCAGCACGTCGAAGTCCGCGTAGTCGAGCACGGTCTGCGCCGCCTCTATCAGGGCGGTGACGGTTTGGTCGAGGCCGCGCAGGTGGAGCGTCGAGCTGTTGCGGCCGGCTTCGCTCACCCAGCTGCCGAACCCGTACAGGTAGTTCGGGCCGCCGGCCTTGGTGCCCGGTCCCACGGCCGAGCGCTTCCAGCCGCCGAAGGGCTGGCGCTGCACGATCGCGCCGGTGATGCCACGATTCACGTAGAGGTTGCCGGCCTCGATCGTGTCCAGCCATTCGGTCAGCTCGGCCGGGTCGAGCGAGTGCAGCCCCGAGGTGAGGCCGTAGTCGACCGCGTTCTGGAAACGGATGGCTTCCGCCAGGTTGCGGGCGTGCATCACTCCGAGCACGGGCCCGAAGAACTCGGTCAGGTGCACGTAGGAGCCGGGCAGCACCCCGGTGCGGATGCCCGGCGACCAGAGGGTGCCGGACTCGTCGAGCTGCTGGGGCTCGACCAGCCACTTTTCGCCGACGCCGAGCGTGGTGAGGGCGTGGCGCAGCTTGCCCTCGGCCCGCTCGATGATGGGGCCCATCTGGGTGACCGGGTCGGAGGGGCGGCCGACGCGCAGGGAGGTCGCGGCATCCGTCAACTGACTGATGAAGCGCTCCGATTTGGCGACCGATCCGACCAGGATGACCAGGCTCGCGGCCGAGCACTTCTGCCCGGCGTGCCCGAAGGCGCTTTTGATGACATCGGCGGCGGCGAGGTCGAGGTCGGCGGAGGGAGTGACGATGATGGCGTTCTTGCCGCTTGTCTCGGCCAGGAGGGGCAGGTCCTCGCGGAAGCTGCGGAACAGCTGCGCGGTCTCGTAGCCCCCGGTCAGGATGACGCGGTCGACGGCCGGGTGCGAGATCAGGCGGGTACCCAGTTCCCGGTCGGCGAGGTCCACGAGCACGAGCAGGTCGCGCGGCACGCCGGCTTCCCAGAGCGCCTCGACCATGACCGCGCCGGAACGCTGGGCGAGCTTGGCGGGCTTGACGATGACGCCGGAGCCGGCCGCGAGGGCGGCGAGCACGCCGCCGGCGGAGATGGCTACCGGGAAATTCCACGGCGGGGTGACCACGGTCAGCTTCGAGGGCACGAAGATCGCACCCTGCACGGCGTCGAGGTCGCGGGCCCGTTCGGCGTAGTAGTGGGCGAAGTCGATCGCCTCGCTGACCTCGGGGTCACCCTCGGCGATGGTCTTACCGGTTTCGGCGGCCATCACCTCGATCAGGCGGTCGCGGTTCGCGGCGAGCGCGAGCCCGGCCCGGTGAAGCACTGCGGCGCGCTCCGCTCCGGTGCGCTGCCCCCAGGCGGCGCCGCAGGCCGCCGCGGCCTCAATCAGGCGGTCCAGCTCGGCCGGGTCGCTGACCCGGGCGTCACGGATGGCGTCCAGCCCGAGCGTGGAGGTCTCGACCCGGCTCAGGATGTGACGACCCCAGGCCCGGTTCGCGGGCAGGGACGGGTCTGTGTCGGGTTCGTTGTGGAAACCGGGGTGCGGCAGGCTCTCGACCGAGCCGCGGGTGAGCCCGAGCACGGCTGCGGTGAGCCCGACGCCGGACTCGTCGCCGAATTCATCCTCGTCATCGCCGGATTCGCTTGCGGGTACCTCGCCGCGGCCGGCTGCATCGAGCTGGGTGACCTGGGTACGGTCCTGGCGGCGGTTCGGCTGTGGGACGACCGCGTCGAGGCCCGCGAGAGAGGCCAGGAACCGCTCCTTCTCGCGGTCGAAGAGCTGCGGGGAACTCGTCAGCTCGAACACCGCCGACATGAAGTTGTCCTGGCTGGCGTTCTCCTCGAGGCGGCGGATCAGGTAGCTGATGGCCACGTCGAATTCGGCCGGGTTCACGACGGGCGTGTAGAGCAGGAGGCGGCCGACGTCGCGGCTCACGGCCTCGGCCTGGCTGGTGGCCATGCCCAGCAGCATCTCGAACTCGACCCGGTCGTCCACGCCGCGCTTCGTGGCCAGGAGATGGGCCCAGGCCACGTCGAAGAGGTTGTGGCCGGCGACGCCGATCTTGACGGCATCCGTGTTCTGCGGGGTGAAGGCCCAGTCGAGCACGCGCTTGTAGTTCGTGTCACTGTCCTGCTTGGTGGAGTAGGTCGCCAGCGGCCAGTCGTGCACGGCCGAGTCGACGTGTTCCATCGCCAGGTTGGCGCCCTTGACGACGCGCACCTTGATCGGGGCTCCGCCCGCGGCCCGGCGGCCCTGCGCCCAGTGGGTAAGACCCTGCAGGGCCCCGAGGGCGTCGGGCAGATAGGCCTGCAGCACGATGCCGGCCTCCAAGTGCAGCAGCTGAGGCTGGTCGAGGATGCGCTCGAACACCGCGATGGTGAGGTCGAGGTCGCGGTACTCCTCCATGTCGAGGTTGATGAACTTGGCCCCGGTGGTGGAGCCGCCCCCGGTGGTCGAACCGCCCCCCGCCGCCAGCTCGTAGAGCGGGGTCAGGCGTTCGACGACGCGGTCGACGGCCTCGTCGAAGGACCACATCGACAGCTGGCTGGCGATGGAGGAGACCTTGATCGAGACGTAGTCCACGTCGTCGCGGGCCAGCAGGGCGCGGGTTCCCTCGAGGCGGCGCAGCGCCTCCTTCTCCCCGAGCACGGCCTCGCCGAGCAGGTTGATGTTGAGCCGGTTGCCGGACTCGCGCAGGTGGGCGATCGCCGGACCGAGCTTCTCGGGCGTGGCGTCCACGACCAGGTGCCCGACCATCTGGCGCAGCACCTTTCGCGCAGCGGGGATGACCACCCAGGGCACCACCGGGCCGAGCACGCCGCCGAGGCCGATGGCCGCGCGCAGGTAGGAGGGCAGGAAGCCGGGCGCCTGTTTTGCAACCTTCTGCAGGTTGTAGCCGGCGACCATGAGGTCTTCCGGGCGCATGACGCCGTCGACGAAGCCCACGGTGAAGTCGAGCCCGTTCGGGTCTTTCAGCACGCCGGCGAGGCGCTGGGCCGACAGGTCGGCGGGGATCGTGGCGCTCTCGGCGAGCCACTTCTGCACGAGGGCGACCACATCGGCGCTGAGATCGTGCTGCACGGATGGAGTGGAGTTGGTCATGGTCACGAGGCTAGTTCTTTCGTTCACGGCGGACGGCTGCTCTCAGTGTGAGGTTTCCGTTCCTTTAGCAAAAGCGAATCTTTATGATCGATATTGATTAGCATTTATGATCAGTATTGAGACGATCGAGGAGGGTGACGGATGCTGGATGTGCGCCGACTGCGTCTGCTGCACGAGCTCAAGATCCGCGGCACCCTGGCGGGAGTCGCTGAGGCCCTCGCTTACAGCCCGTCCGCCGTGTCGCAGCAGCTTGCGCTACTGGAGAAAGAGGCCGGGGTTTCCCTGTTGCAGAAGGTCGGGCGCCGGGTGCGGCTCACCCCGCAGGCCGAGGTTCTGGTGCTGCACACGACCTACCTGCTCGAACGGCTGGAACTGGCCGAGGCGGAGATGACCGCGTCGCTGACGACCGTGTCCGGCACGGTGCGCGTGGCCCTGTTCCAGTCCGCGGCGCACGCCCTCATCCCTCAGGCCCTCACGTTGCTCGCCGAGGAGTTCCCCGAGCTGCGGGTCGAGGTCACCGAGCGCGAGCCGGAGCGCGGCCTGTTCGAGGTGTCTGCGCGCGATTTCGACCTCGTGCTCGCCGAACAGTATCCCGGGCACACCCGGGTGCACTGGCCTGACCTGGACCGTGTGAACCTGGCGACGGATGCGCTCCGGCTGGCCGTTCCGCCCTCGCGCGGCGGCCGCGCGGCGGCAGCGTCGCTCGCCGACGCCGCCGATCTGCCCTGGGTGATGGAGCCGGAGGGAACCGCCTCACGGCACTGGGCGACCCAGCTCTGCCGGTCGGCGGGATTCGAGCCCGACGTGAGGTTCGAGACGGCCGACCTGATCGCGCACATCCGCCTGATCGAATCCGGCAATGCCGTCGGCATCCTGCCGGACCTGATCTGGGCCGGGAAGATGCCGACCGTCCGCGGTGTCGAGCTGCCCGGCGGGCCGCTACGCACCGTCTTCTCCTCGGCCCGGCGCTCGAGTGCCAGCCGACCGGGCGTGCTCGCCGTGCGCGACGCCCTGGCCCGCGCCGTGGAACTGGTAGCCGCCCCGGTGACAGGCTGACCTTCCCCGGCTTTGATCGTTGAACGGGCGCGTCCGGCGGCTCGCGTCGACACCCGTGAACGGAGCCCCACCATGACGAAGCCAACCGCTGTGCTCGCCTTCGCCGCCGTCGCCCTCGCGCTGGGCCTGACCGGATGCTCCACCGGCACCGACGGCTGCAACCGGCTCGTCGGCACCTGGTCGATGAGTGGCGACGCCGACGAGCTCGGCGCGCTCGAACGTGCCGACTGACCCGGCCGGGCGGGCAAGCTGCGCGGGCCCGACGCCCCGGGCTGGTCTCGGTTCCTGAGTAGTCTCGGTGCATGAGCGAACCCACACACGATGTCGTGATCATCGGCGGCGGACACAACGGCCTGACGGCCGCCACCTATCTGGCCCTGGCCGGCAAAAGCGTTCTCCTACTCGAGCAAGGCGAACACGTCGGAGGCGCGGCCATCTCCGCCCCGGCCTTCCCCGGCGTCGACGCGCGGCTCTCGCGCTACTCCTACCTGGTCAGCCTGCTCCCGCAGCGAATCATCGACGAGCTCGGTCTCGAGATCGGGCTGGCCCGGCGCCGGTACTCCTCGTACACCCCCGATCCGGCCGACACCCGAACCGGACTCCTGGTCGACCGCGGCGACGAGCCGGCCACCCGCGCCAGCTTCGACCGGGTCGGCGCGGCCGCCGATTTTTCCGCCTGGAATGCCTTCTACCGTGACACGGAGAGCGTTGCCCGGGCGCTCTTCCCCACCGTCTGCGAGCCGCTGCCCACGCGCTCGGAGGCCAGGACCCTGCTCGGAGACGACATGCTTTGGGAGCAGTTCTTCGAGCGGCCGCTCGGCGGCGCGCTCCGTGATCGCTTCCAGAACGACCTCGTGCGCGGGGTGGTCGCCACCGACGGCCTGATCGGCACCTTCACGTCGCTGGACAGCGCGGAGCTCGACGCGAACCGCTGCTTCCTGTACCACGTCATCGGCAACGGGACCGGGGACTGGGACGTGCCGGTCGGCGGCATGGGCGCCGTCTCCGGCGAGCTGGAGAAGGCCGCCCGGCAGGCCGGCGCCCGGATCGTGACGGAGGCCGAGGTCACCGGCGTCACGCCGGAGGGCGAGGTGAGCTACCGGCACGGCGGCGCCCTGCGGGTCGTTCAGGGCCGGCACGTGCTCGCCAACGTCGCCCCGTGGGTGCTGCGGGGTCTCCTCGGCGAGGCCGCGCCGGCATCCGTGCGCCCCGACGTCGAGCCGGGTGCCGGCCCGAGTGCCGGGCCGAGCGCGGGGCCCGACGCCAAACCGGAGGGCGCGCAGGTCAAGGTGAACCTGCTGCTCCGCCGACTGCCGCTGCTGCGCGACGAGGACGTGTCCCCCGAGGCCGCGTTCGGCGGCACCTTCCACATCAACGAGACCCTGACGCAGCTGGAGAGCGCCTACGACCAGGCCGACCACGACGGCTTCCCCGAGCTGCTGCCCTGCGAGATCTACTGCCACTCGCTCAGCGACCCGAGCATCCTCTCCCCCGAGCTCGTCGCCGCCGGCGCGCAGACCCTCACGGTGTTCGCGCTGCACGCCCCGCACCGCTGGCTCACCGAGGAGAACAACGACGTCAGCCGCGACCGGCTGCAAGCCGCCGTTCTGGCGTCGCTGAATTCCGTTCTGGCCGAACCCATCGAGGACCTCTTGCTGAGCGATGCCGCCGGCCGGCCCTGCATCGAGACGAAGACCACGCTCGACCTGGAGCACGCCCTCAACCTCCCCGGCGGCAACATCTTCCACGGTCCTCTGGAATGGCCGTTCCTCGAGGACGACGCGCCGCGATCCACCGCGGCCGAGCGTTGGGGGGTGGCGACGGAGCATCCGCGGATTCTGATCTGTGGGGCGGGCGCCAGACGCGGCGGCGGCGTCAGCGGCATCGGCGGTCACAATGCGGCGATGGCGGTGCTCGAGGGGTAGGCGCCGGGTCCCGGCCGGAGGGTGTGGCTGTTGATCCCCGCCCGGAGAAGGGCATAGTTTTGTACTGAGGCCCGTGCCTCACTCACCGTGGAGGTTCGCATGTCATTCAAGCCAACCGGACGCCTTGCCTATCGCGAAGACGGTCTGTACCTCATGCTCGACCGGCTCTTCAGCGCGTCGAAGGACGACGTGTGGGCGAGCGTGAGCCGGTCCGCCGGTCTCCACGGCTGGATCGGAACCTACACGGGCGCTCCCGAGACCGGCGCCGTGCGATTCAAGTTGGACGAAGCGGATGCCGAGTGGGAGTACGTGAGCATTATCAAGTGCATCCCGCCGAAGCGGTTCACCGCCGACATCGGCGAGGGTGCCGCCGCCCGGCACGTGATTCTGCACCTCGTCGAGGGGGCGGGGATGACCACCCTCACCTTCGGCCAGCGCCTGCACTCCGCCGCGGAGGCCGCCACCGTCGGCCCGTTCTGGGACTACTACTTCGACCGTCTCGTTGCGGCGCGCACCGGCCAGCCGATACCCGCCCGGACCCACTACAAGCCCCACGTCGAGTATTACAGTGAGCTCATCCCGCCCAAGAAGGCCACCGAACCCACCGTCTAGTCCTGATCGATTGGTTGTGTCGCTCGCGGAGGATCAGAGCTGATCGCCCCGCGTGGACGCTGGTCGCCCGCGTGGACGCTGGTCAGCACAGGCGCCACGCCAGACCCGGCGTCGAACCAATTCGACGGAGATTCTCGGGTAAAACTGCATTTCCGTACTGTTTCGGGTTGATTCGGGCAGAATCTCCGTCGAATTCGTTCGGGCTACGGGCGAGGGTGCCGCAGGACCCTGGGCTCGGCTGACACGGCAGACACGGCGCGTGGCGCTCCCACTCAGGTCCAGTGGCTGGGGGCGGCGGCGCGGGTGGCGGGCATCGCGACATCCGCGCTCCACTCGAGCAGCCAGGCCGGCACCGTCACGTCCTCGGGCACCGCGCCCACGGCGTCGACGAGCTCGTCGATGCCCACGACCCCTCCGCTGCGCTTCAGGAACCGTCCGCGGATGAAGCCCTGCGCGTAGATCTCCGGGGTGCCGTCGGCGTCCGGCCGCACGAACCGCTGCTCCACGTAGACGGCCTTCTCGTCGAAGCCCAGGATGCGCGACTCCACCGTGAACTTCTGGCCGAGGGTCAGCGACTTGCGGAAACTAATCGTCTCCGACACCACCACCGGGTACCAGCCGCGCTTCAGGAAGATCGCCCAGATGCCGGTACGGTGCAGCATGTCGAAGCGGGCGATGTCCATGATCGACAGGTATACGCCGTTGTTCATATGCCGAAGGATGTCCTGGTCGGTCGGCAAAGTGATGAACCGGGTGCTGGCCACGTCGTAGTGGCCCAGGCGCGGGCCGAAGCGGGAGAGGACGGAGTGCAGGAGGGTGCGCCAGAGCATGTGCATCTTGAGAGGCTAGCCACCGGCGGTGCCGGGGCGCATTCTGCTGCCGCGAGCCACAAGCATCCGGGCCCGCACGACCGGAACCTGCACGATTACCACAGTGCCTCCGGTTGAGCGTGCCCGTTCCGCGGGTCACTCTCGACCGGACCAGGCACACTCGCGACAGCGGATGCCCCGGACTCCCGGCCGGGTTAACCTTTCGTATATGGTCCCATTGCCCAACCTGCTGACGTTCGCGCTGGCATCCGTCGCCCTGATCGTGCTGCCCGGACCCACCGTGCTGTTCGTGATCGGGCGGTCCCTGGCGCTCGGACGCCTCGGCGGCCTGCTGAGCGTGCTCGGCAACGCCCTCGGGCTGATCCCGGCGGTCGCGGCCGTCGCGCTTGGCCTCGGCGCAATCGTGACCGGGTCGATCGTGGTGTTCACGACGATCAAGTTCGCCGGCGCCGCGTACATCGTCTACCTCGGCGTGCAGGCCATCCGGCACCGGCACGCGGCCGCCCGGAGCATCGGTCTGAGCAGCGTGCCGAAGACGAAGTGGCGCCTGCTGGCCGAGGGATCGGTCGTGGGGATCAGCAACCCCAAGTCGATCGTGTTCTTCGTGGCCGTGCTGCCCCAGTTCGTGGACTACTCGGCCGGGGCCGTCCCGCTGCAGCTGCTGACCCTGGGCCTTGTGTTCGTGCTGCTTGCCCTGCTCGGCGACAGCGTGTGGGCCCTCGCGGCAGGCTCGGCCCGCGATTGGTTCGCCTCGTCCCCCCGCCGCATGGAGCACCTCTCCGCGGGCGGCGGCGTCATGATGATCGGCCTCGGCGGCGTGCTCGCCGCCACGGGCGCCCAAGCCTGACCTTGCCCCCGGTGGTCGACCGCGGTTCCGATATCGGCCCCGAAAGTCGGGCCTGTCGGACCCGGTGAGCCGATGTCCGAAGGTTTCTCTGCGGCCCGCATCCGTCGCGGCGCACCCGGTGGAAGCTGGCGGACCGTAGAACATGCGCCGGCTTCCACAGGGTGCGCCATGAACGTTCTAGGCGACGGTTGCGACGGCCGCGAGCGGCACCCCGGCGACGCGGCGCACGAAGGCACCCAGGCGGCGGTAGACCTCTTGCGATTCCGGATGTGCGGCGTCCTGCTGCCAGGTGTGGCGCGTGTTGGTCTGCTTCCGGTCGTAGATCAGCGCGTCGACCGCGATGGAGCGCCGGCGCAGCGCAGCGATGAAATTGAGGTTCGCCCGGTAGAAGTGGTCACGCTCCGAGGTGGTCACGAACTCCGGCGGGAACCTGCGCTCGAGCCACTCGATCGGGGACATGAACCGGGCCGCGGTACGCAGCACGACCCCGCGGCCGCGCTCCGGCAGCAGCATCCGCAGAAGATTCAGGCTCAGCACGAATCCGCGCTCGAACATCACCGAGATGTCGGCGATGTTCGAGCGCGATCCGGTGGGGATCCCCGCCGAACTCCTCGATGTGGCGGGCCACCCAGCGCAACACCTCGTTGCCGTCGTCCAACATGTGCTTCAGCTGGAAGCGCGTCGCCATCCGGTAGTTCGCGTTGACGACGATCATGCCGTTGACCGCCTGGCTGGCCGCGTACTCCGTCAGCGGCGCCTTGTCGCCCGTGGACAACCTCGGAAGACCTCAGCTCAGGGGTTGTGGGCGGCTCCTCCGTGCACACCCGTGGCCTCGAGCACCGCGCGCGCCAGGGTGTGGAAGTGCAGGTTGAACCCCAGCACGGCCGGCGTGGAGTCCGGGTCGATGTCGAGCCGGGCCACATCGACCGCGTGCACGATGAACTGGTACCGGTGCGTGCCGGTGCCGGCCGGAGGGCTCGCGCCGACGAAAGCCGACTGACGGCCTTCATTGGGCAGGGTCACGGCACCCCTCGGCAGCAGCCGGCCGCCCGGAGCGCCGGCGTCTGCGGGCAGGGCCACGCAGTCGGCCGGCAGGTTGACGACCGCCCAATGCCAGAATCCGGACCCGGTCGGAGCGTCCGGGTCGTACAGGGTCACCGCGAAACTCTTCGTGTCGGCCGGGAATCCCGACCACTCCAGGTGCGGGGACAGGTTCCGGCCGCCGGAGCCGGTACCGTACTGCGCCGCGGTGAGGGGCACTCCGTCGGTCATGTCCGTGCTCGTCAGCGTGAATAGCGGTACAGCGCCGAACCGGGCGAGAGGATCGTTCTGGGCCATTGGGCCTCCAATTGGTTGCCAGAAGCTTAGCCAGCCGGCCACCCGGCCCGCGCCCCCCACCCAAGCACCCACCCGGATATCAGCCGATTACCAGCTGGCGAACTCGGTAAAATGGCGCGGTGGCTATTCCGAAGATCCTGCTCTATTACGTCTTCACCCCGCTGGCCGACCCCGGGGCCGTGCGTCTCTGGCAGCGAGACCTGTGCGAATCGCTGGGCCTGCGCGGGCGAATCCTGATCTCCACCGACGGCCTCAACGGCACCGTCGGCGGCGATCTTCCCGCGATCAAGCGCTATCTGCGCAAGACTCGGGACTACGCCCCGTTCAAGAATCTCGACGTCAAGTGGAGCGAGGGCACCGGGCTCGATGAGCAGGGTTTGAGCCTCGACTTCCCCCGGCTGGTCGTGAAGGTGCGGGATGAGATCGTGAGCTTCGGCGCACCCGGCGAGTTGCGCGTCGACGCCGGCGGCGTGGTCGGCGGCGGCGCCAAGCTCTCCCCGGCCGAGCTGCACGCCCTCGTCGGTGAGCGAGGCGACGAGGTCGTTTTCTTTGACGGCCGCAACGCGTTCGAGGCCGAGATCGGCCGCTTCCAGAACGCGATCGTGCCGGATGTCGCCAACACCCGCGAGTTCGTGGCTGAGCTGGAGAGCGGCACGTACGACCACCTCAAGGACAAGCCCGTCGTCACCTACTGCACCGGCGGCATCCGCTGCGAGGTGCTCAGTTCCCTGATGAAGGAGCGCGGCTTCGGCGAGGTCTACCAGCTTGACGGCGGCGTCGTGCGCTACGGCGAGGCCTTCGGCGACGACGGCCTCTGGAACGGTTCGCTCTACGTCTTCGACCAGCGGATGTCGCTGGACTTCAGCGACCATACCGCCATGATCGGGCGCTGCTTGGTGTGCGGTGAACCGACGAAGAATCTGCTCAACTGCCGAGATCCCTCCTGCCGGGAACAGCTCGTCGTCTGCCCGGGCTGCGTCGCTGCCAAGGCCCCGGCGTGCGCGGCCCACGCCACCGCCCACGCTGACGCGCACACCCGGGCCTGACCGGCCGCGGTGCGCCCTCTCGCAGATGCCGACATGCTACTTCCCCGGGGCAGGAGGCGGGGCTGTGATTGGATGCACTGTGACCTTTGATGCGCAGACGATCCGACCCAGCTTTCCCGCCCTCGCCACCGGCACGGCCTTCTTCGACGGCCCGGGCGGCACCCAGACCCCTCTGGCGGTCGGTTCCGCGATCGCGTCGACGCTGACCGGTCCGCTCTCGATCCGGGGAACCGGAAGTACCTCCCAGCAGAACGCGGAGGACGCCGTCACCGGGTTCCGGAGCGCCATGGCGGATCTGCTCGGCGCCGAAGAACGCGGAATCGTCTACGGACGCAGCGCCACGCAGCTGACCTACGACCTGGCGAACGCCCTGTCCGCCGGATGGGGCCCGGGCGACGAGGTCGTGGTCACCCGGCTCGACCACGACGCGAACATCCGCCCGTGGATGCAGGCCGCCGACCGGGCCGGCGCCACGGTGCGTTGGGCGGACTTCGACCCGGCCACCGGTGAGCTGAGCGTCCCGGACATCGCCGCGGTCCTCAGCGAGCGCACCCGGCTGGTAGCCGTGACCGCCGCCTCCAACCTGATCGGCACCCGCCCGCCCGTGGCGGCGATCGCCCGGCTCGCACATTCCGTCGGCGCGCTCCTCTACGTCGACGGCGTGCACTACACGCCGCACGCGTCGGTGGACGTCGCGGCGCTGGGAGCGGACTTCTTCGTCTGCTCGGCCTACAAGTTCTTCGGTCCGCACTGCGGGATTCTCGCTTCCGCGCCCGCGCTGCTCGAAACGATATATCCCGACAAGCTGGTGCCCTCGAGCGACCAGGTGCCCGAGCGTTTCGAGCTGGGCACGCTCCCCTACGAGACGATGGCGGGGGTCACGGCTGCCGTCGAATTCCTCGCCGGCCTCGGCGACGCCGCGCCGGCCGGGGCCTCTCGGCGGGAGCGCCTGATCCGCTCGTCCCAGGCTCTCGAACACCACGAGGAGACCCTGCGCGGCAAACTGGAGGCCGGCCTGGCGGAGCTGCCGGGGGCGCGACTGCACTCGAGGGCTGCCGTGCGCACACCCACCGTGCTGGTCACGTTCACCGGCCACGACACCGCGGATGCGTCCCGCCACCTGTGCAAGCAGGGCATCCTCGCCCCCGCCGGCTCGTTCTACGCCCTCGAAGCCTCCCGGCACCTCGGACTCGGCGACCGTGGCGGCCTGCGGATCGGCCTCGCCCCCTACAACACCGTCGATGAGGTGGCCCGGCTGCTCGCCGCACTGAGCGTCTTCCTCCGCGTCACCTGACCCGGTCGTCTCCGCCCCTAGGCTGGAACCAGATCCCAGAGATCGACTATCAGCGCGGGACTACCAGCAACGAAGGGGGAACGGATGCCGGTCGGCGCGGTCATCGAGTTCAGCAACATCACCAAGACGTTCGGCAACGTCACCGCGGTGGACAACCTGTCCTTCACCGTGGAGCCCGGCCGGGTCACCGGCTTTCTCGGCCCCAACGGCGCCGGAAAGACCACCACGCTGCGCATGCTGCTCGGGCTGGTCGCGCCCACGTCCGGCACGGCCACCATCGACGGCATCCGCTACCGTGACCTGCCGCGCCCGCTGCAGACCGTCGGGGCCGCCCTGGAGGCAGCCAGCTTCCATCCCGGCCGCAGTGCCCGGAACCACCTGGCGGTCTACGCCATCGCGGCGGGGCTGCCCTCCGCCCGCATCGACGCGGTGCTGCACACGGTCGGCCTCGGCGCACACGGCGCCCAGCGTGTCGGCGGCTTCTCGCTCGGCATGCGGCAGCGGCTCGGCCTGGCCTTCACCCTGCTCGGCGACCCCGGCGTGCTCGTGTTGGACGAGCCGATCAACGGGCTCGACCCGGAGGGGATCAAATGGATCCGCGGCTTCCTCCGCACCATGGCCGACGAGGGGCGCACGGTCCTGGTCAGCTCCCACCTGCTCTCCGAGGTGCAGCAGAGCGTCGACGACGTGATCATCATCGCCGACGGAGCCCTCGTGCACCGAGGCACCCTGTCGAGCCTCGAGACCGAGGCGGCGCCGCGCATCCTGGTCGACTCCCCCGACCGCACTGCTCTTGAGGCCGCCCTCAGCCAGGCCGGCATCGAGTTTTCCACCGGGCGCACCGGGTTGTTCGCCGCTGCGCCCGACCCGGCCCTGATCGGCCACATCGCGTTCTCGGCCGGCGTGGAACTCAGCGCTTTGCACCGGGAGAGGAAGGGGCTCGAGGAGGCATTCCTCGCCCTCGTGAACGGCCACGCAAACGGAAACGGAGGCGAGTCGCGATGACGTCCTTCAGCCGCGCCCTCGGTGCCGAGTTCGCCAAGCTCGGCACAACGCGCCTGTGGTGGGTCCTCGCCGCGGTCATGTTCGGTTATATCGCCCTGCTCGCCGGCGGCCTCTCGGCGCTGTTCGCGGGGATCGAGAGCGGCGCGATCAGCCCGGATGCCGCCGGTACCGGATCCCAGGGACTCGCCGGGTTCGGCAGCCTCCCACCCCTGATCTACAGCTTCGCGTCATCCGTCGGCTATGTCTTCCCGGTTCTGCTCGGGGCCCTCGCCACCACGGGCGAATTCCGGCACCAGACCCTCACCCCCACGTTCCTCGCCAATCCCAGGCGGGCCCAGGTGCTCGGGGCCAAGACGATCGCTCTCTTCGTGGTCGGCGCGGTCTTCGGGGTCGTCGCGCTGCTCGCATCCGTCGGCGTCGGCGCGCTCGTCATCAACGCGTTCGACGTCGACCCGCTGCTGGCCGATAGCGCTACCTGGGCGCTGATCGGCCGCACGGTGCTCGCCATGGCCATCTGGTCGACCATCGGTGTGGGCCTCGGCGTGCTCGTGCATAGCCAAGTAGCGTCGATCGTCATCGTGCTCGCCTTCACCCAGTTCGTCGAACCGCTGCTGCGCTTCGCATCCCTGTTCACCGACGTGACGCGAGGGATCGGCAACTACCTGCCGGGGGCCGCCTCCGATGCCCTGGTCGGCGCGAGCTTTTTCACCCTCGCCGCGCCGGGAGGCACCCCGGCGGCGCTGCTCGAGTGGTGGCAGGGCGGGCTCGTCCTCCTGGCCTACATGCTCGCCGCGACCGTGATCGGCTATGCGGTCAGCTGGAAGCGCGACGTCACCTGACCACCTGACCCGAACGCCCGCGTAGTCTCGACGCATGGGTATTGAGACTGAGTTCCGGGCCATCGTCGTCGACCGCATCGAAAATGCCGAGGGCCGGAAGACGCAGAGCGCGGCCATTCGCGTGGTTGACGACGGCTTCCTGATGGCCGGCGACGTCACCATCGCGGTCGAGTACTCAAGCATCAACTACAAGGACGGGCTCGCCCTGATGGGCCGCCCCGGGGTCGTGCGCGCCTGGCCCCTGGTCGCCGGGATCGACCTGGTCGGAACGGTCGAGCAGAGCGCCGACCCGCGCTGGTCGGCCGGAGACCAGGTCATCCTCAACGGGGCCGGTCTGAGCGAGACGCACCACGGCGGGTTGGCCGAACGGGCCCGCGTGTCGGGGGGCTCCCTGGTGCGGCTGCCTAACGGTATCAGCGCCGTGCGGGCCGCCGCGATCGGCACGGCCGGGTTCACCGCCATGCTGTCCGTGCTTGGCCTCGAACGGGGTGGGGTCACGCCGGAGTCCGGTGCCGTGCTCGTGACCGGCGCTGCCGGCGGGGTCGGCAGCGTCGCCGTGGCACTGCTCGCCGCCCGCGGCTTCCAGGTGCACGCGTCAACCGGCCGCATCGATGAGCTCGGGGACTACCTGCGCGGGCTCGGTGCCGTCGAACTCGTCGATCGCCGCACCCTCAGCGAGGCCGGCAAACCGCTGCAGGGCCAGCGCTGGGCCGGGGCCGTCGATTCGGTCGGCAGCGCCACCCTCGCCAACGTCCTCGCCCAGACGAACTACGGCGGAGTGGTCACCTCCTGCGGCCTGGCCCAGGGGGCCGACCTTCCGGCCACGGTCATGCCCTTCATCCTGCGCGCCGTCAGCCTGATCGGGATCAATTCGGTCGAGGCTCCGCTCGCCCAGCGCGAGGAGGCCTGGCAGCGCCTCGCCTCGGACCTCGACCTGGGCCTGCTCGACCACCTCACCCAGGTGATCCCGCTGGAGGCGAGCTTCGATGCCGCCGCGGGCATCCTCGCGGGCACCATGCACGGTCGAACCGTCGTCGACGTGCGCCGCTAGCACGCGACTCCGAGGCTGCGGCTGCGGCTGCCGCTGCCGCTGCCGCTGCGGCTTAACGTCGTCCCGAACGAATTCGACGGATACAGCAGGGGAGCCGAGATTTTGCTCAAAACAGGCCCTAAACATCCGTCTCAGTCCGGAATCGGTAGAATCTCCGTCGAATCGGTTCGACAGCGGACGTGCTCGACCAGTGGGACGGTCAACCGCCGAGCTTGAGCGACGCGATCAGGTCCGGGGCGTGGTTGGTGGTCAGGATCACCCGGGAGAACTCGTCGTCAATGAGGTCGATCACGACCGCCTGGCGCTTGCGCTTGATCGCCAGGAAGTCCTTGCCGCCGCGGAACTTCCAGGTGCCCACCGCGACCACCAGGGGCAGGCCCACCCCGGGAGAACGGATCCCGCGGATCCAGATCCACGGGTCATCCGTGATCGTCACCGAACGGATGTTCCCGCGCGGCACGACGATGTCCTCGCGCCGCAGGGCGAGGGTCTTCTCCGCTTTCGTGAGGTGGATCTCAAGCCGGTCAGGGTGAACGCGGAGGGAAGCCATGCGTCTAGTCTGCCTGTTCCGGGACGAAATCCACCTGTCGGAACCTCACAAAGGAATAACTCCCGGGTGTACGGGTCACACCTGCGGGTCACACCTGCGGGGTCGCGGCGGCCGCGGCCTTCGCTGCGGCAGGGAGGGCGTCAAGGATCCAGCCGACCGCGCGCTCGTCGTGGGCGTTGGAGACGAACCAGGCCTCGAACACGGACGGCGGCAGCGAAACGCCCTGATCCAGCATGGAGTGGAAGAACGGACCGTAGCGGAACGTCTCCTGGCGCTGCACCTGAGCGTAGTTCCGAGGCGCGCTGGCGGCGGCTTCGGCACCGAATACGAAGCTGAACAGGTTGCCGGCCCGCTGCACGCTGTGCGCGACACCCTCGGCCGAGAAGGCGGCGGAGACGGCCTCGGAGAGCAGCAGCGCGGTGGCGTCGATGCGCTCGTAGACGCTCTCGTCCAGGGCCCGCAAGGTGGCGATGCCGGCGGCGACCGCCACCGGGTTCCCGGAGAGCGTGCCGGCCTGATAGACCGGGCCGTTCGGAGCCAGGAAGTCCATCACGTCGGCGCGACCGCCGAGGGCCGCCACCGGCAGGCCTCCGCCGATGACCTTGCCGTAGGTGAACAGGTCCGGCGTGTAGTCCGCCTGCCCCTGGCCCACGGTGTCCAGTCCCCAGTAGCCGGCCGGATGCACCCGGAAGCCGGTGAGGACCTCGTCGATGATGAGGAGCGCGCCTTGCTCGTGCGCGAGGGCGGTGAGCGCGGCGTTGAAGCCGGCGTCGGGAGCCACGACACCCATGTTCGCCGCCGCCGCCTCGGTGATCACGGCGGCGATCCGGCCCGGGTGCGCCTCGAAGGCGACTCGTACGGCATCCAGGTCGTTGTACGGCAGCACGAGGGTCTGCGCGGCCGTCGCTGCCGTGACCCCGGCCGAGCCGGGCAGGGCCAACGTGGCCAGGCCGGACCCTGCCTGAGCCAGCAGTCCGTCCGAGTGACCGTGGTAATGCCCGGCGAACTTGATCAGCAGGTCGCGACCGGTGAAACCGCGGGCCAGACGGATGGCCGTCATGGTGGCCTCGGTGCCGGTCGAGACCAGGCGCAGCTTCTCGACCGCGCCGACGCGTTCCTCGATCAGTTCGGCCAGGATGGTCTCGCCGGGCGTAGAGGCACCGAAGGACAGGCCGAGCGCGGCGGCATCCTGCACCGCCTGCACGACCTCCGGGTGGGCGTGGCCGAGGATGGCCGGGCCCCAGGAGCTGACCAGGTCGACGTATTCACGCCCGTCCGAGTCGGTGACGTAGGCGCCCTTCGCTTTCACCAGGAACAGCGGGGTGCCCCCGACCGACCGGAAGGCCCGAACGGGTGAGTTCACTCCGCCGGGGATGGCGCGCTGCGCGCGGGCGAAGAGATCGTCGTTGCGGGACATCATCGGGCCTGTCTTTCGTTGAACCAGGTGGCCAGTTCGACCGCCCAGTAGGTGAGCACGGCGTCCGCTCCGGCGCGACGGATGCTGAGCACGGACTCCTCGACGGCCCGGCGGCGGTCGATCCAGCCGTGGGCGGCTGCGGCCTCAATCATCGCGTATTCACCGGACACCTGGTAGGCCCAGACCGGAACGTCACTGACGGCGGCGACCTCGGCGAGCACGTCGAGATAGCTGCCGGCGGGCTTCACCATCACGATGTCGGCGCCCTCCTGGATGTCGAGCCGGGCCTCGCGCACGCCCTCCCGGCGGTTCGCCGGGTCGAGCTGGTAGCTGCGCCGGTCACCGTCGAGGGTTGACTCCACCGCGTCGCGGAAGGGACCGTAGAAGGCCGAGGCGTACTTGGCCGAGTAGGCGAGCACGGCCGTATCGACGTAGCCGTTCTGGTCGAGCGCCTGGCGCACGGCGGCAACCTGGCCGTCCATCATTCCGCTCAGGCCGAGTAGCTGCGAGCCGGAGGCCGCCTGCACGAGCGCCATGTCGCAGTAGCGCTCGAGGGTGGAATCGTTGTCGACGCTGCCGTCTGCGCCGACCAATCCGCAGTGGCCGTGGTCGGTGAACTCGTCGAGGCAGAGGTCGGTCTGCACGACGAGGGCGTCGCCGACCTCGTCGGCCAGCGCGCGGGTGGCGGCGTTGAGGATGCCGTCGGGATCGGTCGCCCCGGAGCCGACGGCGTCGCGCACGGTCGGCACCCCGAAGAGCATGACGCCGCCGATGCCCGCTCCCGCGGCCTCGGTCACCGCCCGCCGGGCGCTGTCAATGGTGTGCTGAACCACCCCGGGCATCGACTGGATCGGCATCGGGTCGCCGCTGCCCTCCCGCACGAACATCGGAAGAACCAATTCGGAGGGGTGCAGACGGATTTCGCTGGCCAAGCGACGGAGCGCGGGAGTGGTGCGCAACCGTCGCGGGCGGATGACGGGGTTTATCACCCGTCAATGCTACGTCGCCGGGCCGGGCGTGCGCGAACCGTCAGCGGGATTGGGCGACGTGCACCAGGGCCTGGATCAAGGACTCGGCGCTGGGCGAATCGGCCACGACGTCGACGCGCAGGCCGATGGCCGCCGCATCCCGCGCCGTGCGCGGCCCGATGCAGGCCACCACGGTCGATTCGGGGATCGGCCCGAGTTGGTCCTGCACCTGCTGCGCCACGCTTCCGGAGGTGACGAGCAGGGCCTGGACAGTGCCGGCCGCGACGTCCGCGACGACGCGCTGGTCGACCGGGACGCCGATGGTGCGGTATGCGACGACCGATTCGACGTCGTGGCCGATCCGGCGCAGCCCCTCGGTCAGCAGCGGCTTGGCGATTTCCGAGCGGAGAGTGAGGATGCGCAGCGGCACCTGGCCCGAGGTGGCCGTTTCCCACTCCTCGAGGAGTCCGCGGGCCGAGTTGTCTTCGGAGGGGACGATGTCGACCCGGTAACCGGCCGCGATCAGAGCCGCGGCCGTTGTCTCGCCGACCGCCGCGATGCGCGTGGACGCGGCCACGACGGCACGGTGCGACGACAGAACGTCAACGGTCGTGGCGCTGGTCACGGTCATCCAGTCGAAGTCGCCCGCCGCGAGGCGTGCCAGGGCGGCCTCGAGCGCGGGGGCGTCGTCGGTCGGGGCGAAGTTGATCATGGGGGCCACGATCGGCTGGGCGCCCTTGGAACGCAGGTCGGCGGCGACGTGGTCGCCCCACGGGCCGCCGCGCGGCACGAGAACCCGCCAGCCGGTGAGCGGCTTGGCGAGGCTGGCTTTTGTCTTGTAACGCGAGTTCATCACGAAGTCACCTTGATCGGGGCGAAGTCGGCAGCGCCGCCGGCGAGCAGGTCAAACGAAACACGGTTGGACACGTCTTGCGCGGCTTCGGCCAGGTGCGCAATGGAGTGGGAGTCGGGGGTGGCGGCATGGGAGCTCACGACGCTGCGGGAGCCGTCCGGGCTGTACACCGTGGCGGTGAGGAACAGGAGCCCGTCGTCGATCGCGGCCATGGCGCCGATGGGCGCGGCGCAGCCGGCTTCGAGCCGCTCCAGCACCAGACGCTCGGCCATGACGGTGGTCTGGCTGGTCGAGTGATTGATCGCAGTGAGGGCCGTGGCGAGAGTACGGTCGAGCTTCCCGTCGCGCACCTCGAGCGCGAGCGCGCCCTGGCCGGGAGCGGTCGGCCAATCCGACAGTTCCAGGTATTCGCCGTCCACGGACTCGAGCAGCGCCAGCCGGCTGAGGCCCGCGGCGGCGAGCACGACGGCGTCGAGGTCGCCCTCGGCCACACGGTTCAGACGGGTCTCCACGTTGCCACGGATGTCCACGACGTCCAGGTCCGGGCGCAGCGATCGCAGCTGGGCGGCCCGGCGCGGTGACCCTGTGCCGACTCGCGCGCCCTCGGGCAGCGTGGTCAGGTTCAGCCCCTCGCGGGCGCAGAGCACGTCGCGCGCATCCGCCCGCTTCGGGGTGGCGCCGATTCGGAGGCCCGGGTAGGCGGCCGTCGGCAGATCCTTGAAGGAATGCACGACGACGTCGCATTCTTCGGCCAGGAGCGACTCCCGCAGGGCGCTGGCGAAGACGCCCGTGCCGCCCAGGCTTGACAGAGACTCGCGGGAGGTGTCGCCGTGCGTCGTGACCGTGACGATTTCGACCTCGGAGCCGGACGCGGTCGCGATGCGGTTCGCAATCGCAGTGGTCTGCGCCAGGGCGAGCGCGCTGCCACGGGTTCCGACGCGGATCAGGCTCACGGAGCCATCCCGGCGACGGCCGGCTTGAAGCCCAGGCGCACGTTCTCGCAGCAACCGGGGCGGCAGACGTCGTACCAGGGTCCGAGGTCGGTCTCGTGCGGACGAGCGTCGGCGGGGGTGTCGTTCATGCGCTCCTCAACCAGGTCGATGAGCCCGCTCACGAAGGCCGGGTCGACGCCGGGCGTCGGCACCCGCACGGACACCAGGCCGAGGTCCCCGGCGGTCTCGGTGGCCTCGTTGTCGAGGTCCCACATGACCTCCATGTGGTCACTGACGAAGCCGAGCGGCACGATGACGATGGCACGGATGCCCCGCTTCGGCAGCAACGCGATGGCGTCGTTGATGTCGGGCTCGAGCCACGGCATGGTGGGCGGCCCGCTGCGGGACTGGAAGACCAGCTGCCACGGGGTGTCCACCCCGACCATGACCTTCTGGGCGACGGCGAGGTGCTGCGCCGCGTAGGCGCCGCCCTCGCCGAAGCCGCGCTCGGCCGGGCCGCTCTTGTTGGCGTCGGTCATCGGGATCGAGTGGGTCGAGAACAGGATTTCGACCTCGGTGGCCAGGTCGATTCCGGGGACCTGGGCCACGACATCCGCGAGCCCCTTCTGGAGGGCGGTCACGAACGGGGTGACGAATCCGGGGTGGTCGAAGAACTGGCGCACCTTGTCGATGTGCACCACGCCCTCCAGCCCGGTCGCGGTCAGCGCGGCCGCGAAGTCCTCGCGGTACTGGCGGCAGCCGGAGTAGGAGCTGTAGGCGCTGGTGGCGATGGCCAGGAGCCGGGTCTGGCCGTTGTCGTTGGCCTCGCTGATGGTGTCGCGCAGGTAGGGTGCCCAGTTGCGGTTGCCCCAGAGCACGGGCAGGTTGATGCCGCGGCGTTCGAGTTCGGCCTGGAGCGCGGCGCGAAGCACACGGTTCTGGTCGTTGATCGGGCTGACCCCGCCGAAATGGCGGTAGTGCTTGGCGACCTCTTCGAGGCGCTCCTCGGGGATGCCGCGCCCGCCGGTGACGTTGCGCAGGAACGGGATCACATCGTCCTGACCCTCGGGGCCGCCGAAGCCGGCGAGCAGGATGGCATCGTAGGTAGTCATTACTGCAGAACCTCCACCAGTTCGGCCGTCGAGATGCGGCGGCCGGTGTAGAACGGGACCTCTTCGCGCACGTGGCGGCGCGCCTCGGTGTTGCGCAGTTCGCGCATCAGGTCGACGAGCTCGGTGAGCTCGTCGCTTTCGATCGGCAGCAGCCACTCGTAGTCGCCGAGGGCGAACGAGGAGACGGTGTTGGCGATGGCTCCGCGGAAGGCCGCGCCCTTGCGGCCGTGGTCGGCGAGCATGGCGCTGCGCTCGGCCTCCGGCAGCAGGTACCACTCGTAGCTGCGCACGAACGGGTAGAGGGTCAGCCAGCCCTTCGGCTCCACTCCGCGCAGGAACCCAGGCACATGGCTCTTGTTGAACTCGGCGTCGCGGTGCACGCCCATGGCGTTCCAGGTCGGCAGGAGGCTTTTGAGGAGGCGGCTACGACGCAGCTGGCGGTGGGCCCACTGCAGGGTCTCGGCCTCCGGTGCGTGGGTCCAGATCATCACGTCGGCGTCGGCGCGGAGCCCGGAGACGTCATAGAAGCCGCGGACGGTGACGCCCTCGGCCTCAACCAGACCGATGACGTCGTCGAGCTCCAGGACGGCTCGGGGCACATCGTGGCCGTCGAGGTCGTCCGGGTTGCTCGGATCTTTGCGCAGCACAGCGAAGAGCGTGAAACCCTGCGGCGACGCGTCTGGCGCGTCAGTCGTTCCGTGGGTCTCGGCAGAGGTGGTGGAGTGAGGTGGGTTTACTGCCTCTCCGGCAGCCGGGTGAGTCATAACTACTAGTCTCTACTCCTTTGCCGCGAGAGCCAAAATTGCGCGGTCGGGTACCGGCTTCCGTTGGCCTCAGCGGCGCTGCACGGCCCTGACACCGAGCCAGATGGCGCCCACCGCGGCCGTGGCCGCGCCCAGGACGATGCCGGCCAGTGCGAGGGGATTCTTCTCGCCGAGTTCGCGCAGGCGCACGTTGGCCAGGCGCGAGCGTACGCGCAACTGCCTCGGCACGTTGAGCCTGTACTCGATCGCGTCGAGCGTTTGCGCGAGTTCGACGCGGGCACGGGCGGCCTCGGCGCGCAACTCGGTCTTGGTGCGCGGAACGGCCTCAACCGTGACAGCTGCGACGCTCCCGCGGACGGCCTCATGTGTCGTCGTGTTCACTTCAGTGCTCATATTTGCCAACTCCCTTGAGGGCGTCGACGTCGCGACGGATGCTTTCCGTCACGCCGTCCGGATCCGATGACGTTCCAGCCTGCAGCCGGTTTCTGCCGACCAGCCCCAACAGGAGCGCGAGCAGCAACAGGGCGACCGCCACGATCAGGGTCGCGAGCCAGAGCGGCAGGACGAGGGCGAGCGCGATGACCGCGAGGGCGACCAGCACCAGAGCCGCGAAGAACGCGAACAGGGCCGCCCCGACGAAGAGCCCGATGCCCAGCCCGATGTTCTTGGCCTTACCGGCGAACTCCGCCTTAGCCGCGTCGAGTTCGGCCTTGACCAGGGCGATGATCTGACCGGGCAGCTCACCGAGAAGGTCGAACGTCGATTTCCGGCTCTTCGGGTTGAATTCGCTGTTTCTCACAGTTTCCCCTTCGTTCGGAGTGTCGCGGTGATTATTTCGTGGTGGTGTCGTCGGCGACCGTCGTCGGTGCGGTCGGCGCTGCGGTCGCCGGCGTCGGCACGGTGTAACTGGTCCCGGACGTCTTGGACGCCTTGGACTGCAGGGCCGAGGCGATCTTCTTGCCGGTCTCGAGGAGTGCCGACGGCACATCCCCGACCCGCTCGAGCGCGAAGTCGCGAGCCTCGTTCACCCGGCGCTGAACGGGCGGCGCGTTCCATACGTTGTCTGCCGCGGCCACGATCTGGTCGTAGCGCTTGCGCCCGGCGCGCGCGCCGAGGACGTATCCGACGAGTCCACCCGTGATGAACAGAAGCTTTCCCCGCATTGTCACTCCATTCCTCAAGGTGCACGTATCCCTCAGAGTATCCCCCATTAGGGATAAGAGCAGGTCGGCACGGCCGGTGACCCGGCGATCAGATGCCGAGGGCCTCCTGCCGGGTGCGGGAGGCCGCGGCGACGGCATCCGGGATCACCGAGGCCAGGCCGGTGCCGGCGAGCCACGCACCCGTGAGTTCGAGTCCCGGGGTGGCGGCCACGACCTCGCGCACCTGGTCGACCCGCTCGGGTGCGCCGACGGTCGCGGGCGAGAGGGCATCGCCCCAGACCGTGCGCGCGAAACCGCGCACGGCGGTCGCGTCGAGGTCGACGCCCAGGATCGTGCGGGCGTCCGCCAGGGACAGCGCGAGGAGCTCGTCATCGCGAAGACCGGCGGTGGGGCTGTCCTGGCCGGCGCGACCGTAGGACAGACGGATGACGTGTCGGCCCGGTCCGGCGGCCTCGGCCAGCCAGTCCCACTTCGCGGTCACGTGGGTGAGCGCCTTGGCGGTGACCCCGGGGGTCGCGGCCGCGACCAGCACGCCGGTGCCGCGCGGGTGCAGGTCGAGCTCCGGGGCGTCGATGACGATCGTGGCCAGCTCGATCGCCGTCGGCTGCGGCCAGTCGAGTTCGGCGAGCGCCGCATGGGCCGGGCTCAGGCCGGCCAGTAGGCCGAGCGCCTGCGCGCCTGGAGTCGCGATGATCACGAAGTGGGCGTCGAGGGTGGTCTCCGGCGCCGGGGCTGCCGGCGCGTCTGCGTCCGCCGCCGTGTCCGGTGCCGCGCAGGTGGCCGTCCAGGTGGGCGCGTCCTCGGTGCCGGAGCGCTGCAATGCGGTGACCGGGGCATCCGTCACGATCTCGGCGCCGAAGTACACGAGGTCGGCCACCAGAGCGGTCACGAGCCGGAACATGCCGCCCCGGAGCCCGGCCACGTTCGAGCCGGCCGGGGCGCCGGAGCGCAACGACAGCACGGCCCCGGAGAGCGAACCCGTCACCGTGAGGGCGGAGTTGAGGCCCGGGGCCACGACGTCGATCTCGAGATCGTCGGCCGCGGACGAGTACACCCCCGCGGTCACGGGTTCGACGAGCCGTTCGAGCACGCGGCGCCCCATGCGCTTGCGCACGAGTTCACCCAGGCTGTGTTCCCGGCCGATCGTCAACACCGGCATCAGCCGGTCCGCGTAGGCGCGCCAGGCGCCACTCCAGCCGATCACGCGGCGCACGTCGTCGGCGAGCGGAGAACCGGGGATGCCGAGCACGCCGGCCTTGGGCAGCGGAACGCTGACCGAACCATTCGGCACGCGGTCGTCGGGCAGGTGCAGCCACGCGCCGGCGGGGTTCGGCGCGACAACCTCGTCGGACAAACCGAGGTCGGCGATGAACTCGGCCACCGCGTCGCGCCGCACGGCGAAGCTCTCGGCACCGCTGTCGAGGGTGAGGTCGGCCACTTGGTGGCTGCCGAGTGCTCCGCCCGGCACACCGGTGGCTTCGAGCACGGTCACGCTGAGTCCGACCCGGGCGCAGGCTCGGGCGGCGATCAGGCCCGCCACCCCTCCACCGATGACGATGACGTCTTTCATTCGCGCCCCCTGAGCCTGCGTGCGATTGTCAGGACGCGGACGGCGCGGCGGCCGGGGCTTCCGGGACGGCGGCGGCCGGGCCGGCGGAGACCGCGGTGACCTCGTGCACGAAGGCCACCAGGCGAGTCAGCACGTTCGGGTCGGTCATCGGCGGAACGCCGTGGCCCAGGTTCAGCACGTGGGACGGTGCCGTGCGCCCACGCTCGAGCACGTCGAGGACATGCGCTTCGAGCACCGGCCACGGTGCCGCGAGGAGCGCCGGATCGACGTTGCCCTGCACCGGGACCAGTCCGCCGAGGCGACGGTTGGCTTCATCGAGCGGCACCCGGTAGTCGACTCCGACGACGTCGGCGCCCACCCCGTGCATCTCCCTGAGCAGCTCGCCCGTGCCCACTCCGAAGTGCACAACGGGCACGTTGCGGCGCACGGATGCGACGCCCTCGGCATCTGTGCCCGCGGCGCCCTCGCCATAGGTGAGGTCGCGCACGTGGGCGATCGCCGCGGTGGAGGCAGGAGCGACGAAGCGCGTGTAGTCGGCCAGCGAGAGCGCGCCGGCCCAGGAGTCGAATAGCTGGGCGGCGCTGGCGCCGGCCAGAACCTGCGCGCGCAGGAATCGTCCGGTGACCTCGGCCGTCCACTCCATCAGGGTGGCCCAGGCGTCGGGGTCCGCATGCATGAGCGTGCGAGCGTTGATGTGGTCCTTCGACGGACCGCCCTCCACGAGATAGGCCGCCAGCGTGAACGGGGCCCCGGCGAATCCGATCAGCGGCGTCGAGCCGAGCTCGGCGACTGTGCGCGCGACCGCCGCGGTGATCGGGGCGAGGTTCCCCTCAAGCACGGCAGGGTCGAGAGCAGTGAGCTCCGCGACATCCTTCGCCGTGCGCACGGCCGTGCCGAGGACGGGGCCGGTGCCTGCGACGATCTCGACGTCGACGCCCACGAGCTTGAGCGGAATGACGATGTCGCTGAAGAGGATGCCGGCGTCGACGTTGTGGCGGCGCACCGGCTGCAGCGTGATTTCGCTCGCCATCTCCGGGTCGAGGCAGGCGTCGAGCATGCGCGTACCGACCCGCAGCGAGCGATATTCGGGCAGCGAACGGCCAGCCTGGCGCATGAACCAGACGGGGGTGACGTCTGGCCTGGTGCCCTGGTAGGCGCGGATGAGACGTGAATCGGCCGTGAGTCCGGTTGCGAGTGGGTGTTGCGCGTCGAGGTTCATTATCTAGATTCTGTCAAACTTCCGACACTCGGGCGATTCGGGCCCTCAGCCACAGGTCGTAGACTCGTCTGGTGTTGATCTGCCTGTCCGCCAGCCATAAGAACTCCAGCTTCGACGTGCTGGAGAAATTGTCTGTCGGTGCGAACGACACGGCGGGTGGCATTCTCGAGCGGCACCCGGCCCTGGTCGGTGCCGTGGTCGTGGCCACCTGCAACCGGTTCGAGGCCTACCTCGACCTCGACGAACCGCTCGGCTCCTCCCCACTTTCGGCCGTGCACGCCGCCATCGACGGCGTCAGTGCGAGCACCGGCGTGGCCGTCGACGTTCTGCGGAACACCCTGGACCTGGTGCACGGCAGCGGCGTCGCCGAGCACCTCTTCGCCGTGACGAGCGGCCTCGAATCGGTGGTCGTCGGCGAGGGCGAAATCGCCGGCCAGGTGCGCCGCTCCCTCGAGCAGGCCCGGCTCTCCCGCACCACCAGCCCCGAACTCGAACGCCTCTTCCAGCGTGCGTCGCAGACCTCGCGGGGCGTCAAGAACCGCACCGGCATCGGAGCCGCGGGACGTTCACTCGTGCGCCTGGCCCTCGAACTGGCCGAAAGCCGCATCACGGACTGGGCCCAGACCCGCGTGCTCCTGGTCGGCACGGGCCGTTACGCGGGGGCTTCCCTCGCCGCGCTGCGGGACCTCGGCGCCGAGGACGTGCGGGTGTACTCCCCCTCGGGCCGCGCTCAGAAGTTCGCCACCTCGCATCAGATCACCGCCGTCGCCGAGTCGGCGTTCGCCATCGAAGCCGCCGAGGCCGACCTGATCCTCACCTGCACGACCGCCGACACCCACGTGATCGACGCGGCCCTGCTCCACTCGGGCCGCGCACTCTCCCTGCAGCTCCCGGCCGCCGAAGCGCGCACACTGCCCTCCTGCCCGATGACGGATGCCCCGACCGAGATCCCGCGCCGGCTCATCATCGACCTGGGTCTGCCGCGCAACGTCGACCCGGACGTCACCGACCTGGCCGGCGTCGAGCTGCTCGACCTCGAGACCATCCGCATCCACGCGCCGCTCGAGGAGCTCAACGCCACCAGCGACGCCCGACTGCTCGTGGGCCGCGCCGCCCGCAAGTTCTCCGCGGTTGCCGAGGAGCAGAGCCTCGCCCCGGCCGTCGTGGCCCTTCGCAGCTACGTCTTCGACCTCCTCGACGGTGAGATCGAACGGGCGCGCAACCGCGGCGACAACAGCGAGCAGACCGAGGCGGCCCTGCGCCACTTGGCCGGCGTGCTTCTGCACACCCCGATGGTGCGATCCCGCGAGCTGGCCCGAGCGGGCGAGCAGGCCGCATTCCTGACCGGACTCGATGCCCTGTTCGGAGTCCAGGTTGAGCTGCCCGCCGCCGGGACCGCGGCCACGGTCGCCGATATCGGCCCCGTGGCATCCTGACGGTGGGCGGCCTGGCCCCGCACGGTGCGAGCGCACACGGTGCGAGCCTGCACGGTGCGAGCGTGCACAGCACGGCCGGGATCCGCGGGTGAGAGCCGTCTGGTTCGACGCGTTCGGTGCCGTACCCGAGCTGCGGGAGGTTCCTGACCCGGTGCCGTCCGCGTCCGGGGTCGTCGTGCGAGTGGAGGCCACCGGCCTCTGTCGCAGCGACTGGCACGGCTGGCTCGGGCACGACGCCGGCATCGCCCTGCCGCACGTTCCGGGCCACGAGCTCGTCGGCGTGATCGACGCCGTGGGGCCCGAGGTGCGCCGCTTCGCCGTGGGCCAGCGCGTCACCGTGCCGTTCGTCTGCGCCTGCGGCGACTGCCCGGAGTGCCGGGACGGCAACGGCCAGGTCTGCCGCAACCAGACCCAGCCCGGCTTCACCCACTGGGGCTCCTATGCGGAGCGGGTGGCCCTGCACAACGCCGACGTCAACCTGATCGCGATTCCCGTTGGACTGGATGCCGGCGCCGCCGCACTGCTCGGCTGCCGCTTCGCCACCTCCTATCGCGGACTCGTGCATCAGGCCCGGTTGCAGGCGGGCGAGACCCTCGTCGTGGTCGGCTGCGGCGGCGTCGGTCTCTCCGCGGTCATGATCGGCGCGGCGCTCGGTGCGACCGTGATCGCCGTGGACATCAGTGCCGCGGCCCGTGAGACGGCCGCGCGAGTGGGCGCGACCTTCACGGTGGACTCCGCCGGGCTCTCGAACGATGAGGTGGTGGCGCGGATCCGCTCGGTGACAGGCAGGGGCACGGATGCGGGTGCGGGTGCGCAGGTCAGCGTCGAGGCGCTCGGCCGGGAGAGCACGGTGGGCATCGCCATCCGTTCACTGGCAACCCGGGGACGCCACGTCCAGATCGGATTGCTGGCGGAAGACCCACGGCTTCCGCTCGGCGACGTCATCGCCCGCGAACTGACCGTGATGGGCAGCCACGGGATGCCCGCGGGCGACTATCCGGCCCTGCTGGCCCTGGTCACCTCCGGCCGGCTGCGCCCGCAGGACCTGATCGGCCGCCGCCTCAGCCTGGCCGAGGCGCCCGCCGCCCTCGCCGCCATGAGTGACCCGGCCACGCCGGGCGGCGTTACCCTGATCGAGCTCGCCCGCCCCTGAACTCGTGCGGCGGCGGCTCGCTAGGTATCCGTCTCCCTCCACCTGTGGGGCCAACTCAGGAAAACCGGTGTGTCCGGTCGCCGCGGTGCCGCCGTTCCGGGACCGCCGAAGCTCGCCCGCGGGACTTCTCCTGAGTTAGCACCCCACCGGCACCGGCACCGCCACCGGTATCCCCCGGCCCCAGCACCCCACCGGTACCGCCAGCGGTACCCCCGGCCCCAGCCGAAAGCGCGCGGCCGGCGGACTCGGCTATGCGCCGCGGAGGCGCTCGGCCAGGTAGGCGTCGAGCTTGTCGAGCGGCACGCGCTCCTGCGCCATGGTGTCGCGGTCACGCACGGTGACGGCCTGGTCCTCGAGCGAGTCGAAGTCGACCGTGACGCAGTACGGGGTGCCGATCTCGTCCTGGCGGCGGTAGCGGCGGCCGATGGCGCCGGCGTCGTCGAAGTCCACGTTCCAGGACTCGCGCAGCCGCGCCGCGAGGGACTTGGCCATCGGCGAGAGCGCCTCGTTGCGGGACAACGGCAGCACGGCGACCTTGATCGGCGCCAGGCGCGGGTCGAGTTTCAGCACGGTGCGCTTGTCGACGCCGCCTTTCGCGTTGGGCACTTCCTCCTCGTGGTACGCGTCTACCAGGAACGCCATCAGAGAGCGGGTCAGTCCGGCCGCCGGCTCGATCACGTAGGGAACCCAGCGCTCATTCTTCGTCTGGTCGAAGTAGGACAGATCCTTGCCGGATGCCTCCGCGTGCGTCCTGAGGTCGAAGTCGGTTCGGTTGGCAACACCCTCGAGCTCGCCGAATTCGCTGCCGCTGAAACCGAAGCGGTACTCGATGTCCACGGTGCGCTTGGAATAGTGCGAGAGCTTCTCGGCCGGGTGTTCGAACAGGCGCAGGTTGTCGACGTTGATGCCGAGGCCGGTATACCACTTCAGGCGCTGGTCGATCCAGTACTGGTGCCACGTCTCATCCGTGCCCGGCTCGACGAAGAATTCCATCTCCATCTGCTCGAACTCGCGGGTACGGAAGATGAAATTTCCCGGGGTGATCTCGTTGCGGAAGCTCTTGCCGATCTGGCCGATGCCGAACGGCGGCTTCATGCGAGCAGCCTGCAGCACGTTGGCGAAGTTCACGAAGATGCCCTGCGCGGTCTCGGGGCGCAGGTAGTGCATGCCGGCCTCGTCGTCGACCGGGCCGAGGTAGGTCTTGAGCAGGCCGGAGAAAGCGCGCGGTTCGGTCCAAATATGACGGTTTCCGCAGTTCGGGCAGGGGATGCCGTCGATGCCGCCCTCGGGCGGGCGGCCCTTCTTCTCCTCGAATTCCTCCTCGAGGTGGTCTGCGCGGAAGCGCTTGTGGCAGCTCGTGCACTCGACCAGCGGGTCGCTGAAGACCTCGACGTGACCGGATGCCTCCCACACCTTGCGGGGAAGGATCACCGAGGAGTCGAGGCCCACCACGTTGTCGCGGCTGGTGACCATGAAGCGCCACCACTGCTTCTTGATGTTCTCCTTGAGCTCCACGCCCAGCGGCCCATAGTCCCAGGCAGACCGGGACCCACCGTAGATTTCACCGGCCTGGAACACGAACCCGCGGTGGCGGGCAAGGGCGATGACGGAATCGAGGCGGGAGAGGGCGGCCACGGGGCTCCAATGGTCGAGAGGGCGGGGGATCTGGAAAGCACACAGGACAGGCAGAAGCCGCCCGGCGCTCCGTCCATTTTAGGCGTCCGTCCGGAAGGTGCCGCCAAGCTGTTAGCCTTGCTAAGGATTTCCGCAGTCCTTGCGGGTACCTCAAAGGAGAGATCATGGGCACCAAGCCCCGAACGCCACACGATTCAGCCAAGCGGGGTGAGGAGCTGGACCGGGATCCCCTCCTGTTGCCCGTTGCTCTCGACCAGACCACCCACGACGCCGAGGAAGCCCACTGGACCCCCCTGAAGATCGGGATCTGGGGCGGCATCTCGCTGCTCGGCGGGCTGAGCTGGGTGATGCTCGCCGTCGTTCGCGGCGAGACCGTCAACGCCATCTGGTTCGTCTTCGCCGCCGTCTGCACGTACCTGATCGGTTACCGTTTCTACTCCAACTACATCCAGAAGCACCTGCTGCACCCCGATGACCGGCGCGCGACGCCGGCCGAGTACAAGGCCGATGGCAAAGACTTCGCGGCCACGGACCGCCGGGTTCTCTTCGGTCACCACTTCGCCGCGATCGCCGGCGCCGGACCGCTCGTCGGCCCCGTGCTGGCCGCCCAGATGGGCTACCTGCCCGGCACGATCTGGATCATCGTCGGTGTCGTGCTTGCCGGCGCGGTGCAGGACTACATGGTGCTGTTCTTTTCAATGCGCCGCGGCGGACGCTCCCTGGGTCAGATGGCCCGGGACGAGCTCGGCAAGGTGGGCGGCACGGCCGCCCTCGTCGCGACTCTGGCGATCATGGTCATCATCGTGGCCATCCTCGCCCTCGTCGTCGTCAACGCCCTCGCGGACAGCCCCTGGGGCGTCTTCTCGGTCTCGATGACCATTCCGATCGCCCTGTTCATGGGCGTCTACCTGCGCTTCTTCCGCCCGGGCCGGGTCACCGAGGTCTCGATCATCGGCTTCATCCTGCTGCTGGCCGCCATCATCGGTGGTGGCATGATCGCGGACACCGAGTGGGGCTCAACCTTCTTCGCCATTGAACCGCTGCCCCTCGCGATCGGCATCATCGTCTACGGCTTCGTGGCCGCCATCCTTCCGGTCTGGCTGCTCCTGGCCCCCCGGGACTACCTGTCCACCTTCATGAAAATCGGCACGATCGGGATGCTGGCAATCGCCATCATCATCGTCCGCCCCGAGATCTCGGCCCCGGCCGCCAGCGAGTTCGTGAACGGCGGCGGCCCCGTGGTGAGCGGCTCGCTCTTCCCGTTCCTCTTCGTCACCATCGCCTGCGGCGCCCTGTCCGGCTTTCACGCCCTGATCGCCTCCGGCACGACACCGAAGCTGATCGAGAAGGAACGCCAGACCCGGTTCATCGGTTACGGCGGAATGCTGATGGAATCATTCGTCGCCATCATGGCGCTCGTCGCCGCGCTGTCGATCGACCGCGGCATCTACTTCGCCATGAACTCCTCTCCGGCCCTGACCGGCGGCACCGTTGAGGGTGCTGTCACATTCGTGAACAGCCTCGGACTGACCGGTGTCAACCTGACCCCCGAGATGCTCACCGAGACCGCGAAGAACGTGGGCGAGGAGACCATCGTGTCCCGCACCGGCGGCGCCCCGACACTGTCGGTCGGCCTCGCCAACATCATGCACCAGCTTGTGGGCGGCTCGGGGATGATGGCGTTCTGGTACCACTTCGCGATCATGTTCGAGGCGCTGTTCATCCTGACCGCCGTCGATGCCGGAACCCGCGTGGCCCGGTTCATGTTGCAGGACAGCCTCGGCAACTTCTTCCCGAAGTTCAAGAACACCTCCTGGCGCCCGGGCGCCTGGGTCACGACCGGGATCATGGTCGCCGCCTGGGGTGCCGTGCTCGTGATGGGCGTCACCGACCCGCTCGGTGGCATCAACACCCTGTTCCCGCTGTTCGGAATCGCGAACCAGCTGCTGGCGGCCATCGCCCTGGCCGTCTGCCTGGCGATCGTGGCCAAGCGAGGGCTGTTCACGTACCTCTGGGTTGTGGCGCTGCCGCTGACCTTCGCCGCCGTCGTGACCATCTACGCGTCGTTCCTGAAGATCTTCTCGACCGTTCCCGCCGTGGGCTACTTCGCCCAGAATCGAGCGTTCTCCAACGCTCTGGATGAGGGACTCACCAGCTTCGGCACGGCGAAGACCGTCGAGGCGATGGAGGCGGTCGTGCGCAACACGATGGTGCAGGGCGTCCTTTCGATCCTGTTCGTCGTGCTGGCCATCATCGTGATGGTCACCGCCGTGCAAGCCACCTGGAAGTCCTACAAGTCCCGCAGCTTCGGCACCAACGAGGATGACGCGGTGGCGTCGCAGATGTTCGCCCCGTCCGGCTTCGTAGCCACTCCGGAAGAGAAGAAGCTGGCCGCACGCTGGGACACCCAGATCGCCCAGGCCAAGCTGGACAAGGCAGGGAGGACGACCCGCCGATGAATCTGCTCGCCAGTGTCCGCCACGGCGCGAAGAGCTTCGCCTGGTTCATGAGGGGGGTCATGGGTGAAGACGCCTACGACAAGTACAAGGCCCACCATGAGGCCCACGACGAATCGATTCATGACCCGGATGCCGCCGCCTGCTCCGGACCAGTGATGATGACGGAACGCGAATTCTGGCGCGACCAGACCGACCGCCAGGACATCAACCCCCAGGGTCGGTGCTGCTGAGCGGGTGCGCCACCATCGCCCAGGGCTGCCCCCGCGAAGGATTCCTTCGCGGGGGCAGCCCTGTTTTCCTGTTTTCACCGGCGGCGCCGGTCAGTGCACGTATTCCAGCAGGTCGAGGCCGACCGCGCGCATCCCGTCGAGCACCGCGAGCCGGGACGAGAGGCGGGTGTCCGCGAAGGACATCGAGACCATGTAGGTCACCCCGGCGCGCGGGCCGCGCAGAATGCCGATCTCACTGCGCACGCCGGCATCCGTTCCGGTCTTGTTGACCAGCAGGAGGCCGTGATCTCCGGACCGATGCGCGAGCGGGTCGAGCCCGAACGCGCTGGCGACCATGGACAGGTCGGCGCCGAGCGACAGCCAGCCGAGCACGCGCTCACTCGCCTCCGCATCGACGACCTCCCCCCGGGCCAGCGCCGTGAACAGCCAGGTGAGCTCCTTGGCGCTGCCGACCGAGAGCTGAGGCGCGTCATCGGGACCGCGCCGGTCGCGCACAAGGTCGAGCAGGGCGGTGCGGCTGAGTCCGAGCTGCTCGGCGCGGGACCGCACCGCGTCCAGGCCGACTGCGCGGAGCAGCACATTGGTGGCCAGGTTGTCGTTGATGGCACCGATCAGCGCAGCGAGGTCGGCGATCGGCAGCGAGGGAGCCTGCAGGTGCTGCCAGAGGCCGGATCCGGCGACCGAATCGGACACGGTGCGATCGAGGATCGTGTACGCGCCGAAGTCGGCGTCGCGGAGCCGGGCGGCGACCTCGATCAGCAGAAGCACCGTGCCGATGCCGGCGGTGGGCATGACCACGTGGTCGTCCACGGAGAACAGCACCCGGCCGGTGACCAAATCGGTGGCGCGGGCCGAGACCTGCACCCCGTCGACCGCGAGGTCACCGAGCGCCTGGAACCCGCGGCTGAAGTTCGCCGTGGCGTCCACGCCGCCGTGCCTGCCGCGGCGCGCCGAGGAGTGGCGAGACCGGCGCTCTGAGTCCTGGGATGGCATGGCCACAGTGGGCAGGTCCTTACGTAGATTCGGGCTGCTCGACCCCGGTGACACGGGCTTACGGTCGCGCTGAGGTCACCAGATCGTAACGCGCTTTTCCGGGTCCAGCCAGAGAGCGTCGTCCGGGGTGACGCCGAACGCCGTATAGAACTCGTCGATGTTGCGCACGATCTGGTTGCAGCGGAATTCGTTGGGCGAGTGCGGGTCGATCGAGAGCAGGCGGACGGCCTCCTCGTCACGCATCTTGAGCTGCCAGGCCTGTGCCCAGGAGAGGAAGAAGCGCTGGGTGCCGGTGAGTCCGTCGATCACGGGCGGCGCCTGGCCGTCCAGCGAGATCAGGTAGGCCTTCCAAGCGATGGAGAGCCCGCCGAGGTCGCCGATATTCTCGCCGATGGTGAGTGCGCCGTTCACGTGGTGGTCGGGAACCTGATGCGGGGCGAGCTCGTTGAACTGCTCGATCAGGGAGCCGGTGCGTTCTTCGAAGGCCGTGCGGTCATCTTCGGTCCACCAATCGGTGAGTAGCCCGGTGCCGTCGTATTTCGAGCCCTGGTCGTCGAAGCCGTGGCCGATCTCGTGGCCGATGACGGCGCCGATCGCGCCGTAGTTGGAGGCGGAATCGCGGGCATCGTCGAAGAACGGCGGCTGCAGGATGGCGGCCGGGAAGACGATCTCGTTGAAGCCCGGGTTGTAGTACGCGTTGATCGTCTGCGGGGTCATGAACCACTCGTCGCGGTCGAGCGGGTTGCCGATCTTGCCCAATTCCCGCTGAAACTCGAACTCGCTCGTGGCGCGCACGTTCTTGATCAGGTCGGCCGGGTCGACCGAAAGGGTCGAGTAGTCCCGCCACTTGACCGGGTAGCCGATCTTGGGGGTGAACTTCTCGAGCTTGTCGAGCGCACGGGCGCGCGTCTCCGCGGTCATCCAGTCGAGTTCGGTGATGCTCCGGCGGTAGGCCTCGACCAGGTTGGCCACGAGTATGTCCATGCTCGCCTTCGCGCTGGGCTTGAAGTGCCGCTCGACGTAGATGCGCCCGACGGCCTCGCCGAGCGCCCCCTCGACGAGCGAGACGCCACGCTTCCAGCGCTCGCGCAACTGGGGAGTGCCGGTCAGGGTGCGACCGTAGAAGTCAAAGCTGGACTCGACGAAATCGCTCGACAGGAACGCGGCGCTGGAACGGATGATCTGCCACCGTAGCCAGTCCTTCCAGCCCTCGAGCTGGTCCTCGGTGAGCATCTCCGCCAGACCGGTCACGAAGCTGGGCTGGCGCACGACAACCTCGTCGAGAGCACCGGCCGGGCCGTCAAGCCCGTCAAGCCAAAGGTGCAGGTCGGCGCCGGCGGCCAACGCGGTGACCTGACCCCAGGTCTTGAGGTTGTAGGTCTTCTCGCTGTCGCGCGAGCGCACCTTGTCCCAGTGGTGAGTGGCGAGCTCGGTTTCGAGAAGGAACACGCGCTCGGCGCGACCGGCGGCATCCGGGGTGCCGACGAGGCCGAACATCCGGGTCAGGAACGCCTGGTAGGACTCCCGGATCGCGGCGAACTTCTCGTCGCGGTAGTAGGACTCGTCGGGGAGGCCGAGCCCGCCCTGCTCGACGAAGACGAGGTAGCGCTCGGGGTCCCCCGGATCGTTGTCGACGAAGAGACCGAAGGCGCCGGGCACGCCCGCGCGCTCGAGGCGGCCGAGGGTGCCGAGCAGCTCGGGGATGGAGGTGACGGCGTCGACGATGGCGAGATCGGCCGCGAGCGGGGTCGCTCCGAGCTCTTCGACGCGGTCCTCGTCCAGGAAGCTGGCATAGAGGTCGCCGAATTTGCGCTCCTCGGTGCCGGGGGCGGCGGTCTGGGCTTCGAGGATGATTTCCCGGACGGCCTTCTCCGATTCCTCGGCGAGCAGGTAGAACGAGCCCCAGCGGGCCTTGTCGGCCGGGATCTCGCTGCGGGCGATCCACTTGCCGTTCACATGGCGGAAGAGGTCGTCCTGCGGACGCACCTCGAGGTCAAGTTCGTCGCGGTCGATTCCGGATGCGGTCCCCTGGTCAGTCATGCCTCCACCCTATTCGGTGTGACAGTGGCCGAGCTGGTAGAGACCTATCGGGTGTGCACACGGATGGCGGTGGACCTCCCGGCTCGCTGGTCGAGCGCGCCGAGACCCGGAGCTACAGCCCCACCGCCTTGCTCGGCAGCGCGATCAGTGTCTGCTCCGGATCGTTCTCCACCGGTGGCCGCAGCCAGTGTTGCGTTCCGGTGCGGGTGATCTTCCAGTGCTGGTTGTGCAGCAGTAGATGGTGCGGGTGGCAGAGCAGTACTCCGTCGGCGAGGTTGGTGTCTCCGCTGTCGGTGAGCCAGTCGTTGATGTGGTGGGCTTCGGTCCAGGCTGGTGATCGGTCGCAGTCGACCCACCGGCATCCGCCGTCGCGCACTCCCATCGCGGCGCGTTGTTTCTCGGTGAAGAGTCGTTCGTCACGGCCGACGTTGATGATTTGGCCGATGTCGTCGAACTTGGTGCCGCGGGTGCCGGTGTCGCAGAGCACCCGGTCGATGGTTTCCTGCGAGATGGGGACCGGGTTGCCTTCGATCTGCCCGTGAGCGGCGGGTTCGGCGGCACCCGGCTCGGCGGGTTCGGCTGTGAGGGCTTTCTCGGTCACGATCACGCGCACCGAGGGGCGGCGTCCGCCGAAGACCCGGCCGGGGTCGGCTTCGCCGGCGATTGTGAGCAGCTGCACGAGGGAGTCCGCGTTGATCTGCTCGGTGCTGCGCGGGTCGTCCTGCATTTTTTGGGCCCAGGCGGCGCGTTCCGGGTCGACGAAGCGCACTCCGCCGCGGCGGGGGCTGGTGATGGAGTCGAAGGTGGAGAGCACGAACTCGCCGTCTTCGGGGGCGAAGAGCCCGTTCAGGCGCACGTTGCCATTGCTCAGCCGGTAGACCTTCAGGGAGCGGTCGTCGTGGGCCTGCTTCTCCCGGGCGGTGATGCCGGCCTGATCGAGGAGCCCAGCAGGGCGACGGCGTCGGCCGCCCGACTGAGGTCATCCGCGAGGTTCGTCATGGTACGAGGGTACCTGATGTCGTACAGGTAGTCGAGTCTCTGTCACTTATTATGGACACTTTATAGCATTAGTTTCGAAGTCTTGTCTGGCAGCGCGGAGATTGGCTCGCCGGGTCTCGACAGGCTCGACCACCGGAAGCGGACACCGGGTGCGGAGGGGCTGAACTAGAGTTTTGGCATCACCATCACCGTGCTCCGCCCGCAGCCCATCGACCGCGAGATCCTGCGCCTCGCCATTCCCGCCGTCGGCGCGCTCATCGCCGAACCGCTCTTCCTGCTCGCCGACTCCGCCATGGTCGGGCACCTCGGCGCCGTTCCGCTGGCCGGACTCGGCCTGGCCGGCGCCGTGCTGCAAACGATCATCGGCCTGATGGTCTTCCTGGCCTACAGCACCACGCCCGCGGTGGCCCGCTGGCTGGGGGCCGGTGACCGCCGCCGTGCGGTCGCCGTCGGCATCGACGGACTCTGGCTGGCCCTCGGCCTCGGTGTGCTGCTCGCGATTGCGGGCTGGTTCGCCACCCCCCTGCTCGTCGGCGCGTTCGGCGCCGAGCCCGCCGTCACCGCCGCGGCCGTCAGCTACTTGGGCCCATCGATGTTCGGACTGCCTGCCATGCTGCTCGTCTTCGCGGCGACCGGGCTGCTCCGCGGGCTGCAGGACACCCGCACCCCGCTGTGGGTGGCCGGGATCGGGTTCTCGGTCAACATCCTGCTGAATGCGGTGTTCATCTACGGCCTGGGACTCGGCATCGTCGGATCCGCCCTCGGCACAGTCGTGGCACAGTGGGCGATGGTCGCGGTCTATCTTGCCGTCGTCGGCCGCCACGCCCGCCGCGAGAGTGCGCCGCTGCGCCCGCATCGGGTCGGGATGTTGCGGGGCGCGGCATCCGGCGGCTGGCTGTTCCTGCGCACGGTGAGCCTGCGTGCGGCCATGTTGCTCGCGGTTTTCGTGGCCACGAGCCTCGGTTCTCCCGAGCTGGCCGCCTTCCAGATCGCGATGACCCTGTTTGCCACGCTCGCGTTCGCCCTTGACGCCCTGGCGATCGCGGCACAGGCGCTGGTGGGCCGGGGCCTCGGCGCCGGCAACCTGGCCGAGGTGCGCGCGGTGCTCAGGCGCTGCCTCGAATGGGGCGTGCTCAGCGGGTCCGCGCTCGGGCTGCTGGTGATCGCCGCGAGCGGCGTGCTCGGCCGACTGTTCACGAACGCGACCGAGGTCAGCGACCTGCTGCCGGCGGCCCTGATCGTGCTCGGGCTATCCGTTCCGCTCGGCGGGGTGGTCTTTGTGCTCGACGGAGTGCTGATCGGTGCCGGCGACGCGCGCTACCTGGCCCTGACCGGATTGGTGAACCTGGCCGCGTTCGTGCCGCTGGCCGTCGCGGTGCTGCTGCTGGCGCCGTCGGGACCAGCGGGACTGGCCTGGCTGATGGCGGCGTTCGCGTTCGGCTACCTCGGCGCACGCGGGGTGACGCTCGGGCTGCGCGCCCGGGCGGCGAAGTGGATGGTCGTCGGCGCCCGCTGACACCGGGGCAGCCCCAGCGCTGACGGCCGCGGCGCAGCTCGGAAGGTGGGCGCAGGTTCTCCCGTGCGCCAGCCTCCGCGACCGGCGCCGGAAGGCCAGGCACGGCGGCGGCGACTCTAGCTGAAGGAGTCGCCGCAGGCGCAGCTGCTGCCGGCGTTCGGGTTGTCGATCGTGAAGCCCTGCTTCGCGATGGTGTCCTCGAAGTCGATCGAGGCACCCTCGAGGTACGGCACACTCATCTTGTCGAGCACGACCCCGACGCCGTCGAAGTCCACGACGACGTCGCCCTCGAGAATGCGCTCGTCGAAGTAGAGCTGGTAGATCAGGCCGGAGCAGCCTCCGGGCTGCACGGCTACGCGCAGGTTCAGGTCTTCGCGACCCTCCTGGCTAAGCAGGCTGCGCACCTTCAGCGCGGCAGCGTCAGTCAGGCCGACGCCGTGGGCCGGTGCGATGGGGGCAATGGTGTCGGTCATGAGACTCCTCGGACTTCACGCTGCATGGACGCGTCGGGACCGCTCCGCTTGAGCGTTTCGCCTGCGCGAGTATTCAGACACTCTAAGCTCCCGCGGCCGTTCTGCGAACCCCGGAGACTGCCGCCGGCATCCGTTGCGTGCCCGCGCCTCCCCGACGACCCCTCGACGACCTGCCGGTGACCCGCCAAAACGAGCCGAAGTGTAGCCAGATGAAACCCTGAAGCCTAGGGTGAAGTGTTCCCGTTTTTTTTATGCGCGCGGTCCAGATGACCGCGACGCAGCACGGCGTGGCCCTGATTGTCTTTGATCTCTCAGCGGTGCGCACCTGAGCCGTCCTCACAACTCGTTCTCAGCCGGTCTCCTCACGGAGTCCGGCTCGGGATGACCGGACTAATATCCGGGTTGCCGGGGTGGCAGAAGAGGTAAATATGTCTGACGTCCTTCTTGACCGCCCCGAACTTGCGGGGCTCGGTGTCTACGAGTTCGGGTGGTCCGACTCCGATGCTGCTGGTGCCTCCGCCCGCCGCGGGATTTCGCCGGAGGTGGTGACCGATATCTCCAATCTCAAGGGCGAGCCTGAGTGGATGCTGCAGCGTCGCCTCAAGGCCCTTGAGTTGTTTGAGCGCAAGCCGATGCCGACTTGGGGTGCTGACCTGTCGGGCATCGATTTCGACAACATCAAGTACTTCGTGCGTTCCACGGAGAAGCAGGCCCAGACTTGGGACGACCT
>NZ_SOFA01000042.1:0-128792 GCF_004402835.1 Cryobacterium sp. Sr3 | reverse complement strand
AACGGCCGCATCGAATCCATGAACACCAAGATCCGACTACTCACCCGAATCGCCTTCGGCTTCAAATCACCCGACGCCCTCATCGCCCTGGCCATGCTCAGCCTCGGCGGCCACAAACCAGTGCTCCCCGGCCGGGTTTAACCCACGGAAGCAGCAGGAGAGCCGAGATTCTGGGGGAAAACCGCTTTCTCGGGGGTTTGTGGGCCAAATCCGGCAGAATCTCCGTCGAATTCGTTCAGGGCAGAGTTGCTGGCCGGGCCGGGCCCGGACTCGGATAGGGCGTGGAATGCACGTTCTGCCCACATCGAGGTCCCCTGATCGTCTACATCGGCAAGGGAAACGGCCGGTTCGGAAACCCCGGCCCGTGCGACCCCCAACGCCCACACTTGGCGGGCCTCACCCTTCCGGCCCCGCCGGCCGCAGAAAAATACCGCCGACCACTGCGCCGAGCCACGACCTCGGCTCCCCTTCCGTGAAGAGAAAGGAGCCGAGGTTACGGGTCGGCGGAGTGGGTGCAGTCAGTCGCCTGCGGTCAGTCGCCTACGCTCGTGCGGGTGGCGGGCAGGGCCGCGGCAGCGACGCCGCGGATCGGTGGGGTGTGGAACGTGCCCTGGAAGACCCGTTCGCTCGCGCCGACGCGGTCGAGGTAGGGCGTGATCCCGCCCATCTGGAACGGCCAGTTGGCCCCGAGGATCATGCACAGGTCGATGTCCTCCGCGGCGTGCACGACGCCGTCGTCCAGCATTCGCTTGATTTCATCGGCGAGGCCGTCCTCGATCCGGCGTAGGATCTGCTCGGCTGTCATCGGGGTCTGCCCGCCTGCGACGATCTTGACGGCGCCCTTGTCGAAGCCCTTGATCCTGCCCTTGGCGTCGCGCTCCAGAATGGTTCCGTGCTCGGCCAGCTTATGCAGGTTCGCGCTCTCGAAAAACCGGTCCGGGAATGCGGCATGGTGGGTGTCCAGAACGTGTGCGCCGACCTTGAGGCCGACCAGCTCGAGCAGCTCGAACGGGGTCATCGGCATCCCGAACGGAGCCAGTGACCCATCGACGACCTCGAACGGGGTTCCGGTGTCGACGGCGTGCATGGCCTCACCCAAGAGCTTCGCCAGGAGGCGGTTCACGACGAACCCGGAGGTGTCCCGGGTGATGACCGCGTTCTTTCGCAGTTTGGCTGCCACGACCATCGCCGTGGAGAGAGTGGCGTCGTTGGTCCGCGGGGTGTTCACGACCTCGATCAGCGGCATGATCGCCACCGGGTTGAAGAAGTGGAAACCGACCAGGCGCTCGGGGTGGGCCAGCTTCGCACCGATCTGTTCGACCGAGAGGGACGAGGTGTTGGTGGCGAGGATGGCGTCGGGAGAGATGTGCTTCTCGATTTCGGCGAAGACATCCTGCTTCACGCCGAGTTCCTCGAAGACGGCCTCGATCACCCAGTCGGCGTCGGCGAACTGTGCCTTGTCTGTCGTTCCCGTGACCAGAGCGCGGAGCCGGTTGGCCTCGTCGGGGGAGATACGGTTCTTGGTCTCCAGGGTGAGGATCTCGCCGTGGATGTACGCGACGCCCTTCTCGACGCGGGCCTGGTCGAGGTCTGTGATGACTACGGGCACGCGCAGGCGACGCACGAAGAGAAGGGCGAACTGGCTGGCCATCAGGCCGGCGCCGATGACGCCTACCTTGTTGATCGGGCGGGCGAGGGCCTTGTCCGGCGCACCGGCCGGCCGCTTGGCTCGCTTCTGCACCAGGTTGAAAGCGTAAATACTGGCCTGCAGCTGGTCTCCGGCGATGAGTTCGGCCAAGGAGTCGTCTTCCCGCTCGAACCCTTCCTGGCGAGATCCGCTCTTGGCTGCTTTGAGCAGGTTGAGGGCGATGTACGGCGACCGGGCGACGGTTCCAATGCGGTTTTCCAGCATCTTGCGGGCCACGCCCACGGCCACATCCCATTTCACGAGCCGTTCGACCTTGCCGGGCGTATTGGGCCGGGCGACCTTTGTCTTTCCGGCGATCACGCCATCGGCCCACTCGATGGACTGTTCAAGGAACCTGGCCGAGGCGAACTGCACGTCGGCGATGCCCAGCTCGAGAGCATCCGCCGCTTTGAGCGTGCGGTGCTTGAGCGGATTCTCGATGATCACCTTCAGCGCGTTCTCGATGCCGATCAGGTTGGGCAGCAGGTAGGAGCCGCCCCAGCCCGGGATCAGCCCAAGGGAGACCTCGGGCAGCGCGATCGCGGGCACGGTCGCGTCGACGGTGCGGTAGTCGGCGTTGAGGGCGATCTCCAGCCCGCCCCCCAGTGCGAGCCCGTTGATGAACACGAAGGAGGGCACACCCAGTTCGGCCTGCTTGCCCAGCGCATAGTGGCCCAACTGGGCCAGCAGCTTGCCCGTCGCGAGCGATGGGATCTCGCTGACCTTGCTCAGGTCGGCGCCGGCGGCGAGGATGAACGGTTTGCCGGTGACGGCGACGCCGTGGATGTCGCCGAGGGCGGCGCGTTCCCGGAGAAGGTCCATCGCCATGGCGAACTCGAGCAGGGTGTTCGGGCCGAGCGTGTTCGGGCGGGTGTGGTCCCGGCCGTTGTCAAGCGTGACCAGCGCCAGGGTCCTTCCACCGGACAGAGGCACATCGTGTACGTAGCAGTGGGTGACGACCTCGTCGGCCGACAGCTCGACCAGCGGGGTGAAATCGAGTTCGGAGTAGTTGCTCATCGCTTGCTTGCCTTCCGGTTGAAGTTCGGGTTCTCCCAAATCACGGTGCCGCCCTGGCCGAGACCGATGCACATGGCGGTGAGGCCGTAGCGCACCTCCGGGTGCTCGCTGAACTGACGGGCGAGCTGGTTCATCAGGCGCACGCCGGAGGAAGCGAGCGGATGTCCGATGGCGATCGCGCCGCCGTACTCGTTCACCCGTGGGTCCTCGTCGTCGATGCCGAAGTGGTCGAGGAACGAGATGACCTGCACGGCGAAAGCCTCATTGAGTTCGAACAGGCCGATGTCCGTGATGCTGAGGCCGGCCTTGCGCAGGGCCTTCTCGGTGGAGGGGACCGGACCGAGTCCCATGACCTCCGGCTCAACGCCGGCGAAGGCGAAGCTGACCATCTTCATTTTGACGGTGAGACCGAGGTCCTTGGCGGCCTTGCCGCTGGCGAGGAGGCAGGCGCTGGCACCGTCGTTGAGCCCGGAAGCGTTGCCGGCAGTGACCCGTCCGTGGGGACGGAAGGGGGTCTTGAGAGTCGCGAGGCCCTCCATCGTGGTTTCGGGGCGGGGAGCCTCGTCGCGGGTCGCCAGACCCCAGCCGGAATCGCTGCGGATCGCAACCGACACCAGGTCGGGCTGTATCTTCTCGGCGGCATAGGCCGCGGCGACCTTCTGTTGGCTGCGCAGGGCGAACCGGTCGGACCGCTCCTTGGTGTACGCCGGGAACCGGTCGTGGATGCGCTCGGCCGTGGCACCCATATTGAGGGCGTCCTCGCTGACCAGGCGCTCGGACAGGAAACGCGGATTCGGGTCGACGCCCGAACCCATCGGGTGGCGTCCCATGTGCTCGACGCCGCCGGCGATGGCCAGGTCGTAGGCGCCAAATCCGATCCCGGCTCCGAGAGTGGTCACGGCGGTCATGGCGCCGGCGCACATCCGGTCAATAGCGAATCCGGGTACCGACTTCGGCAACCCCGAAAGCAGTGCCGCCGTGCGACCGAGCGTGAGGCCCTGGTCGCCGGTCTGGGTGGTGGCGGCAATCGCCACCTCGTCGATGCGTTCCCCAGGGACCGACGGGTTGCGTTCCAGCAGTCCGATCATGGCCTTGACCACGAGATCATCCGCCCGGGTGTTCCAGTAAATGCCCTTTTCACCGGCGCGTCCGAACGGGGTACGAACCCCGTCCACAAACACGACTTCTGTTCTATCGGCCACTTTGCCTCCATCATCGATCAGGTGTCGGTCGATCCTAAAGGGGCTCCCGTGGAGGGTCGAATCCTTGGACGGATCCTACGAATCCGCTTCCGAAGAGAGCTCGATCGATTGGTGGACATCCACAAAGGCATCGGCGATCCGTTGTGCGGTCACTTCAATTTGCCAGGTGCGCGCACCCAGGTGCGCGAGCGCCTCACCGACGGATGCGGGATCGACGTTGACGGGCGGCGTCCACGCCACCCGGCGGACATAGTCCGGGGTGACGAGGTTCTCCAGCGGGATGGCGAGCTCCTCGGAGACCTCGGTGAGGGCTGCGCGAGCGGCCTTGTAGCGCAGGTCAGCCTCGGGATTGCGGTCGGACCAGGCGCGCGGGGGCGGGAGCAGGTCGCCGTTGCCCCGAAGCGACGGCAGGTCGGTTGACGCCAGGCCCTTCTGGATGGCACGCCACCAGCGGTCGAGTTCGCTGCGGCTCGCACGGCCGCTGAACTCCCTCAGATCAGCCAGGGCCTGCCGGTTCGCCGGCATGGCCCGTGCTGCCGCCGTCAGCGACGCATCGGGCACGAGCCGGCCGGGGGACACATCCAGCTCCTGTGCCAGAGCGTCGCGAGCCAGCCACAATTCCCGGGCCACGGCCAGGCCACGCTGTCCCCGGATGGAGTGCACGCCGGAAAGGCGGCGCCAGGGTTCGGGGCCGACGGGCTTCGCCTCACGCGCCAGCACGGCGGCGAATTCCTGCGCGGCGATGTCGGTCTTGGAATCGGTGGCGAGCATGTCGACCATACGGTCACGCAGGTCGGGAAGCAGTTCCACGTCGAGCGCGCCGTAGACCAGCCAGGCCTCCGGCAGTGGGCGGGTCGACCAGTTGGCGGCGGAGTGTTCCTTGGCAAGATGGATGCCGAGCAGCTCTTCTACCACCGTGCCGAGGCCGACCCGGGGGATTCCGAGCAGGCGGGCGGCCAGTTCAGTGTCGAAGATGTGTCGGGGGTCAAGTCCGACCTCGCGCAGGCAGGCCAGATCCTGGCTCGCGGCGTGGAAAATCCACTCTTCATCGCGCAGAGCCTGGTTGAGCTCGTGGAAGTTGCCGATCGCGGGCGGGTCAAACAGGAATGTGCCAGCGTCGCGCCGATAGATCTGGATCAGGTAGGCGCGCTGGGAGTAGGTGAAGCCGGAGGCTCGTTCAGCGTCGATGCCGATCGGGCCCGTGCCCGCGCTGAGGGCTGCGGTCGCCGCGAGGTAGGCGTCCCGCGTATCGATCACGTGGTGATCAAGCACGACCGGTTCGGCGTGTGGACAACATGCTGACTCCTTCGCCAGTGGGTGGAAGACCTGCGAGCATGCAGAGCAGCTCGCCCCATCCTTCGACGTGGGCGGCGAGATTGTGGTCCAGCGGCGTCCACGAGGCCCGCAGTTCGATCTGCGCGCCATCGCCCTGCTTGGCAAGTTCGCCAAAGCCGGACGAGATAATCTTAGTAGCGGTCCCCGAGGCCGCTGTATACCGTGCCCCGTGGGCGTCGAGAGCATCGACGAGCCACGACCAGGTGACCCCCGCGACGAACGGGTCGAGGCCGATGTCGGTTTCCAGGGGAGCCTGGGCGAAGCAGACGACGCGGAAGGCGCCGCCCCACTCCTCAGGCTCGGCCGGGTCATACAGCAGGATGAAGCGTCCGGTCCCGAGATCGGAGTCGCTCCCGTGACGTACCGGGGTCACGTCGGCCGAGAAGGCGATGGAGTGCGGAGCGAGGTTTCCGGGTGCGGAAATCTCATTGACCACAAGCTCCGTACGGATGCGGGCACGTGCGAAGGATGCGCGGGCGGCGGCGAACTCCGGCGAAGGCGTTTCTTGTGTTTCGGGCACGTGTGCAGACTAGAGTTTTTTTCGAGCGGAGTCGGACAGGCACGCCGGACAGGGGAGGTAGTCATGCGTGAGCGGGCGGGCTCAGGGCGGTACCCGAGGCGTTTTCTGGCGGTGAGCGGGATCGCAGTCGCCGGGGCAACGGTGTTGCTGGGGATCGCGGGCGGTGTTTTGGCGGCCGTGATGGCACGTCGGATTGTGACGCCCTCGACCACGCGCTCCGACGACGTGCGGATCCACTCCGTCGACCTCGTGGCGGGAACGATTACGCTGCAGTCCACGGCGGATTCCGTACTGCAGGGCGATTACAGCTTCTGGTTCTCGGGCGATACAGGACACGCCCACCTGGGCGAGATCCTCCGTCTCACGCCCACGAAGGTGACGCGGCGCATCCTGCGCGTCGATCACGGGGATCTGGCCCGAGCCGAGCGCGGCCGGCTCGGCGGCTACTCGTACCTCGGGCCCTGGGACCTCGGCTTCGCCTTCGAGGACGTGCTCGTTTCCACCGACGTCGGTGATGCTCCGGCCTGGCTGATCCCGGCCGAGGAGCCGGACGGCCGCTGGGTGATCCAGGTGCACGGGCGCGGGGTGCAGCGGCAGGAGACGCTGCGAGCGGCGCCGGTCTTCCGGGATGCGGGCTTCACGTCCCTGCTTGTGTCGTACCGCAACGACGGGGAGGCACCGCGGAGCGGCGACGGCCGGTATTCCCTCGGAGACGCGGAATGGCAGGATGTCGATGCGGCGATCGCGTTCGCGGTGCACCGCGGTGCGACCGAGATCGTGTTGATGGGGTGGTCCATGGGCGGCGCGATCGTGCTGCAGAGCGCGACGCGATCAACGCTGCGCGACCGGATCGTCGGCATCGTGCTCGACTCGCCCGTGATCGACTGGGCGGATGTCGCGCGCTTCCACGGCGGTCTGCTCGGCCTGCCCGCGGTCATCGCCAGCAGTGCTCTGGAGGTCCTGGGACGGCGTTGGGGCAAGATCATCACCGGTCAGACCCAACCGATCGACTTCGGACGCCTCGATTTCGTCACGCGCGCCGCCGAGCTCGACCTACCGGTGCTCCTGATGCACAGCGACGACGACGGATTCGTGCCCGCGACCGGCTCCCGCGCCCTGGCCGGGCGCCGACCCGACATTGTGACCTTTCTGCCTTTCGCGGTGGCGCGGCACACGAAGCTGTGGAACTACGACCGCGAGGGTTGGAATCAGGCCATCACGAACTGGCTGGTCGAGATCGCTCCCACCGAGCGTATGTCGCTCCCTGGTCGTCCAGGAGAAGTTGCCGCAACCTGAATCCGGTGGATCCGGCCGTGGCCGATTCGAGCAACCCCCGGCCGCCGAGCACCACCTGGGGGCTCGTGGACAGGCAGAATTCGTCGACCAGGTCGGCCGCGAAGAATCGCCCGGCCAGCACCGGACCGCCCTCGCAGACGATGCGCGGGAGGCCGAGGGCGCAGAGGGCCGCGAGAATCGTGGACGGAGTGAGGACGCCGTTCTCATCGTCGAGCGGCACGACGGTCGTGCGGGCCCCGACCGTGGCGGCCTCCACCCGGCCGACTGCGAAGCGCGGACAGAGGATGAACACCGGCTGCCGATGCGCGGATTCCGGGTGTGCGGAGTCCCGGTGCGTAAAGTGCTCGAGCCGATGACCGGCCAGGTTTCCGCTGGAGGTGACGACCGCGAGGGCCGCCCGGGCCGGCACGACGTACCCCTCCGCACGGACACTGCCGGCGCCGATCAGGACGACGTCGGCAAGTTCCCTGATCACACCGAGGATCCGGCGGTCGAGGCGGCTCGAGAGGGAATCCGAGGTGCCATCGGACCCGGCCACGCCGCCGTTCAGGCTGGTGATCATGTTGACCCGCAGGTACGCGCCCGGCGCCGGGGCGTAGCGCCGCAACAGCCAATCCCGGCTGACCGGGTCGAGCCCGTCGACGCTCCGCGGCAGGTCGACCGTATCGCCGCCCGCGTCCGGCTCCGGAAACACCCGGGTCAGGGTCACGCAGCGCCCTCGCGCAGGCGGCGCTTGGTGCGGGCGAGCATGGCTGACATGCCGCGGATGCGCAGGGGAGACACCGCTTTCGTCAATCCGATCGTGTTCGGATAGTCATCCGGCACATCGAGCACCTCCTGGGCGCTGAGCCCATCCAGACCTTGGGCCAGGATCGAGGCGAAGCCCCGGGTCGTCGGCGACTCCCGGGGAGCGGTCGCGTAGAGGTGCACCGCGGACTCGCCGTCCACCTCGACGAACATGAAGACGGGAGACTGGCATTCAACGACTCGCTCGAGTAGGTCCGGGTGCTCCGCGTAGCGCGGCGGGAGCGCCGGCAGCTCGTCGGCGAACTCAAGCAGCAGCAGCAGCCGGTCGGACTCCTCGAGTTCGAGGAAGTCATCGCGGATCTCGGCCAGTTTGGCGGGAAGTTCGGTAACGGTCATCGACACTCATTCTGCCATGCGCGGGCCGTGAGGCCCCAGAATCCGAGTGGGCCGGCCGGCTCAGCGGGGCTGAGGTGCGGCGCCCGGCTCCGTGCCCATCACGATCGGCACGTGCACGGCGTTACCCCATTCGGTCCAGGACCCGTCGTAGTTGCGCACGCCTTCGAAGCCGAGAAGGTGGGTCAGGACGAACCAGGTGTGGCTGGACCGCTCGCCGATCCGGCAGTAGGCGATGACGTTGTCGCCGTCGGAAAGGCCGGCCTCGTCACGGTAGATGGCGTCCAGCTCGCTTCGGGTGCGGAAGGTGGCGTCCGGGGCAGCGGCGCGCGCCCACGGCACCGACGCCGCCGACGGGATGTGGCCGCCGCGCAGGGCGCCCTCCTCCGGGTAGGCCGGCATGTGGGTGCGTTCGCCGGTGTACTCCTCGGGGGAGCGCACGTCGATCAGCGGGTTCCCGAAGTGCGCGAAGACATCCTCGCGGAATGCGCGGATGGCGGAATCGTTGCGCGGGGCGACCGGGTACACGGTCGGGGTGATAACGGGCTTGTCCCGGGTGAGGCCTCGTTCCTCGGCCACCCACTTGTCACGGCCGCCGTCGAGCAGGCGGACGTCTTCGTGGCCGAATAGGGTGAACACCCACAGGGCGTAGGCCGCCCACCAGTTGTTCTTGTCGCCGTAGATGACCACGGTGGTGTCGCGGGAGATGCCCTTGGCACCGAGCATTGCGGCGAAGGCGGCACCGTCGACGAAGTCGCGCTCGACCGGATCATTGAGGTCGGTATGCCAGTCGATTTTCACGGCTCCCGGAATGTGGCCGGTTTCGTAGAGCAGAACGTCTTCATCCGATTCGACGACAACAAGACCGGGGGTTTCGAGATGCGCCTGCAGCCACTCGGTGCTGACCAGACGTTCGGGGTGGGCGTAGGCCATGAACTTCGGTGCCGGATCGAGATCAACAGACATGGGGGGAACCTCCTGGTGGCGTCCGATGGACACTGGAATCAAATGGGCGCGGTTTAGGCTGGTTACCGGTCCGCGTTTTCGAATCTACGCGGTATGGGTCCTGATCGCATCCGCGGTCGTTCTTCAACGATGGTGCTCCGACCGGGACTATCAGTTCGACACAGAAACCGGGTACTACAGCATGGCTCCACAAGCTCTCAGCCAGGTGCAACGTTTGGCCGATCGCTCTCCGAGCATCACCGGGCCGGAGATCGTGGCCGAGTTGGTTCCGCCGCCCCAGTTCGAGCACGCCTCCTTCGCGTCGTACCGACCTGACCTGAACTTCCCCTCGCAGCTCGAGGCCGTTGAACGGCTGGGCACCTTTGCCGGAGCCTGGCTGGCCCAGCGGCCCAGCGGCTTCTTCTCCCGCACCCGCAAGTCCAAGCCGGAGCTGCCGGGCATCTACCTGGACGGTGGTTTCGGCGTCGGCAAAACCCACCTGCTGGCCGCGCTCTGGCATGCCGCCCCGGGACCGAAATACTTCGGCACCTTCATCGAGTACACCGCACTGGTGGGAGCACTCGGCTACGCAGCCACCGTCAGGCAGCTCTCCGGCGCCCGCCTGATCTGCATCGACGAGTTCGAACTCGACGACCCGGGCGACACCATGCTGATGACCCGGCTTCTGGGCGAGCTCGTGGCCTCGGGTACCCGCGTCGCCGCCACGTCGAACACGCCGCCGAATTCGCTGGGCGAGGGGCGTTTCGCCGCGATCGACTTCCTTCGCGAGATCCAGGCGATGTCCGCGAACTTCGAGATCGTGCGTATCGACGGCCTCGACTTCCGCAGGCGCGACATCGAGGGCCACGCCATCGCCGTGTCCCGGGACGAAGTGGACCAGCTGGTGCCCGCCCTGGTCGAACGCGGCTCCACGGTGACCCGGGACGACTTCGGCGACCTGATCCGACATCTCAGCACGGTGCATCCGTCGAAGTACATCAAGTTGATCCACGGCATCGACGTCATCGCCCTGACCGATGTGTACCTACTGACCGACCAGACGGATGCCCTCAGGCTGGTCGCCTTCATCGACCGGGTCTACGACGCGGAGATTCCGATCATCGCCAACGGGCAGCCCCTGAACGAGGTCTTCGACGAGGAGATGCTCTCCGGCGGTTACCGGAAGAAGTACCAGCGGTCCCAGTCCCGTCTCGTGGCGCTGACCACAGGTGAGCTTCCACCGCACGACTGATCCACGACTGATCGAGGCCGGACCACCGCTCTGCTTGCCGGAAACGCGATGTTAACACCGTCGCTCGGCGCGTAACGCGGGCGAAACATCCGCGCGCACTCACCGAAACCTCACAACTTCAAACTGACTCTGTACCCGCCGAGACACGATCAACCGCTCACCCTGTGCACGTCGACGGCAATCACTGTTAGTTAGCGAGAGGTAACCATATCCATGGTTCAACTGTCAGTCCTGTTGGACGCCACAACTGATGAAATAGCCCTGAATCTCAATTCCCTGTGGCTCCTCGTCGCGGCCGCCCTCGTGCTTCTGATGACTCCCGGTGTTGCCTTCTTCTACGGCGGAATGGTGAAGGCGAAGAGCGTCATCAGCATGATGATGATGAGCTTCGGCGCGATGGGCGTTGTCGGTGTGCTGTGGGTGCTCTACGGCTACGGGCTCGTCTTCGGCCCGCCGCTGATCCCCGGTTTCCTCGGCAACCCGTCCGGGCTGCTCGGCCTGAGTGGGCTGCTCGGCGCCGGGGAAGACGGATCCCTCTCTCCCGACCTGAACGGGCTGGCGTTCGCCGGCTTCCAGGCCACCTTCGCCATCATCACCGTCGCACTGATCTCTGGTGCGATCGCCGACCGTGCCAAGTTCGGCGCCTGGTTGATCTTCGCCGCCGTGTGGTCGACCCTGGTGTATTTCCCGGTCGCCTACTGGGTCTTCAACCTCGCCGATGGCTGGGCTCCCGCCGCTCTCGGGGTCAACGACTTCGCCGGTGGCACCGCTGTGCACATCAACGCCGGTGCAGCCGGTCTGGCTCTCGCCTTGGTGCTCGGCAAGCGGGTGGGTTTCAAGAAAGGCATCTCCAAGCCCCACAACGTTCCGCTCACCCTCCTCGGTGCCTCGCTCCTGTGGTTCGGCTGGTTCGGTTTCAATGCCGGCTCCGAAGCCGCCGTCGACGGTGTCGCCGCCCTCGCCTGGATCAACACGCTCGTCGCTCCCGCCGCCGGTATTCTCGGCTGGCTGATCGTCGAGAAGATCAAGGACGGCAAGCCCACCTCGATCGGTGCCGCCTCGGGTTCCGTCGCCGGGCTCGTCGCCGTCACCCCTGCCTGTAACATCCTCACCCCGTTCTGGGCGATCGTCCTCGGAGTCCTCGTCGGAGCGGTATGCGCGGTTGCCATCGACCTGAAGTTCAAGTGGGGCTTCGACGACTCGCTCGACGTGGTGGGCATCCACCTCATCGGTGGCATGATCGGAACGCTCTACATCGGTATCTTCGGGTCGGGCATCGGCCTGCTCGACACCGGCAGCCTCAACCAGCTCTGGGTGCAGTTCGTCGCAGCCTTCGGCATCGCGATCTTCTCCTTCGTGATGGCCTACGGCATCGGCGTGATCATTCAGAAGACGATCGGCTTCCGAATCAACAACGAAGACGAGGTGGCCGGAGTGGACACCATCGTGCACGGTGAAGAGGGCTACGCGCTCGACGCCGTCTAACCATGAAGCAGCACCGCCCTGTGCATGCTGTCCTTTTCGGTGGCTGTCCTATTCGGTGGCTGTCCTATTCGGTGTAGGACGACCTCGACAGCGCCTGGGACTTCAGGGCGTCGAACTCGGCCGGGGTGATCGCGCCCGCAGCGTGCAGAGCCTTCGCCCGGCCGATCTCCTCCGTGGGCCCGGCACTGGTTCCGGCGACACTGCGGATGCACTGATCGGTCTGCGCCTGGTACTCCCTCGACTCCGTGGAACTGCGTGCACCTTAGCCGTGGGGCAGGCCGAGAGCCACGGTGACGAGGCTGAACGACCACTCGGGGCCGCGAATGGAGGACGCGTCTCTATGACCTCGCATCGGGTACCGGCTCAGATGGCGCTTCCGGGCGCAGCCCTGACACCGGGAGCCGTGACACCTGCAGCGTCGTCACCGGCTGCACCGTCACCGGGGGTCGGCACGCCGATCCCGGCTCCGTCGACCGCTGAGGTGAAACGGCCGCGGCTTGATGGTGCATTTCATCGGCTCATCGCCGGCGAAGCGCGCTGCGTCTGCGTGTGGGCTGCGGCAGGCCCCGGGAAGATGACCCTGCTGGCGTCCTGGGCTGGCCGTTTTCACCGGAACGGGGAGTCGGTCACCTGGGTACGCGCGCAGCCGGGCCGGTTCCGTCCCGCTGACGTCTGGCGGCAGGTCGGGCGGCGCTCGGGGGTGTCAGGCGACGGGGACACCCGGTACGTGTTCATCGGTGGGTTGGACCGTGTCGAAGCGGATCGGCCGGGCTGGTGGGCGAGCTGGTCGCGTCGGCGCCCGAGGGCATCCGTCTCGTGGTCGCCGGGCGCACTCGGCCGTGCGCAGGGCCGACGCGACTGCGCGGCGACGGCTTCATGGTCGACGTGCCGCCGGCGGACCTGGCGTTCGATCGGAGCGAGCTGCTGCTGATCGTGCCGTTCCTGCACGGGAGGAACGATTCCGCACGGCTGGTGGTGGATTTCGACGGTGACGATCCGGCGGTGGCCGGTTTCCTCCGGTCGGAGATCATCGCCGGCTGAGCTGACGGTGACGAGAACACGAAGCTGCGCGCCGCCGTCAGGCCTGTCCTCTCGGTCGACCTGGCCGTCGAGGTGACGAAGCGAGCGGATGCCGGGGCTGGGCTGGACCGGCTGGCCGGGCCCAGCGCACTTATCACCAGGGAGAGCGGCGACGACACCAGGGCGTATCGCATCCACTCGATCCTGCTGGCCTATCTGCAGGGCGATGCGCGGCGACGTGACTTCGCGGCGGCGGCGGCTCACGAGACCGCGGCCCGGTGGTTCGCGCGCCGCGCCGACGGTCAAAACGCTCTCGAGCAGGCGCTTGCTGCCGGGCTGCCCGTCCTCACCGCCGAGATGCTCGATGCTTTCGGTCTCGATCTCGTGCTCAGGGGAACGCCAGACCTCGTCCTCCGTGCCCTGGCAGAGCCGGCCGCGCGCGCCGGGAACCCAGGTGCATCCGTGGCGGCGTCCCTAAGGCTGCTCCTGGAGGCACCATACTTTCCCGACCGGGGGCAGGCCGACCACCTGTTGGCGGAGCTCGAGGTGGTGGGGCTCGCGTCCGGCGGCAGTGCGGAGATCTGGACCGTCGTGATCGACGCGCTTGCCGCCTTCTTCGCAGCGACGCCTGACGAAATCCGGGACCGTCTGGCCAGGCTGGGCGCCGTCCGCGCCGCACCGGGGCGGCGGGGAGACCTCGGTGTCGACCTGCTGGCCGCCACCGCGGAGACCTGGTGCCGCGCCGGTCTGGGCGAGGCGGAGCGAGCCGAAGCGGGACTGCGAATGGTGGCTGTGACCGCGCGGAATGCCGGTAACCAATGGCTGTTCCTGCTTGCCGGCGACCTCGCCGCCGTGTCGGCCTCCCGCCGGGGCGACTGGGCCCGCGCCGGTCTCATCGACGATCAACTCGCTCGGGCGACGGATGCCGCAACGCGCCCGGCCACGGGTGCCGTGGCATCCGTGGCGGGGGCGGCGTTCAACCGCGCAGCGGCCCGCGCCTCGGTCTCGCTCCAGATCCGCCGGTACGAACGCTGCGAGCCGATCGATCAGGGCGTGCTGGAACGGCTTGTCGCGGCCGACCCTCTGGTGTGGGATTCCGGACTGATCGTGCCCGCCCAGACCTTCCTGTCCCTGTCGGCACCGGCGGCGGACCCGAGGCGGCGATCGGTGCTCGAGAATCTGAACGGCTTGATGCGGGAGAATGCGGACGCCCACCCGCGTGTGCCGAGCCTGTGCTGCATCCCCTGGTTCGAGCTGACCGGTGCGCTGGACGGGCGGGCCGAGGCCCGACGTGTCACGCTCCTGGTGGAGAACGTGCTGGGTACGGACTCGTTGGAGGCCGTGCTGCTCCGCTCCCTGGCGTACCCGCCGGCCCCGGGCCGCCACGGCGCCGGTGGGCGGCTGGAAGCCGCCGCAACGCCGGCCGCCCGGTGTTGGAGCGGGACCACGCTCGTGAGCGCCTGGATCGTGCTCGCCGGCATCGCTGAGGAGGGTGAACGATCTGCCGAAGCGGATGCCCGTCTGGCTCGGGCGCCGCGCCTGGCTGAGCAGCTGCGGGACCTCGACGGTTTCGCAAACCGGATTGTGACTCGGTCCGCTCAGGCGCCGGGGGAGAATTGCCCAGCCCCAGCCCCAGCCCCAGCCCAGCCCCAGCCCCAGCCCCAGCCCCGGCCCCGGTCGCACCGCTCACCGAGCGGGAGCGGGTGCTGCTGCGCGAGCTGCCCTTCCATCAATCCGTGGCGGACATCGACCGCAAGCACAATGTGAGCCCGAACACCGTCAAAACTTATCTGCGCAACATCTATCAGAAGCTTGAGGACACCGACCGCACCCGGGCCGTGACTATTGCTCAGGAGCGCGGCCTGCTCTGACCTGCACCCCCCGAATGGGAATGGTTCCGCCTGACCCAGACCACTAGGCTTCGAGGGTCTCGTGCCCGCGCGCGCCGCGCGAAGTGCCAGGCCACGTGCATGATCTTCGTGCCGGCGGAACGGAAGGACCCCATGTTTGAATTCCTGCTCAGCCCCATCCCCGGTCTCATCATGCTGGGTATCGTCGTCTTCCTGATCGGCCTGTTCTATGCCAAGAGCGTCTACAAGAACGCCGGGCCGGACGAAGCCCTGATCATCACCGGCAAGAAATCGAAGAAGACCATCGTCGACGGCGCCACGCTGGAGGAATCCGGGCAACGCGTCGTGCACGGCCAGGGCGTGTTCATCACCCCGTTCTTCCAGAAGGCGTTCAAGATCAGCCTGCGCAGCCGGGCGATCGAGATCACGGCCGTCGCCCAGGACCAGAACGGCGTCACCCTCACCGTGGAAGCAGTCGCCATTGTGAAGGTCGGCGACGACCCGGCCGCCATTCGTGCCGCCGCGCAGAGGTTTCTCGGCCAGGACAAGAACATCGACGGCTTCGCACAGGAAGTACTGTCGGGATCCCTGCGGTCGTCGATCGGTGGCACGAACGTGATGACCATCATCCAGAAGCGCGACGAGCTCGGCTCCTCGGTGCTGGCGACCGCCCGGGAGTCCCTGGCCAACCAGGGCGTCGACGTGGACTCGTTCGAGATTAAGGGCATCACTGACGAGAACGACTACATCCGGGACCTCGGACGCGCCGAGCAGGCCAAGGTGCGGCGCCAGGCCGAGGTTGCCGAGCACGCGGCCAACCGGGAGGCACAGGAGGCCGCCATTCTGGCCGAGCAGGCCATCGCCGAGGCCCAGAACACGCTCGCACTTCGAAAAGCGGCGCTGCAGCTGGACACCGACAAGGCCGCCGCCGAAGCCGCCGCGGCCAAGCCGCTGGCCGAGGCCAAGGCCCAGCAGGCCATCGTTCAGGAGCAGGAGCTCACCGCCCAGCGGCGCGCATCTCTCCGCAAGGCCGAGCTTGAGTCCGAGGTCAACGCGATCGCCGACGCCGAGGCGTACCGCATCCGGGTGACCGCCATCGCGGCGGCGGAGGCCGCCGTGGCCGGCGCGAACGCCGATCGCGACAGCCGCATCGCCAACGCCGAGGCCCTCCGCGCGGAGGGGCAGGCCGAGGCCGACGCCATCCTCGCCCGCGGTACCGCTGAGGCGACCGCTACCCGGCTGTCCGCCGAGGCCGTCGCCGAGCAGAGTGAGGCGCTGATCCAGCTTCGCATGGTGGAAATGCTGCCCGAGATCGCCCGCGAGCTGGCCGCTCCGATGTCGAACATCGACAACCTGACGGTCATCTCCACGGATGGCGCCAGCCAACTGACCAAGAATGTCGCTTCCGGTATCACCGAGGTCGACGGCGTGCTCAAGTCGACCATGGGTATCGGCATCCGGGAACTGCTCGGCAACCTCGTCGGTGGAGCCGCTGTCGGAGCGGCCGCGACCAAAACCGCCAAGCCACAGGCCTCACTCACGACCGCCCAGCAGGCCGACGTCGACAGCGCTCTGGCCGCGCCGGCCGTCGAGGCATAGCACGCAGTCAGGTCGGACGCTGATTCAGGCCTTCGCGCCTGGATCGCTCGCATTTCGAGGGCGTCGACCTGGTCCCGGTGCGAGTAGCGTTGATGTTCACAGAATGCCGCAGTCTGGTCCGCATGGGCTCGGGAACAAGGGGAGATTTCCAGATGACGGATGCCGCGATGGACCCGGTCTCGGCCGTTGCGCCCCTGCTGGCCGGGCGAGCGTCCTCGAGCCAGCGCTGGTCGAATCTGATATTCGTGCACTGGCGCGTGGACGCCGCTCTCGTGGCTCCGCTGCTGCCGGACGGTCTCGTGCCCGACGAATTCGACGGCGCTAGCTGGGTTGGGCTGATCCCGTTCGTGCTGGACCGGGCCACCGTCTTCGGCAGTCCGCCCATTCCCTACTTCGGCACCTTCGTTGAGGTGAACGTGCGCCTGTACGCGGTGGATGCGAACGGGCACCGCGGCGTGGTCTTCGTCTCGCTGGAGGCCTCCCGGCTGGCGGCTGTGCTGGCGGCCCGGGCATTGTTCTCGATCCCGTACATGTGGTCCCGCACCAAGCTTGAGGTCGGGGCGGGGGAATACCGCTACACCGCGCGCCGACACCTGGCCGCCGGGGCGCACACCGAGATCGTGGTGCGGCCGACTGCCCGCCCGGTCTTCGGCGACCCGCTCGCCGATTTCCTGACCGCCCGCTGGGCTCTATTCACCCGTACGCGTGGCCGCACGGTGCACCTGCGCAACCACCATGAGCCGTGGGAGCTCTTCGAGGCCGAACTGGTGAGCCTTGACGACACCCTGCTCGCCGTGGCGGGGTTCCCCGGGCTGGCCGGACGCGAGCCGGATTCCGTGCTGTATTCGCCCGGGGTCACCACCTGGTTCGGCGCCGCCGGCTGAGTCGCGGGCCGACGCTATCGAGGCAAGGTAGGACGGGGCGTTCGCTCGGCGGGCGGAACCGGTCGAGGCGCGCGTCGCTTCGGGCTGGCCCGCGCCGCGTTGGAGTCGGGTGAGATCAGTTGTCAGCATGCGAGGGTGGTGATCGTTCAGGCGTGGTCGGTGCCGACGAGGTGAGGCCGGCGTTCGAGGTGGAGGTTCTGCGTTCGGCAGGCAGGTTGCCGGCGTCGAAGTTGACGTACCAGGCCCCGCGGCATGGCGTCGCGGACGCTCTACGACCGTGCTGAGAAGGTGGCGCTGCGGTCCGATCGCCGCGGAGACGGCCCGGCGGATCGCGGTCGGGTGCCGAGCTTCACCCGGATTCTGGTGCGTCCGGAGGCGGGGGCGGTGCTCTTGGTCGGCCGCGACCGGTACATGGTGCCGGAAGACCCGAAACGGTTCCTGCGGGTGTGGGTCAAACCTGCCGGTTTCCAGGCTGCAACCGGTCGGTCGCAAACTGCGATATCGAGCATTCCCTGGATTGATAGTTCGATGGGCTGACCGCGCACGACAATCTGGCACGTCTGTCTGCGGGCTGTCATGCGCTGACGAGCGAGACCGGTTGGCGGATGTTGCACCGCGGCGGCGGCTTACGTGAGTGGACGTCGCCGACGGGGCGCAGGCTCGTGAGCGAGCCGGCCAGGGTCATCCGCTCGGCTTCGACCGAACCGTCGACCTCCTGGTGCGCAGGCTCGTGAGCGAGCCGGCCAGGGTCATCCGCTCGGCTTCGACCGAACCGTCGACCTCCTGGTGCGCCACCATGCCACGATCATGAGCGTAGTGCTGCTGGTCATCGGCGCGGCCCTGATCTGAGGGGGCCGGTCCGATCGGGGAAGCCCCCGGCCCGACCGCCTGCGCCGAGGATGTCGCCTGGGTCGCACTCTCCCGGGTGCAGCCCCACGATCGACATCTCGTGCGCATGCTCGCGCATGGAGTCGACCGCAACCGTCAAGCCGCGTTACGCGGACTCAACGCGGTCTGACACAGCGCGGACTTCATGAGCGTTGTCGTCGGCAGCGTGAGAGCGGCAGGCTCTCCCGAACGAATTCGACGGAGATTTTGTCAAAATCGGCCCTAAATCGTTTGGAAATCCCGTTTTTCCGGAGAATCTCCGTCGAATTGGTTCCGGCTGCTCACCCAGCGAGACCCCAGTGGCACAATCACGGGCTGGGGCTGGGGCTGGGGCTGGGGCTGGGGCTCGGGCCCAGACCCAGACCCAGACCCGGGCCCAGCTCAACTGAGCACAGACGCGAAGGCGGCATTTGGGATACTCGGAGAATGGTCGACGTCACCCTCACCCTTCCCGCCGGCGCTGTGCTCCTTCGGCGCGCCCTGTCCCAGGATCTGTCTGCAATCGTGGGGCTTCTCGCCGACGACTCCATCAGCGCTTCCCGAGGCGACGCCGACCGGCCGGAAGATCGCGTCGCCTACGAACGGGCATTCGCCGCAATCGACGCAGATCCGGCCCAACAGTTGCTGGTCGCGACGTCGCTTTTGGGCGAGGTGCTGGCCACCATGCAGCTCACCGTCATCCCTGGGCTCGCCCGTGTCGGGTCCACCCGGTTGCAGATCGAGGCCGTCCGGGTTCGCTCGGATCAGAGGAGCCGCGGGCTCGGCGGAGCCATGATTCGGTGGGCCGTGCAGAATGCCCCGGCCTTCGGGGCTCAACTCGTCCAGCTCACGTCGGACGCAGCGCGCGTCGACGCGCACCGGTTCTATGAACGGCTGGGCTTCACCGCGTCCCACGTGGGCTTCAAACACGCCGTGCCGACGGTCTCCTGACGGCAGCACCCCCGCGGGGCAGGATCAGGCAAGCAGGCCGAGGAACCGTCCGGCGAACCCTGCGCACGCGATCGTCGCGGTGAAGAACACGGCCACCCAGACCACGCCCGGGATGTGGGTCAGACGGGCCAGCTGGTCGGCGTCGGAGGCGGTACCGCGGCTCCGCGACCGGGACCGCTGGAGCTCGACCACGGTGCGCACAGCCCCGAGCAGCAGAAACGCCGTGATCAGCAGGGCGAAGATGCTCTGCACCGGAGGAGTGCCGAACCAGGTGATGCCGAAGACCAGTCCAGCGGTAACGAGGACGGACCACAGTCCGAACCAGTTGCGGATCTGCACGAGCAGCAGTGCCAGGGCCGCCAGCGACAGCCACAACAGGCCGATGTCGTAGCCGAGGCTGAGCATCCGTGCCGCGCCGAGCCCCAGCAGGGCAGGGGCGGTATAGCCGGCCAGCAGGGTCAGCACCATGCCGGGTCCGCGCGGGCGTCCGCTGCTGACGGTCAACCCCGAGGTGTCGGAATGCAGACGGATACCGCCGAGCCGGCGACCGCTCACCGTCGCGACCACCGCATGGCCGCCCTCGTGCGCGATCGTGATGACGTGGCGGGTGACCCGCCACGCGGCCGGCACCAGCACGAGCACGGCAGCGGCCGCGATGGTCAGCCAGGCCGTGATCGCGGGCAGAGGCTCGTTTCGGGCGGAGAGTTGCCCCCAGAGATCGACAAGCCCGTCCATGGATTTCAGCCTAGATTACCTTGGGCGGGAGCTTTATACTGATCGCAAAAGCTGGATACGAGTGAAAGGACGGTCCCCATGAGTGCTTCGGACAAGATGAAGAACTCGGCCGAGGAAGCCGTGGGCAAGGCAAAGGAGGCCGCCGGCAAATTGACCGACAACGAGCGGCTGGAAGCCGAGGGCAAGGCTGAACAGGCCAGGGCAAACCTCAAGCAGGCCGGAGAGAACGTCAAGGACGCCGTCACTGATTGAGTCGAATCCGCATCTCCACACCATCAGTGCACGTCAATCAAAAGAAAGGACGGCGAGCAGGATGAACGTACTCCTCGTCATTGTTGCCATCATCGCCATCGCGCTTCTGTTCACCGGAGGGTTCGTCGAGTCGCTCAACTTCCTCATCTGGGTCGGCATCGTGCTCGTCGTGATCGCGCTGATCGTCTGGCTTGCCCGGACGATCTCCGGGAAGCGGGCCTGACCGGGCCGCGCATGTGGTCTCCAACCCGTACCGAGAAAAAGAAAAAGCCCCGACTTTCGGGGCTTTTTCTTGGCTGTGGGCGATACCGGACTCGAACCGATGACCTCTTCCGTGTGAAGGAAGCGCGCTACCAACTGCGCCAATCGCCCCTGTGGCCTCGTACTGTAGCCACAAGTCTCGATACTAACCCAGACCGGGTGGAAGGCGCACATCGTGGGGGCCTCAACACGCCGGAACGACTCGGTTTGAATATGAACAGGACTATCGGCTAGAGTCTTCCAAGCGCGCAGAAATGCGGGCAGTTGCGGATGTGGCGCAGTGGTAGCGCATCACCTTGCCAAGGTGAGGGTCGCGAGTTCGAATCTCGTCATCCGCTCGAATGGGATCGGCCGCGAGGCCGGTTTCTTTCGGTACGAATCCCAAGTGGTGGGTTGGCCGAGAGGCGAGGCAACGGCCTGCAAAGCCGTGTACACGGGTTCGAATCCCGTATCCACCTCCAATCCCGGAAGTCGCAATGCAGGAATGATTTTCAGGAAATGGGCGATTGGCGCAGCGGTAGCGCGCTTCCCTGACACGGAAGAGGTCACTGGTTCGATCCCAGTATCGCCCACAGAGTTGGGAAACAGATAACCCCCGGTAAAGCGGGGGTTTTTTTTGCCCGCACAGCACCGGAAATCCAGGTGCAGTCGGGCCTTCCTCGGGCTCGCCGCGATGAATCGCCAGGGAGGGTGCGGCGGGTTCGGCCGGAATCGGCTAGAGTCTTTCAAGTCAGCGGAAACGTTGATAAGTGCGGATGTGGCGCAGTGGTAGCGCATCACCTTGCCAAGGTGAGGGTCGCGAGTTCGAATCTCGTCATCCGCTCGAATGGAATCGGCCGCAAAGCCGGTTCTTTTTGGTACGAAACGTATGTGGTGGGTTGGCCGAGAGGCGAGGCAGCGGCCTGCAAAGCCGTGTACACGGGTTCGAATCCCGTATCCACCTCCACTTCTGGAATGTCTTTTCAGAGAATGGGCGATTGGCGCAGCGGTAGCGCGCTTCCCTGACACGGAAGAGGTCACTGGTTCGATCCCAGTATCGCCCACAGGCAAACCCCCGGTAACTCGGGGGTTTTTCTTTGCCCAAAATGGCCGTGCCCGTCGTGGTCGAGGCGCGCCGCTAAAGTTATTGGGGTTCGAACAATACTGAAGGAGTAATACACGTGGCTGACGGCTTTGAGCTATTCACCGACCGGTCCGTTGTCGCAATGCGCGTCAACGGCGAGCTCAAGGATCTCGCCACGACGGTGACTCCGACGGATGTCGTCGAACCGGTGACCATCGGCTCGCCCGACGGCCTCAGCATCCTGCGCCACTCGGCCGCGCACGTGCTCGCACAGGCCGTGCAGACCGTGAACCCGGCGGCGCGCCTGGGCATCGGCCCGCCCGTCACCGATGGTTTCTACTACGACTTCGACGTTGAAGAGGCATTCACCCCCGAGGACATCAAGTCGCTCGAGAAGGCCATGGACCGCATCATCCGCCAGGGCCAGCGGTTCGTGCGCCGCGTCGTCACCGACGACCAGGCCCGGGACGAACTCGCCGCCGAGCCGTACAAGCTCGAACTGATCGGGCTCAAGGGCGGGGCCGCCGAGACCGTCGACAACGAGTCGGTCGAGGTCGGCGGCGCCGAACTCACCATTTACGACAACGTGGACCCGAAGACGGGGGAGACGCTCTGGAAAGACCTCTGCCGCGGTCCCCACCTGCCGAACACACGCATGATCGGCAACGGCTACTCCCTGACCCGTCTGGCCGCCGCCTACTGGCGCGGGTCCGAGAAGAACCCGCAGCTGCAGCGCATCTACGGCACCGCCTGGGCCACCAAGGACGAACTGCGGGCCTACCAAGCCCGCCAGGAGGAGGCCGCCAAGCGCGACCATCGCAAGCTCGGCGCCGAACTCGACCTCTTCAGCTTCCCCGAGGAGATCGGCTCCGGCCTGCCCGTCTTCCACCCCAGGGGCGGCATCATCCGTCAGGAGATGGAGAACTACTCCCGCAAGCGCCACACCGAGGCCGGCTACGACTTCGTCTACACGCCGCACATCACCAAGTCGAACCTGTTCGAGACGTCCGGTCACCTCGACTGGTACGCCGATGGCATGTTCCCGCCGATGAAACTCGACGCGGAGTACGACGCCGACGGCCACATGACCCGTCAGGGCGTCGACTACTACCTCAAGCCGATGAACTGCCCGTTCCACAACCTGATCTTCCGCTCCAGCGGCCGCAGCTACCGCGACCTGCCCATGCGCCTGTTCGAATTCGGCTCGGTCTACCGCTACGAGAAGTCCGGCGTCGTGCACGGCCTCACCCGCGTGCGCGGCATGACCCAGGACGACGCGCACATCTACACGACCCGCGAAGGCATGAAAGAGGAGCTCACCAGCACCCTCAACTTCGTGCTCAAGCTGCTCGCCGACTACGGCCTCGAGGACTACTACCTCGAGCTCTCCACGAAGGACCCGAAGAAGTTCGTCGGCACCGACGAGGCCTGGGCGGAAGCGACCGACACCTTGCGCGAAGTCGCCGAAGCATCCGGTCTCGAACTCGTGGCCGACCCGGGCGGCGCCGCCTTCTACGGCCCGAAGATCTCCGTGCAGGCCCGCGACGCGATCGGCCGCACCTGGCAGATGTCCACCATCCAGCTGGACTTCAACCTGCCGGAACGGTTCGACCTCGAGTACACCGCCTCCGACGGCTCCCGCCAGCGCCCGGTGATGATCCACCGGGCCCTGTTCGGTTCGATCGAACGCTTCTTCGCCGTGCTCACCGAGCACTACGCCGGGGCGTTCCCGGTGTGGCTGTCCCCGGTGCAGGTCGTCGGCATCCCCGTGTCCGAGCAATACGGTCCATACCTCGACGAAATCATCGGCCGGCTCGAGACGGCAGGCGTGCGCGCCCAGGTCGACCACTCCGACGACCGCATGCAGAAGAAGATCCGCAACCACACCAAGGCGAAGGTGCCCTTCCAGCTGATCGTCGGCGAGGATGACCGCTCCAATCGCTCGGTGAGCTTCCGGTTCCGCGACGGCACCCAGGAGAACGGCGTACCGGCCGACGAGGCCATCCGTCGCATCATCGCCGCGATCCATGCGCGCGCGCAGGTCACGACCCAGGGCCAGGTCTGAGATGGACACGCACAGCGACGAGTTCGAGGGGCTCGAGCAGTCGTCCGAGTTCGCCGCGGTTCCGGATGCCTTCCAACGGCTATGGACCCCGCACCGCCTGGTCTACATCCAGGACGGCCAGCAGCCGCACCCGGATGACTGCCCCTTCTGCCTGGCCCCGAGCATGACCGACGAGAAGGCACTGATTGTGGCCCGCGGCACGCACGCCTACGTGTTGCTGAACCTGTTCCCGTATAACAGCGGGCATCTGCTGGTCTGTCCGTACCGGCACGTCGCGACTTACGATGAGGCCAGTCCGGAGGAGGTCGCCGAGATCGGCAGTCTCACCCAGGTGGCCATGCGTGTGCTCAAGGCGGTGTCGCACTGCGACGGCTTCAACATCGGCATGAACCAAGGCCGTATTGCCGGCGCGGGCATTGCCGAGCACCTACACCAGCACATCGTTCCCCGCTGGGCGCTCGACTCGAACTTCTTCCCGATCATCGCCGGAACGAAGGCGATTCCCCGTCTTCTGGGCGATGTGCGGCGCGAAGTCGCCGAGGGCTGGCCCCAGGATGGCAACTAGCCGTATATACCCCTCCACCGGCACCCGCCGGGCGGAATCGACACCACCCAAGGAATAGAATCAAAGCTATGACTGAAACCACTTCCGCCTTTGGTTCGAGCCGCGTCAAGCGTGGTCTCGCCGACATGATGAAGGGCGGCGTCATCATGGACGTCGTCAACGCCGAGCAGGCTCGCATCGCCGAGGACGCCGGTGCTGTCGCCGTCATGGCCCTTGAGCGCGTTCCCGCCGACATCCGTTCCCAGGGTGGCGTTGCCCGCATGAGCGACCCCGACCTGATCGACAGCATCATCGCCGAGGTATCCATCCCGGTGATGGCCAAGGCGCGCATCGGCCACTTCGTCGAAGCTCAAATCCTTCAGGCCCTGAACGTCGATTACATCGACGAGTCCGAGGTGCTGAGCCCGGCTGACTACGTCAACCACATCGACAAGTGGAACTTCACGGTCCCGTTCGTCTGTGGCGCGACCAACCTGGGTGAGGCGCTTCGCCGCATCAACGAGGGCGCGGCCATGATCAGGTCCAAGGGCGAAGCCGGCACCGGCGACGTCTCGGAGGCCATGAAGCACATCCGCACCATCAAGGGTGAGGTCGCCCGCCTGTCGGCTCTGACCAAGGACGAACTGTACGTCGCCGCGAAGGAACTGCAGGCGCCGTACGAACTCGTCGCCGAGATCGCCGCCACCGGCAAGCTCCCCGTCGTGCTCTTCGTCGCGGGTGGCGTGGCCACCCCCGCCGACGCGGCCCTGATGATGCAGATGGGTGCGGACGGTGTATTCGTCGGCTCCGGCATCTTCAAGTCGGGCAACCCGCAGGCCCGCGCCAACGCCATCGTCAAGGCCGTCACCTTCTACGACGACCCCAGCGTCATCGCATCCGTCTCGCGCGGACTCGGCGAGGCCATGGTCGGCATCAACGTGTCCGATCTGGCTGCGCCGCACCGCCTCTCAGAGCGCGGCTGGTAGATACCCGTTCGTGAGCGTTGGAGTTCTCGCCCTGCAGGGTGACTTTCGTGAGCACGCCGAGGTACTGCGGTCCCTCGGCGCCGAAGTCGAACTCATCCGCCGCCCAGAGGAACTGGACCGCATCAGCGGGCTCGTGATCCCCGGCGGCGAATCCAGCGTCATGGACAAACTGGCCCGCGCGTTCGGCGTGGCGGAACCGCTGGCCGAGGCCGTGCGGGCCGGCCTGCCCGTCTACGGCACCTGCGCGGGCCTGATCATGCTCGCCGACACCGTCATCGACGGGATCGAAGGGCAGCAGAGCATCGGCGGCTTCGACATCGCCGTGCGTCGCAACGCCTTCGGTTCGCAGACGCTCTCTTTCGAGACCGACCTCGACGTGCCGGTGCTCGGTGAGCCGCCGGTGCACGCCATTTTCATCCGCGCCCCCGTGGTGGAGTCCGTCGGGACCCGGGCCCGCGCGATAGCCACGCTCTCGGACGGGCGCTGCGTCGCGGTCGAGCAGGACAACCTGCTCGGAACCTCATTCCACCCCGAGATCACCGGGGAGCACCGGTTCCACGACTATTTCCTGCAGAAGGTGGCCGCCGCCGGCTTCCGCTACTAGGCTCCGGTCATGGCCGGCTGGGTGGCGCTCCTGCGCGGAATCAACGTCAACGGGATCACGATCACGATGGCGGACCTGCGGGCCGTGTTCCGCGGGCTCGGCTACACGGATGTCCGCACGGTTCTGGCCAGCGGTAACGTGCTCTTCACGGCGGGCGAGACGGATGCCGCGGCCCTCAAGGCCACAATCGAACGCGCTCTCTCCGACAACTTCGGTTATCAGGCGTGGATCGTGCTGCTCGGCGTTGACGCACTCGACAGGGTGGCGCGGGCGTTCCCATTCGATGCGGAGCGGGACGGTTGGCATCCGTATGTCGTGTTCGGATCGGCGCGGACCGCGCTCGAGGAACTGCTCGAGGCGGCTGGGGAACCGGACCCGGAAACGGAGCAGGTTCGGCCCGGAACCGGCGTGCTCTACTGGCAGGTGCGCCGAAGCATCGGCATCAACAGTCCGTTCAGCAAGCTGAGCGGCAAGGCCCGCTACCGGTCGACCACCACCACCCGCAACCTCCGCACCCTGAACAAACTGATCGCCGCGGCCCCGGGCGCGTGAAGCCCGGCCCATCAGGCATCGCGGGTTAGAATGAGGCGCACCCCACGGTGCAACGGCCAATGGCACCAGTAGTGCAGCGACCAGCACGGCGGCGGTACCCCCGCGCCAATCGACAGCCACGTCACGACAGCCAAAGACAACGGGAGACTCATGTCCGGACATTCCAAGTGGGCGACAACAAAGCACCAGAAGGCGGTTACCGACTCGCGTCGGGCCAAGGCCTTCGCCAAGTTGATCAAGAACATCGAAGTCGCGGCCCGCATGGGTGGCGCCGACCTGTCGGGCAACCCGACCCTGGTCGACGCGATCCAGAAAGCCAAGAAGACCTCTGTTCCCAACGACAACATTGACCGTGCCGTCAAGCGCGGCGCCGGCCTGTCCGGCGAAGTAGTCGACTACACCACCATCATGTATGAGGGCTACGCCGCGCACGGCGTCGCCGTCATGATCGAGTGTTTGACCGACAACAAGAACCGCGCGGCCGCCGAGGTGCGCACCACCATGTCCAGAAACGGCGGCAACATGGCCGACCCCGGCAGCGTCGCGTACAACTTCCACCGCAAGGGCATCGTCGTCGTGCCGAAGAGCAACGGCCTCAGCGAAGATGACGTGCTCCTCGCCGTGCTTGACGCGGGCGCCGAAGAGGTCGTCGACGACGGTGAGAAGTTCGAGGTTTTCAGCGAAGCGCACGATCTCGTCGCGACCCGGACCGCCCTGCAGACCGCCGGGATCGACTACGACTCCGCCGACATCGCGTTCGTGCCCCAGCTCAAGGTAGAGGTCGACGCCGAGACCGCCCGCAAGGTGTTCCGGCTGATCGACGCCCTCGAAGAGCTCGACGACGTGCAGAACATCTACAGTAACTACGACGTGTCGCCCGAGGTCATCGCGGAGCTTCAGGCCGAAGCCGAGTAGCGCGCTGTGTCGGTCCGGGTTCTGGGCATCGATCCCGGGCTGACCCGCTGCGGCGTCGGAATCGTAGACGTCGCCGCCAACCGATCCGCGTCCCTGGTCGACGTGACCGTGCTGCGCAGCTCGCCGGACTTGCCGCTCGAGCAGAGGCTCCTGCTGATCAGCCGGGGCCTGGAAGACCTGCTCGACCGGCACAAGCCGGCGGTCGTCGCCATCGAGAGGGTGTTCGCTCAGGACAATGTCAGCACCGTGATGGGCACCGCCCAGCTGAGCGGCGTCGCGCTGCTCCTGGCCGCTCAGCGTGGGCTGACGGTCACCCTGCACACCCCGAGCGAGGTCAAGGCAGCCATCACCGGCTACGGGTCCGCCGACAAAGCCCAGGTCGGCGCCATGGTGGCGCGGGTGCTGGGCCTGGCCGAGGTGCCCAAGCCCGCGGATGCCGCGGACGCGCTGGCCATCGCGATCTGCCATGCCTGGCGCACCGGGGCGGCCGGCGGCACCCTGCCCACCAGCGCCGACGTGGTCCCCGGCACCCTGACCCCGGCCCAGAAGGCGTGGCGCGCCGCCGAGCGCAGCGCAGTGTCGCCGGTGCCCCGTAGTCTGAAGCGGTGATTGCTTCCGTTCGTGGCCTTGTCCTGTCTGCCGTGGGTTCCACGGTCGTGATCGAGGTCGGGGGAGTCGGTCTGGCCGTACAGGTCACCCCGGCCACTGCGCTCTCCCTGCGCGTCGGCACGGAGGCCCGGCTTTCGACCACCCTTATCGTGCGCGAGGACTCGCTCACCCTCTTCGGATTCCCGTCCGCCGACGAACTCGAGGTCTTCGAGCTTTTGGTCGGCGTCACCGGGGTCGGCCCGAAATCGGCCCTCGGCGTACTCGCGGTGCTCAGCCCCGTCCAGATCGCGCAGGCCGTCTCGGCAGAAGACGACGGCGCTTTCCGCAAGGTCAGCGGCATCGGCCCGAAAACGGCCAAACTGATCGTGCTCTCCCTGGCCGGCAAGGTGTTCGTGACCGTCACGGCCGCGGCATCCGCCCGCCCGGAGCCCACCAGCGCGTCGGCGAACGTGCAGGCCGCCCTGATCGGGCTCGGCTGGTCGGAGAAGGTGGCCGCCGAGGCCGTCGACGAGACCCTCGCGGAGACCGTCGAACCCGGGCAGGTCGGCGTCGCAGCGCTCCTTCGCCTCGTACTCGTCAGGCTCGGCCCGGCCCAGCAGGCATCGGAGCGTCGCCCGTGACCGGCGCACAGGGTCTGGCCGGAGATCCCGGCGTGGAGCTCACCAAGCCGGAACTCGGGGGCGACGCCGAACTCGCCTTCGAGGGTGCCCTCCGTCCGCGCAGCCTCGGCGAGTTCGTCGGCCAGCAGAAGGTTCGCGGGCAGCTGCAGCTGCTCCTGACCGCCGCTACCATGCAGAGCCGCACCCCCGACCACATCCTTCTGGCCGGCCCGCCCGGACTCGGCAAGACCACTTTGGCCATGATCATCGCCTACGAGGGCAACCGCCCGCTGCGGATGTCCAGCGGCCCGGCCATCCAGCACGCCGGTGATCTGGCGGCGGTACTCTCCTCGCTGGTGCCCGGTGAGGTGCTGTTCATCGACGAGATCCACCGCATGGCCCGCTCCGCCGAGGAGATGCTCTATCTGGCGATGGAGGACTTCCGCATCGACATCATGGTCGGCAAAGGCGCCGGCGCCACCTCTGTTCCCCTCGACCTGGCACCGTTCACCCTGGTTGGCGCCACGACCCGGTCCGGACTGCTGCCCAACCCATTGCGCGACCGGTTCGGCTTCACCGCCCACCTCGAGTTCTACACCGACGACGAACTCGAGCAGGTGCTCGGCCGGGCAGCCAAACTGCTCGACCTGTCGATCGACACGGCCGCCACCGCCGAGATCGCCGGTCGGTGCCGCGGCACGCCCAGAATCGCCAACCGCCTGCTCCGGCGGGTGCGGGACTACGCGCTGGTGCACGGTGGAGACGCCGATGTGGCCGCGGTGCACGCGGCTCTCGAGCTGTACGACGTCGACGCCATCGGGCTCGACCGGCTCGACCGGGAGGTGATGCGCATCATCCTGACCCGTTTTGGGGGAGGGCCGGTGGGTCTGAACACGCTCGCGGTGTCCGTGGGGGAGGAGTCCGAGACCATCGAGGCCGTCGTGGAGCCGTTCCTGGTGCGGATCGGCTTCCTGATGCGCACCCCGCGCGGCCGGGTGGCGACCGCGGAAGCGTGGCGGCATTTCGGCCTGACGGCGCCTCTGGTGGGCGGGCCGCCAATCCCTCTTATGCTGGATGACCTATAATTCGAGTTGGTTCGCTTCGAACCACTCGTGCTGGTTCCCCCGAGCCAGACGCACAGACTTCGGCCCTCGCGCCGCAACCGGAAGGTCCCACAGTTTTATGGATCCGTTGACTCTCGTCATGCTCGCCGTTCTCGCGGCGCTCGTGTTCTTCATGTTCCGCAACAGCCGCAAACGCCAGAAGGACCTCGCTGCCCTGCAGGCCCAGATGGTCGTCGGCGCCGAGGTCATGACCAACTTCGGCATGTACGGAACCATTCTCGCGATTGACGAGGAGGCGAACAAGGTTGCCCTCGAGATCGCTCCCGGAACCGTCGTGCAGCTGCACCGTCAGACCATCGCCCGCGTGGTGGAACCGGTCGTGGCCGAGCCCGAAGATGAGGGCGTCGCCGAGCTGAACCAGGGCAGCGCCACCGTTATGGGCGAACCTGACTTCGGTCAGCGCGTCGCCGACACCGACGAAGAGCCTAAAAAGGGCGACGCCTAACCAATCCCTCTCCATGCCCGCGCCTCGGCGCGGGCATGAGCATGAGCATAGAAAGCTGAGTTCTCTGGTGGCAAAGTCGTCTCCGGCCAAGAAGGCCTGGCGTTCCCTCACATGGCTGGGTGTGATCATCGTCGGCCTGATTGCGCTCAACACGGCCGGCGTGCTCACCGGCGGCGGATCCTGGACGCCCAAGCTGGCCCTGGACCTCGAGGGCGGCACGCAGATCATCCTCGCGCCGAAGCTCGAGTCCGGGCAGTCCGTCTCCTCGGAGCAGCTCAACGAGGCCGTGAAGATCATTCGGCAGCGCATCGACTCGGCAGGCGTCTCCGAGGCGGAGATCAACACCCAGGGCGGCCAGAACATCGTCGTGTCCATCCCCGGCGTGCCGGACGACGCGACGATCAACCGAATCGAGTCCTCAGCCAAGCTCGAGTTCCGCCCGGTGCTCGTGGCCGGTGCCCCGTCCGCGGCCAGCGTCGGTGAAAACGTTGTCGGAGAGGACGGGGTCGCGACCCCGGTACCGACCCCCACGGTCGACCCGAGTCTGGAAAGCACCCCGACCGCGGTGCCCACCGACGGGAGCGACCTGAACTGGATCACCCCCGCGCTCCAGGCCCAGTACGAGGCCTTCGATTGCAGCAAGATCGATACCACCAATGTGGCACCGGCGGCGGAGCCGCTTGTCACCTGTGAGGCCGACGGCTCCATCAAGTACATCCTCGGCCCGGTCGAAGTCAGCGGCGAGAACGTCTCCGACGCGACCAACGGCCAGCAGACCACGCAGAGCGGCGCCACGACCGGTGAATGGGTCGTCAACATCACCTTCGACGGAACCGGAACCAAGGCCTTCGCCGACGTCAGCACCCGGCTGAATGCGCTCACCGCAGCGCAGAACCAGTTCGCGATCGTGCTCGACGGCAACGTCATCTCGGCCCCGCGCACCCTGGCGGCCATCACCGACGGCAACGCGCAGATCAGCGGTGACTTCGACCAGGACTCGTCGAAGGCCCTCGCCGACCAGCTCAAGTTCGGCGCCCTGCCGATCAGCTTCACGGTGCAGAGCCAGGACACCATCTCGGCGACCCTGGGCTCGAGCCAGCTCACCGGTGGCCTGATCGCAGGCCTGATCGGACTCGTACTGGTCGTGCTCTACTCGCTGATCCAGTATCGCCTGCTCGGCCTCGTCACCGTGGCGTCGCTCACGGTCGCCGCGATCATCACCTACCTGCTGATCACGATCCTGTCCTGGCGCGAGGGCTACCGGCTGTCGTTGGCCGGCGTCGCGGGTCTGATCGTCGCGATCGGCATCACCGCCGACTCCTTCATCGTCTACTTCGAGCGGGTGCGTGATGAGCTCCGGGACGGACGAGGGCTCGAATCCTCCGTCGAGGCCGGCTGGAAGCGCGCCCTGCGCACCATCCTCGCCTCCGACGCGGTCAACATCTTGGCCGCCGGCGTCCTGTTCATCGTCGCCGTCGGCAACGTCAAGGGCTTCGCCCTCACCCTGGGGCTGACCACCCTCGTCGACGTGCTCGTGGTCATGCTCTTCACCCACCCGATGCTCCAGCTGCTGGCACGCACGAAGTTCTTCAGCGACGGACATAAGTTCAGCGGCCTCGACCCGCGGGCCCTGGGCGCGACCTACCGCGGGCGGGCGAAATTCCGTCCCTCGGATGACCTCCCTTCCGCCAAACTGTCCTCGGCCAGCCGTGAGGCAGCCAAGCGCCAGACCATCGCCGAGCGCAAGGCGTCAGAACTCGTCGGTTCCAGTGCGGATCGAACGACCGACGGGAAGGATTCCTAATGGCTAGCTTTTCCCAGTTCGGCAACGACCTGCACACCGGCAAGCGCTCGTTCGACATCGTCGGGCGGCGCAAGACCTGGTACTTGGTCGCGGTCGTGGCACTCTTCGTGGCCATCGTCGTTCCCCAGCTGCGTGGCGGCTTCGTCTTCGGCATCGAGTTCACGGGCGGCTCCGAGTTCAAGATCTCCCAGGTCGCCGACCAGGACCAGCGAGCTGCCGCCGATGCCGTGACCGAGGTCGTCCCGTTGGCGACGCCCAGGGTGTCGAGCGTCAGCACCACCGGCATCCGCGTGCAGACCGACCAGCTCACCAGCGACGAGACCCGGGAGATTCGCGCCGCGCTGGCGGATGCCTACGCCGTGCCGATCGAGCAGGTCACCGCGTCCTTCATCGGTCCGGTCTGGGGCCAGGACATCACCGGCCAGGCCGTGCGCGGACTCCTCATCTTCCTCGTGCTCGCCGCCATCGGCATGGCACTGTACTTCCGCACCTGGAAGATGTCGGTCGCGGCCATGACCGCGCTGATGCACGACCTCGTCATCACCGCCGGGATCTACGGCATCACCGGTTTCGAAATCACCCCGGCCGCCGTGATCGGATTTCTCACGATCCTCGGCTACTCGCTCTACGACACGGTCGTGGTCTTCGACAAGATCCGCGAGAACACGTCGGAGGCGGGCGCCGAGACGCGCACGTTGGCCGAATCCGTGAACCTGGCCGTCAACCAGACCCTGGTGCGCTCGATCAACACCTCCGTCGTCGCGGTGCTGCCGGTCGCCTCGATCCTCTTCATCGGAACGCTCGTGCTCGGGGCAGGAACCCTTCGGGACATCTCGTTGGCACTTCTGATCGGCATCGTCGCCGGCGCCTACTCGACGATCTTCATCGCGTCGCCGCTGTACGCTCAAATCCGCTCCGCGGAGCCGGCCGTGCGCCGGGCCGACCAGAAGGTTCTCGCCCAGCGGGCGAAGGCCGGCCCCGCGCTGAAGGTGGCCGCCGAAGTCAGCACCTAGTCGGCCCTGATCACCGCCGGAGGAGGCCCGCACCCGAGCCGGAAGTGGTACCCGATCCGGCTCGGGAGCAGTAATAATTGATCAAGCGGATGGAGGTGGCCAGATGACTGAACTGACGACTCCTCCTGCCTACCCGGCTCCGCTCCCGCCGGCATCCTTGCGGCGCCTCGTGCCTCGGATCTTTTCCCGGGCCCAACCGGTCGGCGCGGTCGATACGCTGCTGAAGACCGTGCGGATGCACCATCCCAAGGTGGACCTCTCGATCATCGAGCGGGCCTACGTCACCGCGGAGCAGGCGCATGAGGGCCAGTTTCGCCGCAGCGGAGAGCCGTACGTCACACATCCGGTCGCGGTCGCGCAGATCCTGGCGGATCTGGGCATCGGCCCCAAGACCGTCTCGGCGGCACTGCTGCACGACACCGTGGAGGACACCGAGTACACTCTCGACCAGCTGAGGCACGATTTCGGCGACGAGATCACCATGCTGGTCGACGGCGTCACCAAGCTGGACAAGGTCAAGTACGGCGACAGCACCCAGGCCGAGACCGTGCGCAAGATGATCGTGGCGATGTCTAAGGACATTCGTGTGCTGATCATCAAGCTCGCCGACCGGCTGCACAACGCGCGCACGTGGGGATTCGTGCCTGCCGAGTCCGCGGTTCGGAAGGCGACCGAGACGCTGGAGATTTACGCGCCGCTCGCGCATCGCCTGGGCATCCAGGCCATCAAGTGGGAGCTCGAAGACCTCTCGTTCGCGGTGCTGTACCCCAAGCTCTACGCCGAGATCGACAGTCTTGTCAAGCAGCGCACTCCGCAGCGCGAAGAGTTCGTTCAGCACGTCATCGACTCGATCGTCGACGACCTGAAGGCCGCCCGCATCCGGGGCAAGGTCGCCGGCCGGCCCAAGCAGTACTATTCGATCTACCAGAAGATGGTCGTGCGCGGGCGCGAGTTCGACGACATCTACGACCTGGTCGGCATTCGAGTTCTCGTCAACTCGGTGCGGGACTGCTACGCGGTTCTCGGCGCAATCCACGCCCGGTGGACGCCGCTTCCCGGCCGGTTCAAGGACTACATCGCCACCCCCAAATTCAACCTGTACCAGTCGCTGCACACCACGGTTCTCGGCCCGAGCGGGCGCGCCGTGGAGATCCAGATCCGCACCCAGGAAATGCACCAGCGCGCCGAATTCGGCGTGGCCTCGCACTGGAAGTACAAGGAGCAGACCACCGGCAAGAGTTCCGGTCCGGGCCCGCAGAGCGACACCGACATGGCTTGGCTCGCCCACATCTCCGACTGGCAGGCCGAAACGGCCGACCCGGGAGAGTTCCTCGACTCGCTGCGCTACGAGATCGGCGCCAAAGAGGTCTACGTCTTCACCCCCAAGGGCCGGGTGATCGGTCTGCCGGCCGACGCCACCCCGGTCGACTTCGCCTACGCCGTGCACACCGAGGTCGGCCATCGCACCATGGGCGCCAAGGTCAACGGGCGCCTCGTCCCGCTGGAGAGCCCTCTCGTCACCGGTGACGTCGTCGAGGTGTTCACGTCGAAGAATCCCGACTCCGGGCCGAGCAAGGACTGGCTGAACTTCGTCAAGAGCCCCAGGGCTCGCAACAAGATCCGCCAGTGGTTCACCAAGGAGCGCCGCGACGAGGCGATCGAGCAGGGCCGCGACGCCATCGCACGCGCTATGCGCAAGCAGAACCTGCCGCTGCAGAAACTGATGAACCAGGACTCCTTCGCCGAAGTTGCCGCGGTGATGAAGTATGAAGACGTCTCTGCGCTGTACGCCGCCGTCGGCGAGGGGCATGTGTCGACGCAGTCGGTGCTGGAGAAGGTGGTTGCCACCCTGCAGAGCGTCGAGGAGAGCGACGCCACGGACCTGCCGTTCGCGCCCCACGGCCGCACCCAGACGCTCCGCAACAGCGACTCGGGCATCCTCGTGCGCGGCGCCCCCGACATCCTGGTGAAGCTTGCCCGGTGCTGCACTCCCGTGCCGGGCGACAAAGTCGTGGGGTTTATCACGCGCGGCGCTGGGGTATCGGTGCACCAGGCATCCTGTCGCAACGTGCAGTCCCTGCTCAAGGAACCCGAGCGCATGATCGACGTCGATTGGGCGCCCACTTCCAAGAGCCTGTTCCTGGTGCAGATCCAGATCGAGGCTCTCGACCGCTCCGGGCTGCTCTCCGACGTCACCCGGGTGCTGTCGGAGCATCACGTCAACATCCTGTCGGCGACGGTGCACACCTCCTCCGACCGACTCGCGATCAGCCGGTTCGTCTTCGAGATGGGCGACACCACGCACCTCGATCGCGTGCTCAATGCGGTGCGCCGTATCGACGCCGTTTATGACGTCTATCGCGTCAACGAGGGCTGAGCGGCCATTGAGCTCGCATTGGCCTCCCGGTAGAGACATCAGGTGGGGCGCGGATGCTCGTCGAGGTACCGTTGCACCTCTCGCAGTCGGGTGAGGGCCGGAGACTTGAACGGCAGGTTGGGTGCCGCGCATAGGCGACTCGCCGGGTCGGTGCTGGTGCAGCCGGCCAGGCGCAGCAGGGCGGCGATCAGGGCAACCCGGACACCGTCGGTGGGCTCGTCGTGCCAGCGGACGAGGTCGACGGCGGTGCGCAGGGGCAGCGTGACCCGGAGGCCGGAGATCGCCTGAAGCTGGTCGGACGGGCAGCTCACCTCGCGGATCTGCATTCGGGGTGACGGGACCAGTTTCATTCGGGCGGAACTCTGCACGCAGAAGTGGTGGCGGCGAGGTTCCGGCGCCAGACCGTAGATCCAGGCAGCGGTCATCCGCTCGGCGATGGCCCTTGGGGACGCAAGCAGCAACCCGACGGCTCGGGCGCGTCGCACCCGGTCATCGACCTCGTCGACCGGGCACCAAAAGTCGCCCAGGGTGAAGAGTTCCCCGTCGAGACGGGCGCCGCACAGCTCCGCAAGCGGCAGGTCCTGGGCAGAGAGCACCACGGGAAGGCGTGAGTTCATCGATTGTGGGTTCATCGACTCAGCGTGCGCCGGGTGTGTTCTCCCGCCCACAAAAAGCGGGGATCTGTGGACAGATCCCCGCTGGTCGTGCTGTGGACGGCCGGGCTACTGGCCGATGGCCTTCAGCCACGCCTTGCGGGTCTCGAGAGCCTCGGTGGCTTCCGTGATCGCCGCGGCATCCCCGCCGGCCTGCGCCGCGGCCAGTTCGGCCTCGAGCTTGACGATGGCATCGTTCAGCTGACCGGCCAGACCCTCGGCGCGAGCCTTGGTCTCCGGGTTGTTGCGCTTCCAGTGGTCGTCGTCGAGCTTGCGCACGGCTGCCTCAACCTTGCGCATGCGGTCCTCGATGGACTTGACCGAGTCGCGCGGAACCTTGCCGATGGCGTCCCACCGGCGCTGGATGGAGCTCAGCACGCTGCGCGCCTTGGCGCGGTCCGTCTCGGCCAGCAGAAGTTCGGCTTCGGTGAGCAGCTCGACCTTAAGAGTCAGGTTTCCCGCGAACTCCTCGTCGTCGTGCGCGTCGATTTCGGACTTGACCGAGTAAAGCACGTCGCCGGCTGCCTTGAACCTGGCCCACATGGCGTCGTCCTGCTTCTTGCCGCTGCGACCCGCGAGCTTCCACTCGTCGAGCAGATTGCGATAGCCCGGGATGCCATCGGCGCCCTTGGGGGCGAGAGCCTCGGCCTGTTCGATCAGGTGCTGCTTGCGGTTGCGAACGTCCTTGTGGGCGCTGTCCAACTCGGCGAAGAATGCCTTGCGGTTCTGCTCGATCGTGGTGCGGGCCGCGCGGAACCGCTTCCAGAGGTCATTGGCCTCGCCCTTGGGAATGCGCGGAGCATCGTGCTGGTGGGCCTGCCATTTCGCGAACAGGGCTTCCAGAGCAGCGCTGGTCTGCTTCCACTGCGTCTTAGCCGGGTCTTCGGCGGCGAGAGCCTCGGCCTCGGCGACGATCGCGGCACGCTCGGCGACGGCGGCGGTCGCTGCAGCCTTCGCTTCGGCGCCCTGCTGCTCGGTGAGCTCGGTCACCGCGCCGCCGAGGGCACCCAGGCGGGTGGCCAGGGCTGCCAGGTTGCCGACCGCGTTGGCGTTCGCCACAGCCTCGGTCAGATGTTTGACGGACTTCGCGATATCTGCGGCAGGTGCGCCACCCTTGGCGCGCTGTTCGAGAAGCGTGACCTGGCCGTTGAGCTCAACGTATTTCCGTTCGAAGTAGGCAAGCGCCTCTTCCGGCGTCGCGTCGGGATACTGTCCCACGGCGCGCTCGCCTGTCGCTTCGCGCACGTAAACCGTGCCGGTTTCGTCTACGCGACCCCATGGTTGCTGATCTGTCGTAGTCAAGAGCCTCACCTTATCGATGTCGTTGTGTGCTCACAAGTGAGCCAATACCCGGTCAAGCCTATTGCAAGCCCGCGCGCTGTTCGTCTGTTCTACTGAACTGATACCTGAGTGATGCTGGTCGGCACCTGAGGGGTGCCGTCCGAAGAGCCGTCGGCGACGCCGGCAGCCGTGATCTGCGCTTTGATTTCGTCCAGTCCATCGGTCACCCGGCCGAGCACCGTGTAGCCTCCGACCGCGTCGGCGGGGATGGTCGTGTCGTCGTAGACGATGAAGAACTGGCTGCCCATACTGTAGGCGTTGCCGCCCTGTCGGGCCATGGCCAGTGTGCCGGCCGGGTACACATCGTCGGCCGGGGCGTTTTCAATCGGTCCATAACTGTAGCCGGGGCCACCCGATCCCGTTCCGGTCGGGTCCCCGCACTGCAGCACGAAGAAACCGCCGTCGGTGAGCCGGTGGCAGGTCACGTCCTGGTAGAAGCCGGTGGTGATCAGGTTGATGGTCGAGGACACCGCCTGAGGGGCGAGGGCTCCATCGAGCTCGATCTCGAGCGGAATGCCGTTGAGGGCCAGCGTGCCGGTCCAGGTGCGGTCTTCCGCCAGGGTGCTGGGCGGCACCTCGCCGCTGTTCGCGCTGTCGGACGGTGCGGCCGACGCGGAGGGGGAAGCGGTGTCGGCCACGGAGGGTGCCGGGCTGCCGGGGCCTCCGGTGAAGAACAGCACCTGGGCGCCGACGGCCAGCGCCACGACCACGGCCACGCTGACGCCGGCGATGAGGTTGTCCCGCCGTCGCCGCTTCACTTGGTGCGCATTCACCGAACGCCGGGCCTGAAAGGCGCGTACACGCACGCGCGCCTCGCGGGCTTCACGTTCTTGCTTCTTGTTCGGTACCACGTCGTAGCCTCCAGGCGGCCTCCATCGGAAGGCCCGATCGAACGGGGACGGCTCCAGCGTCTGGCGCCCGAACCATGTTGAACTCTACGCAACCCGGAGAGGGCAAACAAACATCCGCTCCGGGCAGCACCGGTTCAGGATCGGCCCGGTCACCGGCACAAACTACGCTGGACCCATGGTGGATTCACAACCGGGACTGCGCAGCGGGGCCACACCCCTCGCCGTACGGATGCGCCCGACGAGCCTCGAGGAGGTCGCCGGTCAGAAGCATCTGCTCACACCGGGCTCCCCGCTGGTCAGCCTGGCCAGTGACAAGACAGGGGAGCAGGGCGCGATCTCCGTCATCCTGTGGGGCCCGCCCGGCACCGGCAAGACCACCCTGGCCCAGGCCATCGCGCGCAGCTCGGGCCGCCGGTTCGTCGAGCTGTCCGCCGTGTCGGCCGGAGTGCGGGACGTGCGCCAGGTAATGGAAGAGGCGCGCACCAGCCGGGACCTCTACGGACTCTCCACCGTGCTCTTCCTGGACGAGATCCACCGGTTCAGCAAGGCGCAGCAGGACGCTCTCCTGCCCGGGGTGGAGAACGGGGTCATCATCCTCGTGGCCGCCACCACCGAGAACCCGTCCTTCTCCGTCATCTCGCCGCTGCTGTCCCGCTCCCTACTGCTCACCCTCGAAACGCTCAGCGACGACGACCTCGCTGTCGTTGTCGACCGGGCCGTGGTCGACCCGCGCGGCCTGGCCGACCGGTTCGTGCTCGACCCCGAAGCCAGGGCCGCGATCATCCGGCTCGCGTCCGGTGACGCCCGACGGGCGCTGACCGCCCTGGAAGCTGGGTCGGTGGCGGCGGCGTCCTCCGTCGACGCCGAGTCCGACGCGAAGCCGGTCATCACCACCGAGGTGGTCGCCCTCGCTGTCGACCGTGCGCTTCTGCGCTACGATCGCAACGGCGACGAGCACTACGACGTCATCAGCGCCTTCATCAAATCGGTACGCGGCTCGGATGTCGACGCGTCCCTCCACTATCTCGCGCGCATGATCGAGGCCGGCGAAGATCCCCGGTTCATCTGCCGCCGCATCATCGTGCTGGCCTCCGAAGACATCGGCATGGCCGACCCGCAGGCGCTGGTGATCGCCATCGCCGCCGCCGACGCCGTGCAGTACATCGGCATGCCCGAGGGCCGCATCCCGCTCGCCCAGGCCGTCGTGCACCTGGCCACCGCACCCAAGTCCAACGCGGCCTACATGGCCCTGGATGCGGCGATCGCCGACGTGCGGAACGGCAAGACCGGCCGGGTGCCCAAACCGTTGCGGGATGCGCACTACCCAGGCGCCAAACGCCTCGGCCACGGCAAGGGCTACAAGTATCCCCACGACGACGCCCTCGGCGTGCTGGCCCAGCAGTACCCGCCGGACGAGCTCGCCGAGGTGCGCTATTACGAGCCCACCGAGCATGGCCACGAGCGCGAGGTCTCGGCCCGCCTCGCCAAGTTGCGCAAGATCATCCGTGCCCGCTGAGCGGAACGGCCGAACAACCCGATGTGCTAACCTGATCGCTGCCTACAAATGGAATCGGCATGCGGCTGCGTCCGATTCCGGATTTGATGGTCTCGCCCTGTAGCCGGGCGTCCCGTGGCACCACCCCTCTGAACTCCCATGACGTTGAGCCGTGCTGTCTCATCGCGCGGCCGCCGCCCTGGTTTCCCCTTGTTTGCAGTTCCATCGAAAGGACACCGTGTCTACCAAGTCACGTACCCGCAGTAAGACCCGCCTCTCGCGGGCCCTGGGCATCGCCCTGACCCCGAAGGCCGCGCGCTATCTGGAGAAGCGTCCGTACGCCCCGGGCGAGCACGGTCGCACCAAGCGCAAGACCGACTCCGACTACGCTGTCCGCCTCCGCGAAAAGCAGCGCTTACGCGCTCAGTACGGCATCCGCGAAGCCCAGCTCAAGATCGCGTTCGAGGAAGCTCGCCGCGCCCAGGGACTGACCGGTGAGAACCTCGTCGAGATCCTCGAGACCCGTCTCGACGCTCTTCTCGTTCGCTCCGCGATCGCCCGCACCACCGCCCAGGCCCGTCAGATGATCGTGCACCGTCACATCCTGATCGACGGCCAGCTGGTCGACCGTCCCTCCTTCCGCGTGAAGCCGGGACAGCTCATCCACGTCAAGCCCAAGAGCGAGGCCATGGAGCCGTTCCAGGTCGCAGCCGCCGGCGGTCACGTCGACGTTCTGCCCAAGCTCCCCGCCTACCTCGAGGTCGAGATCGACAAGCTGCAGGCCCGCCTCGTGCGCCGCCCGAAGCGCATCGAAATCCCCGTGACCTGTGAAGTCCAGCTCGTCGTCGAGTACTACGCGGCCCGCTAGGCTCCTTTTCACCCGCACCGCCGTCAGGCGCTGCAACTGAACTACGCTGGAGAGCGGATCACCCTGGGGTGGTCCGCTCTTTGCGTACGCGCACCAAGCTCGTGAATGTCGAATCTGGAATGGATGGTTGGTCAATGTCTGGTGGAGATATTGTCGGGCTCGTGTTCGCCGCTGCCTTCCTGATGTTGGTCGGGTTCCTGGCCCTGCCCCTGGTCAAGCTCGGCCGCGTCTTCGACGAGACGACCGTGGCCATCCGCGACCTGACCCACACCGTCACCCCACTGCTCGAGGAATCCACCAAGACCATTCAGGAGACCAACGCGCAGTTGGCCCGGGTGGACACCATCACCTCGAACGTGGCGGATGTCACGGGCAACGTCTCCGCCCTGGTCGCCCTCGTCGCGGCGACCGTCGGCGGCCCGCTGGTCAAACTGGCCGGCTTCTCCGCGGGGGTTCGCGCGGCGCTGGGGGCTGCCCGCCCGGGCGGCACCCGCCGCCGCCGCCACAGGTAGTCGGGTACTCTGGAACGGAGCCGACCCGTCAGGGATTCGCCGGTCAGACGGTCGTTCCAGACGTTCAACCGCCGTGAACCGACCTTTTCACCACTTTTCAGGGTCTCCACACATATTCAGGGAGCATTGCTATGAAGAATTTCATCTGGTTTGTCGTCGGTGTCACCACGGGGCTGCTCATCGCCCGCGAAGCCGGCAAGACGCGTCAGGGGAAGCAATTCTTCGCCGATCTGGACACCAAGGCGCGCGAATTCGGTGAGGCCATCTCGGACGGCTACCGCAAGCGTGAGGCCGAGCTGCGGGATGCCATCGGCGACATCGAGTCGGAGACCGAAATCACGATCGAAAAACTTGCCAAGTAAGTACTCGCCAAGTACGTGCTCGCCAGGTAGGTATCATCCATATCTTTTCCACTACAACGAACTACGGAACTAATGCAGACTGCTGAAATTCGCGGGCGCTGGCTCGACTTCTTTGCCGATCGCGGTCACACCGTCGTCCCCTCCGCTTCGCTTGTCAGCGACGACCCCACACTCCTGTTCACGGTGGCCGGGATGGTTCCGTTCGTACCGTATTTGACCGGTCTCGTGCCGCCCCCCTACCCGCGAGCGACGAGTGTTCAGAAATGCATCCGCACCAACGACATCGAAGAGGTCGGCAAGACCCCGCGTCACGGCACCTTCTTCCAGATGAACGGCAACTTCTCGTTCGGCGACTACTTCAAGGAACAGGCGATCGGTTACGCCTGGGAGCTACTCACCAGCTCGGATGCCGACGGCGGCTACGGCTTCGCCGAGAAGGACCTCTGGGTCACCGTCTACGAGGACGACGACGAGGCCTTTCGGTACTGGCGCGCCCTCGGCCTGCCCGAGCACCGCATCCAGCGTCTCGGCATGGACTCCAACTACTGGTCGACCGGTCAGCCCGGGCCCGCCGGACCCTGCTCCGAGATCTTCTTCGACCGCGGCCCGGCCTACGGCATCGACGGCGGCCCGGCCACCGACGACGACCGGTACGTCGAAATCTGGAACCTCGTCTTCATGCAGTACCTCCGCGGCGAGGGCACCAGCAAGAACGACTTTGTCATCCTCGGCGACCTGCCGAAGAAGAACATCGACACCGGCATGGGGCTCGAACGTGTCGCCTTCCTCAAACAGGGCGTTCAGAACATGTACGAGATCGACCAGGTGCGCCCGGTCCTCGACCGGGCCGCGGAACTGTCCGGTCGCCGCTACGGGGCCGTCCACGACGACGACGTGCGGATGCGCATCGTCGCCGACCATGTGCGGTCGTCCCTGATGCTGATGAGCGACGGAGTGATGCCGTCCAACGAGGGCCGCGGGTACATCCTGCGCCGCCTGATGCGCCGCAGCGTGCGCGCCATGCGCCTCCTCGGCGTCGACGCCGCGACCTTTCCCGAATTGTTTCCGGCCTCGCGCGACGCCATGGCCGGCGCGTACCCCGAGATCAAGGCGGACTACGCCCGCATCAGCCAGGCTGCGTATGCCGAAGAGGAGACCTTCCTGCGCACCCTCGCCAGTGGCAGCGCCGTGCTCGACCTCGCCGTCGCGAAGACCAAGAAGGCCGACAAGGTCGTTCTGCCGGGCGACACCGCGTTCCTCCTGCATGACACCTACGGCTTCCCGATCGAGATCACCCTCGAGATGGCCGAGGAGGCCGGGCTCAGCGTCAACCGCGAGGCCTTCGACACGCTGATGGCCAAGCAGCGCGCGATGGCCAAGGCCGACGCCAAGGCCAAGAAGACGCACCTCGCCGACCTGTCGGTCTACAGCGCATTCCGCGCGGCGGGGGAGACCGTCTTCACGGGCTACGACGCTCTGCAGACCGAATCCAGCGTGCTTGGGATCATCGTCAACGGTCTCTCCGTCGACCGCGCCGTCTCCGGTGACATCGCCGAGGTGATCCTCGCCGAGACGGCCCTGTACGCGGAGTCCGGCGGCCAGGAGGCCGATGCCGGTTTGATCGTGGGCACCGGCTACGAGCTCGAGGTGCTCGACGTGCAGAAGCCCGTCAAGGGCCTGATCAGTCACAAGGTTCAGGTGCGGACCGGCGAAGTCGGCGTCGGGGACTCCGCCACCAGCGTCGTCGACCCCGACTGGCGCCGCGGTGCCCGACAGGCGCACTCCGGCACACACGTGCTGCATGCCGCCCTCCGCCAGGTGCTCGGCCCGAACGCCCACCAGTCCGGCTCGTACAACAAGGCCGGCTTCTTCCGCCTCGACTTCTCCTGGAACCAGGCACTGTCCCCGGCGACCCGAAGCGAGATCGAAGAGATCTCCAACAACGCCATCCGGGACAACCTGCCCGTGCTCACCCGGGAGCTTCCCCTGGCCGAGGCGAAGGCGCTCGGCGCGATGGCCCTGTTCAGCGAGAAGTACGGCGACCGAGTGCGCGTCGTCGATATCGGCGGCCCCTGGTCTCGCGAACTCTGCGCGGGAACCCACGTCGCCTCCAGCGCCGAGATCGGCATGATCAACCTTGTCAGCGAGGGTTCTGTCGGTTCCACGAACCGCCGGGTGGAGTCGTTGGTCGGCCTCGAGGCCTTCCGCGACCTGGCCACCGAGCGCGCCCTCGTCTCCCAGCTGACCTCACACCTGAAGACGCCGCGGGAGCAGTTGCCAGAGCGCATCAACGAGCTCGTGCAGAGCCTCAAGGCCGCCGAGAAGAAGATCGCCGCGTTCGAGGCGCGGGCCCTCTCCGACAGGGTGCCGGCCCTCGTCGCCTCGGCAAAGCTGGCCGGTTCCGTCAATGTCGTGGCCGAGCAGGTCGGCACGCTGGGCTCCGCTGACGACCTGCGGATGCTGGTCACGGCCACCCGCACGCAGCTCGGCAGCACGCCGGCGGTCGTAGCCCTCGCGGCCGTGGTCGCCGACAAGCCCGTCGTCATCGTGGCCACCAACCCCGCGGCCCGGGAGGCCGGCCAGCGTGCGGGAGCCCTGGCGAAGCAGGTCGCCGGCATCCTCGGCGGCGGCGGCGGCGGCAAGGACGACCTCGCCCAGGGCGGCGGCACCGACGCAGCAGCCATCCCGAACGCTCTCGCGGCCGTTCGATCCGCCGTAGCAGGCTGAACCATGCGTCACGGTGTGCGGGTGGGAGTCGACGTCGGGAAAGCCCGGATCGGCCTGGCCCGCAGCGACGCGCACGGCCTGCTGGCAATCCCGGTCGAGACCGTGGGCCGCGACCACTCCGGCAGCCTGGACGTGGCCCGGATCGTGGCTGTGGTGGCCGAGCTCGACGCCGTTGAGGTGGTGGTCGGGCTGCCGCTCGCGCTCTCCGGCAACCGCACGGCGTCGACCAACGATGCGGTGGGGTTCGCCGAGCTGCTGGCCCGGTCCCTGGCCGTTCCGGTTCGCCTGGTCGATGAGCGCCTTTCCACCGTCGCGGCGCAGTCGGTCCTGCGCTCCGCGGGGCGGAAGGCCAAAACCCAAAAACCCGTGATCGACCAAGTCGCCGCGGTCATCATCCTCCAGCATGCCCTCGACACCGAACGCACCCTGGGCACACCCGCCGGCACCGCCGTCGATCTCGTGCGCGACCAGTTTCCAGCCGGGTCCCCGCCAGCTGCCGCACCGAATGAAGGGCAGCCTCAACGATGACACCGCCTCCCGCCGACAGCACCGGAGCCCCGGCCGAGCCGGGCGACCCGACAAGCCCCATCGACCCGGCGGACCCTCTCAGTTCGCGTCGGGCCATCCGTGAGTCACGGGGCGAAGGCACCCGGTCCAGTCGTCGCGCCCTGCTGGACTCCGCTCCGGTGCCGCAGAAGAGGGGCCGCCGGGGCACCTGGGGCTGCCTGATCGTCTTCCTGATCCTGGCCGGACTCGCCGGTGCCGCCGCCCTCCTGCTCCAGGAGCCGATCGGTACCGTGATCGGCATGGTGCAGGGCCCGGCGGACTACGACGGCGCCGGAGGCGACGAGGTCATCGTGATGATCCACGACGGTGAAACCGGTCAGGACGTCGCGAACTCCCTCCTCGCCCAGGACGTGGTGAAGAGCTACGACGCGTTCTACGAGGTGCTCCGCGCGGAGAGCCCGGCACCCGTCTTCCAGCCCGGCGCCTATCGTTTGGCCGGCAAGATGAGCGGCCGTGCCGCCCTCGACGCCCTGCTCGACCCGGAAAACAAGCTCGAACAGACCGTGGTGATACCCGAGGGAACCACGACTGCCTCGGTGCTCCAGCTGATCAGCGAGGGCACCAGCATTCCCTTGGTCGATCTCGAGGCCGCGGCCGCCGACGTCGAGCCCTACGGCCTGCCGGGCGAGGCAACCACCCTCGAGGGGTTCCTGTTCCCGGCCACCTACACGTTCCCCCCGGAGACCACGGCGCCCGAGGCCATCCGCACGCTCGTCGACCGACAGTTCGAGGCTCTCGACGCTGCCGAGGTCGCGCCCGAGAACCGCTGGAAGACCATCGTTGTCGCGGCCCTGATCCAACGCGAAGCGGGGCTCACGGAGGATTTCTACAAGGTTTCGCGCGTGTTCCTGAACCGGCTCGACCCGGCAAAGTGGCAGAGCGGGCTCCTGCAGTCCGACGCTACCGTGGCCTACGGGACCGGGGCGACCGACCGGGTGAAGACAACGGATGCCGAACGCGCCGACGCCGCCAACGCCTACAACACCTATGTGCACCCCGGGCTTCCCGTGGGGCCGATCTCGAACCCCGGCGACATCGCGATCGACGCCGCCGTGAACCCCGCCGACGGCACCTGGCTGTACTTCGTGTCCTGGAACCTCGACACGGGGGAGACGATCTTCTCCACCACGATCGCGGAGCACGACGCCGCCGTGAACAAATGGCTGGCCTGGATGGACGAGCACCCCGAATATGGTTGAGCCCGAAGCATCCGTGCCGGCCCCCGCCCGTGACTCTGCCCGCGTGCGTCGTCTCGCGGTGCTGGGCTCGCCCGTCGAGCATTCCCTCTCCCCGGCACTGCACCGGGCCGCGTACCAGGCGCTCGGCCTGGACTGGCGCTACGCCGCCGTGCGGGTGCCGGCGGGCGGACTGCCGGACTTCCTCGCGTCCCGGGGCGCAGACTGGCGCGGCCTCTCCCTCACGATGCCCCTCAAGCACGAGGTCCAGGCGCAGCTCGACGGCATCGACCGGGTCGCCGCTCAGACCGGCTCCGTCAACACGGTGCTGTTCGGTGAAGCCGACGGCAGGCGAACGTTGCAGGGTTTCAACACGGACGTCACCGGCCTGGTGCGTGCCCTTGCCGAAGCCGGAGTGCGCCGCGCGGTGCACGTGTGCCTGCTCGGCGCCGGCGCCACCGCGGCATCCGCCCTGGTCGCCGCGGCTGAGCTGGGCGCGGAGCTGGTCGACGTGCTCGTGCGTACCCCGGCGAAGGCGGCCGATCTGGTCGAACTGGGGCAGAGCCTCGGGGTCGTGGTACGGGTATACCCGCTCACCGACCTGCCCGACCCTGCCCGCGTCAGCGAGCTGGTGATCAGCACCCTGCCCGGGGGCAGCGACCCGGGCGCCGAGTTTCCCGCCGGGCTGCGCCGGCAGGCGCTCCTGTTCGACGTCAGCTATTCCCCCTGGCCCAGCGCCCTCGCCCGGTCCTGGTCGTCGGTGGGCGGCACCGCGGTGTCCGGAGAGGGGATGCTGCTGCACCAGGCCCTGATCCAGGTGCGCATCTTCGTCTCCGGCAACCCGTTCGAGCCGCTCCCGAATGAGGACGTGGTGCTGCACGCCATGCGCGGCGCCCTGACCGGGAAGGCTGTGACAGGATAGTGGTCATGCTTCGTTGGCTCACCGCCGGAGAGTCTCACGGCCCCGAACTCATCGCCATTGTCGAGGGTTTGCCCGCTGGAATCCCGGTTACTCTAGATGCGATCCGCCTCGACTTGGCACGCCGCAAACTCGGCTACGGCCGAGGCGCGCGCCAGAAGTTCGAGCAGGACGAACTGAACATCTCGGGCGGCGTGCGCCACGGCCTCACCATGGGCGGACCGGTTGCCCTGCGGATCGGTAACACTGAATGGCCCAAGTGGGCCGAGGTGATGAGTCCCGCACCGGTGGAGACCACGTCCGCGCGCGGACGCGGCGCCCCCCTGACTCGTCCCCGGCCCGGCCACGCCGATCTGGTCGGCATGCAGAAGTACGGCTTCGGCGAGGCCCGCCCGGTACTGGAGCGCGCCAGCGCCCGGGAGACCGCGGCACGCGTCGCGCTCGGCGCCGTCGCCCGGTCGTTCCTGGCCGAGCTCGGCATCACCCTGGTCAGCCACACCCTGTCGATCGGGCCGGTTCGCGTGCCCGTCGACGCCCCGCTACCGCTACCCGGCGACGTCGACGCCCTCGACGCCGACCCGCTGCGCTGCTTCGACGCCGTCACCTCCGCCCGGATGGTGGCCGAGGTCGACCTGGCCCACAAGGAGGGCGACACCCTCGGCGGGGTCGTCGAGGTGCTGGCCTACAACCTTCCTCCCGGACTCGGTTCGTTCGTGCACTGGGATCGCCGCCTCGATTCGCAGCTGGCGGCCGCGCTGATGGGCATCCAGGCCATCAAGGGGGTCGAGGTCGGGGACGGTTTCCTGACCACCACCCGGCGCGGCTCGGAGGCGCACGACGAGCTTGTGCAGGCCGACGGTCGCATCCAGCGGGTCAGCGACCGGGCCGGCGGCACCGAAGGCGGCATGAGCACCGGAACCGTGTTGCGCGTGCGCGCCGGCATGAAGCCCATCTCCACGATCCCGCGCGCCCTCCGCACGGTTGACGTGGCCACGAGCGAGGCTGCCCCCGCGCACCACCAGCGGTCGGATGTCTGTGCCGTGCCGGCCGCCGGCGTGGTCGCGGAAGCCATGGTCGCTCTGGTGCTGGCCAACTCGGTCCTGGAGAAGTTCGGTGGTGACTCCATCGTGGAGACGCGCCGCAACCTGGATTCCTACCTGGCCGGAATGCCGGCGAATCTCCAGACGGGCGCGTCCAGCGACGCTTCCCTTTAGAGGCGCCGGAGAATCACAATGGCCGCGCCGACGCATCCGATCCTGCCCCTCGTCTTCATCGGTCCCATGGCCGCCGGCAAGACCAAGATCGGCCGGAAAGTGGCGAAGTCCCTCGATGTGCCGTTCATCGACACCGACCACCGGATCGTCGCCCTGCACGGGCCGATCACGGACCTCTTCGGGCAGCACGGTGAAGAGCACTTCCGGGTGCTCGAACGCCAGGCCGTGGTGCAGGCCCTCACCGAGCAGGCCGTGGTTTCGCTCGGCGGGGGAGCCGTGCTCGACGAGGAGACTCAGGCCGACCTTGCTGAGTGCTCCGTGGTGTACCTGAGCGTGTCCGCTCGAGCCGTCGGGGCCCGGATCGGCGGGGCGAAACGGCCGCTGCTCACGGGCGGAATCGCCGATTGGAAGCGCATCTACGCCCTCCGGCGCCCGATCTATGAGGCGCTGGCCGGCATCCGTTTCGACACCTCGCACCGTCCCCTGGGCGCCATCGCTGATGACGTCGTGAAATGGACCAAGAAAAGATCATGACCGGAGCACCTGTGCCTGATTCCACCGAGCCCGCCACCACCGTTATCACGGTTGCCGGCGCCGACAGCTACCCCGTTCTGATCGGTCGCGGCCTCGTCGACGACGTCGTCGAACAGCTCGGCCCGAAGGTGGCGAAGGTGCTCATCGTGCACACCTCACACCTGGGCGCCCGCGCCGTCGCCCTGCGCGAGAGCCTGCTCGGCAGATTCGAGGTGCTGATCGCCGAGGTGCCCGACGCCGAGGCTGCCAAGCGCGTCGAGGTGGCCGCGTTCTGCTGGCAGGTCATGGGTCAGGCCGACTTCAGTCGTACGGATGCCGTGATCGGCTTCGGCGGCGGCGCCGTCACCGACCTGGCCGGCTTCGTCGCCGCGACCTGGCTCCGTGGCGTGCGCCTGGTGCAGATCCCGACCAGCGTGCTCGGCATGGTCGACGCCGCCGTCGGCGGCAAGAACGGCATCAACACCGCCGAGGGCAAGAACCTTGTCGGCACCTTCTACGCGCCCGCCGCCGTCATCTGCGATTTGGACGTGCTCGACGACCTGCCGCGTAACGAGATCCTGGCCGGCTTCGCCGAGATCGTGAAGGCCGGGTTCATCCAGCTGCCCGAGATCCTGGACATCGTCGAAGCGGATGTCACGGCCGTCACCGACCCGCACACCCCGCAGTTCCGGCGCGTGCTCGAACTCGCGATCGGGATGAAGGCCCGGGTCGTGGGGGAAGACTTCAGGGAGTCCGGCCTGCGTGAGATTCTGAACTACGGGCACACCCTCGGCCACGCCGTCGAGCACGCCGAACGCTATGGCTGGCGGCACGGGGCGGCCGTTGCCGTCGGCATGATGTTCGCGGCGGAGGTCGCCCGGCTGAGCGGCCGGCTCTCGGACGAGGCCGTCGACCGGCACCGTCGCATCCTCGAATCGCTCACCCTGCCCACCACCTATCCGGTCGGCCGCTGGAGCACCCTGCTCGCCACCATGCAGCGCGACAAGAAGACCCGCAGCGGCATGCTGCGATTCATCGTGCTCGACGACATCGGGAAGCCGACCGTGCTCGAAGGACCGGACTCGTCGTTGTTGTTCGCCGCCTACCAGGAGATCGGCTCCTAACTATTCGCGCCGCATCCGTGGGCCCAGACTGATTCCCAGACCGGCGCAGCCGGTCGCCGCTGACCGAAGCTGTTCGGAGGCTTCAGGACGAGTCCGTGGTTCGTCCGTGCGGCCGGCGAGAGCGGAGGCGGAGACTTCGCGGACCTGACGGCGGCCCAGGAGGCGGCAGTCACGGAACGGTTCGTCGGTCCGGGCGTGCGCAAGCTGGTGCAGGAGTCCTGGCAACGGTCGCTCGCCCTCAGCCTTGATTCGCTGAGGCTCGTCCACTAACACGAACTCAGCTCCGACGAGCTGCGCGACCGGCATCCGCTGGCCGCCGTGCTCCCGGTCGTGCACAACCTGCTCATCCGGCACGCCTTTCACTCCGGCCTGATCGTGGCCATCGGTGACGAGTTCGGTCGCCCGCTCTGGATCGACGGTGACCGAACCGTGCGGAGTAAGGCGGAGGGGATGCTGTTCGTCGAGGGGTCGGACTGGTCCGAGCGCCGGGTCGGCACGAGCGCGCCGGGCACGGCCCTGGCCCTCGATCACGGAATCCAGATTCAGCGGGCCGAGTATTTCAACCAGTTGGCGCATCCGTGGAGTTGCACGGCCGTGCGCATCCCCGACCCGCATTCCGGCTCCATCCTCGGCGTCATCGACATCACGGGCGGCGACGAGGCGGTGGCCCCGCAGACTCTCCCGCTCGTGGCGGCGGCCGTCGCGGCCCTGGAAGCGGAACTGCGCATCCAACGACCGGCTCTCGCTGCTGCTCACCGACCAAACCAACGCGGTCGACAACCTGCGTGCCGAGATGGTGCGGCTACGCGGGGTGCTGTAGCAGACCAGCCCCCGTGGCGGCATCGCCTCCCGGCCCTACCGGCTCGAGACATCCGTCGAACTGGACGCCCAGCGCGTGCTGGCATCCCTGGAGCCCGGCACGCACCGGGTGGCGTTGGGGGCCTACCGGGGGCCCGTGCTACCGAGCTCGACCGCGCCGGGAATCGTCCAGATCCGCGCCGGGATCTCTGCGCGGCTGCGGCAGGCCATGCTCAGCGACGCGTCCGCCGAACTCCTGCTGGAGTACGCCCGCACCGACGAGGCGACCTACGACGCTGAGGTCTGGCGCGCGTGCCTCGAACTGCTGCCGGCGCGGTCGCCGAAGCGGGCATCCGTGGTCGCCCGATTGAACCGGATCGCGGACGAGTTGCGCCGCGACGGCTCCGCGGCCCCGCCCGCAATATCCCGCAACGCTGAAGCAACGTTCTCCTTCCTCGGATCAAGGTCCAGGTCCGCGTCCCGCGGTTCCACACCGACGACGTCGTCGACGAGGAGACATCATGACCGTCTATTCCAACCCCGGAACACCGGGCGCCCTCGTCACCTTCAAGCCCCGCTACGAGAACTGGATCGGCGGCGAGTGGGTCAAGCCCGTCAGGGGCCAGTACTTCGAAGACATCTCACCCGTCAACGGGAAGCCGTTCGCCGAGGTGGCCCGCGGCACCGCGGAGGATATCGAACTGGCCCTGGACGCCGCGCATAGTGCAGCGCCGGTGTGGGGCAAGACCTCGTCGACCGAGCGCGCGGCCGTGCTCAACAAGATCGCCGACATCATCGGTGCGAACCTCGACCTGCTCTCGGTCGACGAGACCTGGGAGAACGGCAAGCCGGTGCGCGAGACGTTGAACGCGGACATCCCGCTCTGTTCCGACGACTTCCGCTATTTCGCTGCCTCCATCCGCGCCTAGGATGGCGACCACGCCGAGCTGGGCGGCGACATGGTCTCCGACCAGTTCCACGAGCCGCTCGGCGTCGTCGGGCAGATCATCCCGTGGGACTTCCCACTCCTGATGGCCGTCTGGAAGCTGGCCCCGGCCCTGGCCGCCGGCAACGCGATCGTGCTGAAGCCGGCCGATCAGACCCCGGTGTCGATCCTCGTGCTGATCGAACTGATCGGCGATGTGCTGCCGACGGGAGGGCTCAACGTCGTCAACGGTTTCGGCATCGAGGCCGGCAAGCCGCTCGCGTCGTCCAACCGTATCCGCAAGATCGCGTTCATGGGAGAGACCTCGACCGGGCGTCGGATCATGCAGTACGCGAGCTCCAATATCATCCCGTCGACCATGAAGCTCGGCAGAAAGAGCCCCAACATCTTCTTCGGCGACGTCGCCCAGGAGAAGGATGCGTTCTACGACAAGGCCCTGGAAGGGTTCGTGCTCTTCGCGTTCAACCAGGGCGAGGTGTGCACCGCGCCCAGCCGGGCGGTGCTGCAGAAGCCGATCTACGATGACTCCCTGAGCGACGCCGTCGAGTTCACTCTCCTCCACCGCTCCCTCCCGAGCCCGGCCCTGTGGACGGGGACCGCGACGGATGTCCGCGCGTCCAGTCTGGGTGGCATGACAACCCCTCTGCGCGTCGAAGACGCTGCCCCAGTGACCACGACCGAGCAGGCGCGAGACCGGGTGGCCGACCTCGTCGGCCACGCGATTAGCCGCCAGCTCTGGTTCATGCTGCTCGACGCCTGCGGGCGGCAGATTCCCCTGCTGATTCCCGTCGACGACATCCCGCTCCGTCCGAAACCCGGCGGTGCCGCCGTCATGGCCGCGGCGGTCGGTCGGCTCCTGTCCGAGCACGGCCCGTGCGGCAGCGTCATCCTCACCCTCGAGCGACCGGGCACCGCGGCGCTGACCGCGCCCGACCAGGCCTGGGCCCGGGAACTCGCCGAATCCTTCGGCAAAGTGGTGCGCATCACGGGCATGTTCGTCGCCCACGACGAGGGCGTCTGCGAACTCCCGGCCACCGTCGTGGATGCAGTGGCAGACTGACAGGATGATGATCAGCGGTGAGCGATTGGAAAGTGTCAACGTCTGTGTTGCCGGCCGGGTGGGCGCGGGGCCGGGCGATGCCTGAACGCACCCTGATCCTGTTGCGGCACGCCAAGTCGGACTGGGCGGGCGGCCAGGCCGACGTCGACCGGCCGCTGGCAAAACGTGGGGTACGGCAGGCGCCGCTCACCGGAGCGTGGCTGTCCCACAGCGGCTACCGCATCGATCTCGCGGTCGTGTCACCGGCGGAGCGCGCGCGGGCCACCTGGGACCTCGTGGCGGCCGAGTTCGAGAGCACTCCGCCGATCCGTGTCGAACATGCGGTGTATGCCACCTCGGCCGGCGAACTGCAGAGCATTGTTCGGGCGCTGCCGGGCACCATGCACACCGTCGTCCTGGTGGGCCACAATCCCGGCCTCGAGGATCTGGCCACCGCTCTCGCCGGCACGACCGTGTCCCTGCCGACCTCGGCTTTCGCCGTGATCGGCTGGGAGGGTCCCTGGTCGTCCGCCGGAGAGTCCCCGGCGGCCCTCCTGGCCCAGGGCCGGCCGCCCAGGGTGAACGCGCCTCCTCGCTAGCGGCGCAGGGCTGCCTGAACGCGCCGAGAAAGAGGACGACCGCGGCGGCAACCGATCCCGTGGTCAGGCCGCGGGGCACGCCACGACGTTCCAGGGCGTTGCGGAGCGTCGGGAAGCGCTGGGGAGCGCGCCAACGGATGCCGGTGCTCTCGCGCCGGGAGGCACTCGAGGGTGCCAGCGCTGGCATCTGCTTTTGACTCGTCGTCTCGTCGTATCCGGCTTGTGCGACGCTGGCCAGAGGGCGCTTTTTCGCCGACGTAGTCCCACGCAGCGCGGCCGAATGGAACGAACGAATTCGACGGAGATTTTGCGCAATCTGGCACGGTTTGGCCGGTTTGGGACGCGTGGGGCCAAAATCTCCGTCGAATTCGCCCGAGACTGGGGGTCTGGTATTGGGGCAAGGGCAAGGGCGGGGGCGGGGGCGGGAACGGGATCGGCGGGGGCGGTGTCGGGGCGGCGGGTCAGCCGCCGAGCCAGGACCAGTGGCTGAGCGGCCAGTTGATCACGAACGCCCGGCCGACCACATGGGAGACGGGCACGAATCCGTTGCCGGGTGTGTCTGTGTGCAGCCGGCTGTCCGCCGAGTTGTAACGGTTGTCGCCCTCGACCCAGAGACCGCCGGCCGGCACGGTCACGGAAAAGTCGTACTCCGACGTTCGGATGGCCCCGGGCGGCAGCTTGAGGTAGGGCTCGGTGATCGGCTCGCCGTTGACGGTAGTGCTGCCCGCCGCGTCGCAACAGGCCACATCGTCGCCGGGGAGGCCGATGACGCGTTTCACGAGGTGGTCATCGGAATCCGGAACCCGGAGGCCGGCCTCAGCGGCGAGCCACTGGATGCCGTCGACAACGGTGTTCCCTGCCTCGATCGGGGCCGGAGCGACCGGACCGAGCCATCCGCCGGGATCCCTGAAAACGACGATGTCGCCGCGATCGATGTCGACGACGTCGGGGACGAGCTCGTTCACGATAATGCGGTCGTCGATCTGCAGGGTGTCCTGCATCGATCCGGTCGGGATGTAGAACGTGCGGATCAGGAAGGCCTCGGTCAGAAACGAGACGACCAGGGCGCTGGCCAGGATGACGAGGAGGTTTCGGAGGACGCGACGCCTCCGTGGTCTGCGGGCGTTGGCGCTACCCGACGCAGATCCTCGCCAGGCGGCGCGGGGCCGACGACCCGCGCTTTCGTGGTCTGTCAATTTCTCCCCTGACGTGACGCGTGGTGGGCCAATTCGACCGATGCAGGGCGACTGCAAGGCCAGAATGAGCAGAACGCTGTTGCACCCCTGTCGCCACGGGGATGACGGTTCGGAGACAGGCGCTGGCCTCAGTGCGTGCGGCGGCTGCGTGGGCTGACGTTGGAGCGCAGAGAGTCAACCATTTTCCGGGCCTCGTCCTCCGTGCAATAGGTCTCCGGCGACGGGATGCTCTGCCCGTTGTCCGCGGAGAAACAGAATCGGTAGCGGCCCGACTGGTCCCGATAGATGGTGAATCTTCCGGCCATGTCACACCCTTGTTCTTGGCCTGGCGCCGACCAAACGACCGGCTTCGACACCCTACCGCCCTGGATCAGCGCCGGATAGAGGCGCCGCGACGCGCGCCAGTGTGATGTCGGCCGGCACGGGTCGTGCACAGATTCGGCGGCATATGATTGATCACGACCGACGACCCGATGGGACCCCTTTCCGCATGACTGCGCGCGTACCATTCTTCGTTCGCAATCGGGTGGACGGCACCGACGGGGCTCTCGCCGGCCGGGCCGACGGCACGGGCATCCGTGACACGGTCACGCTGTACTACTCCCTGACCAAACCCGGCGTTCTCTACGGCAACGCGTTGACGGCCGCGGCGGGCTTTCTACTCGCGGCCCGGGGCCAGGTGGATCTTTTCCTGTTCGCGGCTCTCTGCCTGGGCACCACGCTCGTGATTGCTTCGGCCACCGTGCTCAACAACGTGCTCGACCGCGACATCGACACGGTGATGGAACGCACGAAGAAGCGGGCCACGGTCACCGGCCGCATCGGCGTGCGGAACGCGGTCACCTTCTCAAGCCTGCTGTTCGTTTTCGGCATGGCGACGCTCATCGCCTGGACGAACTGGCTCGTCGTCGCCGTCGGCCTGGTCGGCTTCCTCGTCTATGTCGTGCTCTACGGCATGCTGTCCAAGCGCATGTCGATCCACGGCACCCTGGTCGGCAGCGTCTCGGGCGCAGCGCCCATTCTGGCCGGCTACGTCGCCGTCACCGGCGCCATCGACATCGCAGCCGTGCTCGCCTTCCTGGCCGTGTTCCTCTGGCAGATGCCCGAGTTCTACTCCATCGCCATCTACCGCCACGACGAATACGCCCGTGCCGGCGTGCCCGTCATTTCCGTGGTGCGGGGCGTCCCGAACACCACAGTTCAGATCCTCGTCTACACGGTCGGATTCGTTGTCTCCACCCTCCTCTTGTCGGTATTCGGCTACGTGGGCTACGTCTATACGGCGGTCATGGGCGTGCTCGGCGCTTACTGGATCTGGCTGGGTGTCATCGGCCTGCGCGCCGCCGATCCCGCCGCCTGGGCCAGGCGGATGTTCCGCTACTCGCTGGTGATGATCCTGGTGTACTGCGTGATGATCTCGGTCGGGCCGATCCTGCCCTGATCCTGCCCTGGCCTTCGGCGCCCGCGTACTCCCTTAGGCTGTGGGAATGAGTACAGTTCTCGTTCTGAACGGCCCGAACCTGGGGCGGCTCGGCAGTCGCGAACCCGACGTTTACGGGTCGGCCGATCTCGATCAGCTGCGCGCGATGCTGACGCGGGCCGCCCCGGCGGGGACGACGGTCGACGTGCGCCAGACGGATGACGAGGCCGAGCTCATCCACTGGCTGTACGAGGCCGTCGACGAGCGCATCCCCGTCATCCTGAACCCGGCGGCGTTCACGCACTACAGCTACGCGCTGCGGGATGCCGCCGCTCTCGTGACGAAGGCCGGCGTCACCCTGGTCGAGGTGCACCTGTCCAACCCGCACGCCCGGGAAACGTTCCGCCACACGAGCGTCGTCAGCGCCGTGGCCACCGGGGTGATCGCCGGGTTCGGCTTCGATTCCTACCGTCTGGCCCTGGACTTCATCGCGAGGTCGGTGCCGGCAACCGCCTGACCGGCCGGGTCTCGCGCCTTTGGTGCGCGGGCTGCGGGCAACTACACTCGATGATGGCCGATTCGGCCGCGCACCTTTCTAATTGAACCCAGTGAACGGAACACATTTTCATGGCATCAACCGCCGATATCCGGAATGGCGTCGTGCTCAACATCGATGGCCAGCTGTGGGCAGTCACCGATTTCCAGCACGTCAAGCCGGGCAAGGGCGGCGCCTTCGTCCGCACCAAGCTGAAGAACGTCGTGACGGGCAAGACCGTCGACCGCACCTTCAACGCCGGCGCGAAGATCGAGACCGAGAACGTCGACCGCCAGGACTTCCAGTACCTGTACGCGGACGGCGACTCCTACGTCTTCATGGACGTGTCCGATTTCGATCAGCTGCACGTTCCGGCCGTCGTTGTGGGCGACGCCGTCAACTTCATGCTCGAGAACCAGAACGTGACGATCGCCCTGCACAACGGCAACCCCCTCTACGTCGAGCTGCCGGCCTCCGTCGTTCTCGAAATCACCTACACCGAGCCGGGCCTTCAGGGCGACCGCTCAACCGGCGGCACCAAGCCCGCCACCGTCGAAACGGGCTTCCAGATCCAGGTTCCCCTGTTCCTCGAGCAGGGCACCCGAGTCAAGGTCGACACCCGCACCGGGGACTACCTGGGCCGCGTCAACTAGTGAGCGCTCGGACCAAGGCGCGCAAGCGTGCGATCGACATCCTGTATGCCGCAGACGTGCGGCAGAGCACCATCCCGGAGTCGCTCGCCCTCGAGGCGCAGCGCGCTGCGAGCGAGCCGGCCCGGATGGCCTCCTGGCTCTACGCCCGGGACATCATCGACGGCGTCGTGGATCACCGCGAGGAGATCGACGAACTCATCGAGACGTACTCGCAGGGCTGGACGCTGGCTCGCATGCCCGTCCTCGACCGCGCCATCCTGCGCATCGGCATCTGGGAGATCCTCTTCAACGACGCCGTCCCGCACGCTGTCGCCATCGACGAGGCGGTCGAGGCCGCCAAAATCCTGTCGACGGATGACTCGGCCGGATTCGTGAACGGACTCCTCGGGCGCATCGCCCAGACCGCACCATCCGCGTAATCCGTTCTGCCAGGGGGGGAACGCATGACCAACACCGAGCCCGCCCCGCCCCGCGCCCCGGAGCCGTATCCGCCCGCCTACGGACAGTCGCCCTTCCCGGCGGCGCCGAAGACGAACACACTGGCGATCATCTCCCTGGTGTCGGCGTTCTTCGTGTCCCTGGCGGCCGTGATCACCGGGCACCTCGCCCTGGGGCAGATCAGGCGCACCCATGAGGGCGGCCGAGGTCTGGCGATCACCGGGCTCGTTCTCGGCTACGTGGGCATCGCCGCCACCACCCTGGCGCTCGTGATCGCCCTCGTCGTCACCGCGACCGTGATTCCGCTCATCGCGGCGGCCGTGAACGGAGCCGTGGGCGACCAGCCGTGGAGTTCGTCCACGAGCGAGCCGCAGGCGGATGAGGCGAACGGGGATGCGTCGCAGGAAGCCCTGCCCACCGGCACCGTCGGTGCGGCCCACTTCGACGACGGCTACCTGTCGGTCGGCACCGGCGCCGCGCTCGTCGACGTCTACTTCGACCCGATGTGCCCGTACTGCCGGCAGTTCGAGGAGACGAACGGCGGCGAGCTGGCTGCCTTCGCCTCTGACGGGACCATCACCCTGCGGCTGCACTCGCTCACTTTCCTCGACCGGGTCTCGCAGGGAACGTCCTACTCGACCAGGGCATCCGCCGCGCTTACCTGCCAGGCCACCCTCAACCCGGAGAACCTGCTCGCCTACCAGGCGGCCCTGTTTGCGAACCAGCCCGCCGAGAACACCGTGGGGCTCGGCGATCCGGAGCTTGCGGCCCTCGTCGACAACCCCGTCGACATCGACGACTGCCTCGCGGCCGGCGAGTACCAGGCCTGGTCCCGGGCCAACACCGAGCAAGCCCTGAACGGCGTGATTGCGGATGCCGAGATCACCCGGATCCGGGGCACGCCGACCGTGCTCGTCAACGGCAGGGTCTACGACGGCGGACTGACCGACCCGGCGGAATTCCTGGACTTCCTCAGTAGCAACTCGGTCGGCTGAGCTCAGCCGCGAAGGTCTCAGGTGGAGACCGTGATGCCGGCAACGGTGCCGGCGATGAAGGATGGCCAGGCCGAGCGCATAGGGGTGGTGCCCTGCAGCTGCAGGGTGACGTCGAGGTCCGTGAATGCCCACCGCTGGCTGCTGACGGCCGGGGCGCTCACCTCGGACGCGGACGGGGATGGGCCCGGGGACCTCTCGATGTTCTTCTCGCTGCCATGGGGCGACATGGCGTCGTCCTCCCTCGCCTGGGGCCGGCAACCAATCAAGGTCGGCAGCCACTTCGGCGCCCCTGGGGGCGGTTAGGCCCAGCACGAGGGAGCCCGCGTCGGGTGCTAGTGTAAAATCCGGAAATGACATCCTTTAACAGCCGTCCGGTGAGGCGGGGAAGGAGGTCGGGTTGATGGCACGCACCGTGTTGAACCAGGCTGATATCGCTCGAGCGTTGACTCGGATCTCCCACGAGATCCTGGAGTCCAATCGAGGCGCCGAGAACCTTGTGATCCTCGGCATCCCCACTCGCGGGGTCGTTCTGGCCCGGCGCATCGCCGAGACCATCGCGCGCATCGAGCCCATGGCGACGGATGTCCGGGTCGGCTCCCTCGACGTCACCATGTACCGCGATGACCTCGGCCACACCCGCACCCGCACGCCGACCCGCACCCTGGTGCCCGGCAGCGTCGACGGCGTCACGGTGGTGCTCGTCGACGATGTGCTCTACTCGGGCCGCACCATCCGCGCCGCCCTCGACGCACTCGGCGACCACGGGCGGCCGACCGTCGTGCGCCTGGCGGTGCTCGTGGACCGCGGCCACCGCGAACTGCCGATCCGGGCCGACTTCGTGGGCAAGAACCTGCCCAGCTCCACCGCGGAACGCATCAACCTGCACCTGCTCGAGGTCGACGGCGACGAGTTCGTCAGCATCGACGGCGGACCCCTCGAAGGCGCTGACGAGGGGGTCGCGTGATGAGGCACCTCCTCTCGACCAAGGGCATGAGTCGCGACGAGGCGATCCTGCTGCTCGACATCGCCGAGGACATGGCTGATGTCGCCAACCGCGAGGTGAAGAAGCTGCCCACCCTGCGCGGCAAGACCGTGGTCAACCTGTTCTTCGAGGATTCGACGCGGACCCGGATCTCCTTCGAGGCCGCCGCGAAACGGCTGAGCGCGGACGTGATCAACTTCAGCGCCAAGGGCTCGAGCGTGTCGAAGGGCGAAAGCCTCAAGGACACCGCTCAAACCCTCGCCGCGATGGGTGCCGACGGGGTCGTCATCCGCCATCCGGCCTCCGGGGCACCCCACGTGCTGGCCGAAAGCGGCTGGATCGACGCCGGCATCATCAACGCGGGCGACGGCACCCATGAGCATCCGACCCAGGCGCTGCTGGACGCGTTCACCATCCGTCGTCGGCTGCACCAGGGTGCCGCGCGCGGTCGGGACCTGGACGGCGTCACGGTCACCATCGTCGGTGACATCCTGCACTCCCGGGTGGCCCGCTCGAACCTCTGGCTGCTCACCACGCTCGGCGCGCACGTGAGCCTGATCGCTCCGCCCACCCTGCTGCCGATGGACATGAGCGGTTGGCCGGCCGAGTCGGGCTTCGACCTGGACGCGGCCATCGACGCCGGGCCCGACGTGGTGATGATGCTGCGCATCCAGCAGGAACGCATGGACGCCGCTTTCTTCCCGAACAGCCGCGAGTACTCGCGCCGCTGGGGCCTGGACGATGAGCGCTTCGGCCGTCTGGCCCCGACTACCATTGTGATGCACCCCGGCCCCATGAATCGCGGCTTGGAAATATCTTCAGCGGCGGCCGATTCGGCCGGCTCAACCGTGCGCGAACAGGTCGCAAACGGGGTTTCAGTGCGGATGGCGGCACTGTACCTGCTGTTGTCCGGCGATCGGGAGGATTCATAGATGTCCAGCGACAGCGCGGCCAGCACGCCGTACCTGATTCGAGGTGCGACACTCGCGGACGGCACCCGCACTGACCTTATCCTCGCCGACGGCAAGATTGTGGAGATCGGTTCCAAGCTTTCTGGTGCCGGCGCAACCGTCGTCGACGCGGCCGGCCTGATCGCTCTGCCCGGCCTGGTCGACCTGCACACGCACCTGCGCGAACCGGGCTTCGAACAGAGTGAAACCATCCTGACCGGCAGTCAGGCCGCGGCCGTGGGCGGCTTCACCAGCGTGTTTGCGATGGCCAACACCTCGCCCGTGCAGGACACCGCCGGCGTCGTCGACCAGGTTCTCGCCCTCGGTGAGCGCGCCGGCTATGTCACCGTGCAGCCGATCGGCGCCGTCACCGTCGGGCTTGCGGGGGAGCGCCTGGCCGAACTGGGCGCCATGGCCACCAGTCGTGCCCGGGTTCGGGTCTTCTCCGACGACGGCTTCTGCGTCTCCGACCCGCTGTTGATGCGCCGGGCCCTCGAGTACGTGAAGGCGTTCGACGGCGTTGTCGCCCAGCACTCCCAGGAACCGCGCCTGACCGAGAAGGCGCAGATGAACGAGGGGGCACTCTCAAGCGAACTCGGGATGGTCGGCTGGCCCGCGGTCGCCGAGGAGTCGATCATCGCCCGCGATGTGCTGCTCGCCGAGCACGTCGGGTCGCGTCTGCACGTGTGCCACGTGTCGACGGCCGGCTCGGTCGACGTCATCCGCTGGGCCAAGGCCCGCGGCATCCAGGTGACCGCCGAGGCCACCCCGCACCACCTGCTGCTCACCGAGGACCTGGTCGTCGGCTACGACGCCCGGTTCAAAGTCAACCCGCCGCTCCGCCGCCGCGAAGACGTCGAAGCCCTGCGCGCCGGCCTCGCCGACGGCACCATCGACATCGTTGCCACCGACCACGCCCCGCACCCGGTCGAGGCGAAGGACTGCGAGTGGGACGCCGCGGCGAACGGCATGGTCGGCCTCGAATCCGCCCTCTCCGTGGTGCACGCGGCCGTCGTCAACACCGGGCTGCTCGACTGGACGGACATCGCTCGCGTGCTTTCCAGCAGCCCCGCCCGGATCGGCCGGCTCGCCGGCCAGGGCCAGGGTCTGCTCGTCGGGGCTCCCGCCGAGCTCACCCTCTACGATCCCGCCGCGAGCCGCGTCTTCGAGCGCGGCAACCTGGCCGGCAGGAGCGCCAACTCGCCCTACCTGGCGATGACCCTGCCGGGTCGGGTGCTGGCCACATTCCACCGGGGCTACGCCACGGTTCTGGACGGTGCGCTGCGGCCCGCCGACGAGATCGCGGCACTCGAGGAGCGAACCCATGGCTAGGACCATCGCCACCGTCATCACCGTCGCCGTGCTGCTCGGCCTGCTCGGCCTCATGCTGCGCAGCTGGCGGGGCCGCAGCCGCCGGGACGCCGCCCTGCCGGCCGGCTACCCGCTGCCCGTCGACGCGGCACTAGAGCTGGCCTCCGCCGCCGTGTTCTACGTCGCCACGACCCTCCGCGCCCAGCCGCTCGAACGCCTGAACATCCCTGGCCTGGGTTTCCGGGCCCGGGCCCGCCTGACCGTGACCGACGCGGGTCTGATCCTGGCCCTGGCCGGCGAGGAGGCGGTGTTCATCCCTGCCTCGGCCATCGCCGTGCTGGAAGACGCCACCGTGGCAATCGACCGCGCCGTCGAGACCGACGGCCTGCTGCTGCTCGGCTGGCGGCTGCCCGGCGCCGACAGACAGATCGTCGACAGCTATTTCCGAATCCTTGACCCATCCGACCGCGTCAGCGTGAACGACGCCATTCGAACCATTGCGGCCGACGCCCGGCGCCCGGCCGCGCGCGATGAAAGCGAGGCGTAGCGTGAGCAACGCAACGACCCCCGACCGACCGACTCCTGCCGTGCTCGTACTCGAGGACGGCCGCCGCTACGAAGGCCGTTCCTACGGCAGCGTGGGGCAGACCCTCGGCGAGATCGTCTTCGCCACCGGCATGACCGGCTACCAGGAGACCCTCACCGACCCGTCCTACGCCGGGCAGATCGTGCTGATGACGGCGCCGCACATCGGCAACACGGGTGCCAACGACGAGGACATGGAATCCCGCCGCATCTGGGTCTCCGGCTTCGTCGTGCGCGAGCCTGCCCGCATGGCCTCCAACTTCCGGTCCACCCGCAGCCTCGATGACGACCTGACGGGCGGGGGAGTGGTCGGGATCAGCGGTGTCGACACGCGTGCGATCACCCGTCACATCCGCTCGTCCGGGGCCATGAAGAGCGGGATCTTCTCCGGCGACCGTTTCGGCCTCTCCGATGGCGAGCAGCTCGAGCTGGTGCGTGCCGGCGCCGGCATGCGTGGCCGCAACCTGTCCGATGAGGTCTCCACGGTCGAACCGTTCTCGGTGCCCGCGCAGGGCGAGCGCATCGGCTCGGTCGCCGTGCTCGACCTCGGGGTCAAGACCTCCACCCTGGGCCACCTCGCCGCGCGCGGCTTCGAGGTGCTGGTGCTGCCCCAGTCAGTGACCGCCGAGCACGTGCTGTCCCTCACCCCGTCGGCCCTGTTCTTCTCCAACGGCCCCGGCGACCCGGCAGCCTCCGACCTACACGTGAACCTCCTACAGGAGGTGCTGCGAGCCGGTGTGCCCTACTTCGGGATCTGCTTCGGCAACCAGCTGCTCGGCCGCGCCCTCGGCTTCCGCACCTACAAGCTGCCATTCGGGCACCGGGGAATCAACCAGCCCGTGCTCGACAAGACCACCGGCCGGGTGGAAATCACCTCGCAGAACCACGGGTTCGCCGTGGACATGCCCATCGAGGGAGTGCATGAGTCCCGCACCGGCTTCGGCCGGGTGGAGGTGAGCCACTACAGCCTCAACGACCAGGTGGTCGAGGGCATCCGCTGCCTCGATATCCCCGCTTTCTCGGTGCAGTACCACCCGGAGTCGGCGGCCGGCCCACACGACGCCGAGTACCTTTTCGATCGGTTCAGGGATGTGGTGGTCGCGCATCGTGCGGCCACCGGAGCAGGAGACGCCAAGTAATGCCCAAGCGCGACGACATCAACAGCGTTCTCGTCATCGGATCGGGTCCGATCGTGATCGGCCAGGCCTGCGAGTTCGACTATTCCGGAACTCAGGCCTGCCGGGTGCTGCGGGCCGAGGGGGTCAGGGTCATCCTGGTCAACTCCAACCCGGCCACGATCATGACCGACCCCGACTTCGCCGACGCCACCTACATCGAGCCGATCACCCCGGAGATCCTCGAGACGATCATCGCCAAGGAACGCCCCGACGCGATTCTGCCGACCCTCGGCGGGCAGACAGCGCTGAACGCCGCCATCCAGCTTCACGAGCGCGGCATCCTGGCCAGGTACGACGTCGAACTCATCGGTGCCTCCTTCGACGCCATCCAGAAGGGTGAGGACCGCCAGATCTTCAAGCAACTGGTGCTGGACACGGGCGCCGGCGTCGCCCGGTCCTACATCGCCCACACGGTCGAGGAGGCCGTCGGCTTCGCCGAGGACCTCGGCTACCCGCTCGTCGTGCGCCCCTCCTTCACCATGGGCGGCCTCGGCTCCGGCTTCGCCTACACCGAGCCGGAACTGCGCCGCATCGTCGGCGACGGGCTGCACCAGAGCCCCACCAGCGAGGTCCTGCTCGAGGAATCCATCCTCGGCTGGAAGGAATTCGAGCTCGAGATGATGCGCGACACGGCCGACAACACGGTCGTCGTGTGCTCGATCGAGAACGTCGACCCGGTCGGCGTACACACCGGCGACTCGATCACCGTCGCCCCGGCGCTGACCCTGACCGACCGTGAGTACCAGAAGCTGCGCGACATCAGCATCGACATCATCCGCGCCGTGGGAGTGGACACCGGCGGCTGCAACATCCAGTTCGCGATCAACCCGGCCGACGGTCGCATCATCGTGATCGAGATGAACCCGCGCGTGTCCCGCTCCTCCGCCCTGGCGAGCAAGGCGACGGGCTTCCCGATCGCCAAAATCGCCGCGAAGCTCGCGCTCGGCTACCGGCTCGACGAGATCCCGAACGACATCACCGGTGTCACCCCGGCCAGCTTCGAACCCACCCTCGACTACGTCGTGGTCAAGGTGCCCCGGTTCGCGTTCGAGAAGTTTCCCGCCGCCGACCAGCGCCTGACCACCACCATGAAGTCCGTGGGCGAGGCGATGGCCATCGGCCGCAGTTACGCCTCCGCGCTGCAGAAGGCGCTCCGCTCGCTCGAGAAGCGCGGTTCGTCGTTCCACTGGGGAGCCGAGACCCGCACGGTCGACGAGTTGCTCACGGTCGCCGAAGTACCCACCGACGGCCGGATCGTCACCGTGCAGCAGGCGCTCCGCAAGGGTGCCACCACCGAGCAGGTTTTCGACGCCACCAAGATCGACCCGTGGTTCATCGACCAGATCGTGCTGATCAACGAGATCGCGGACGAGATCGCCGCCGCCGAGCGCCTCGACACAGACATCCTCCGCACCGCCAAAGACCACGGCTTCTCCGACGCCCAGATCGGCGAGCTTCGCGGCTTCGGCGAAGCGGATGTGCGCACGGTGCGCCACATCCTCGGCGTGCGCCCGGTCTTCAAGACCGTCGACACGTGCGCGGGGGAGTTCCCCGCACTCACGCCGTACCACTACTCCAGCTACGACCAGGAGACCGAGGTCGTGCCCAGTGACCGCAAAAAGGTCGTCATCATCGGCTCCGGCCCGAACCGCATCGGCCAGGGCGTCGAGTTCGACTACTCCTGCGTGCACGCCTCGTTTGCCCTCTCCGAGGCTGGCTACGAGACCATCATGATCAACTGCAACCCGGAGACGGTCTCGACCGACTACGACACCTCCGACCGGCTCTACTTCGAGCCGCTCACCCTCGAGGACGTGCTCGAGGTCATTCACGCAGAAAGCCAGAGCGGCGAGCTCGTCGGCGTGGTCGTGCAGCTGGGAGGCCAGACCGCGCTCGGCCTCGCCAAGGGCCTCGAGGCCGAGGGCATCCCGATACTCGGCACCACCCCGGAGGCCATCGACCTGGCGGAGGAGCGCGGACTTTTCTCCGGCATCCTCGACCAGGCCGGCCTGCTCGCCCCCCGCAACGGCGTCGCCACCGACTACGCCGGCGCTGTGGTCGTTGCCGAGGAGATCGGCTATCCCGTGCTCGTGCGCCCGAGCTACGTGCTCGGCGGCCGCGGCATGGAGATCGTCTACGACTCCGCAGCGTTGGCCGACTACTTCAACCGGATGGCCGGACAGGGCATCATCGGCCCGTCGCATCCGCTGCTCGTGGACCGGTTTCTCGACGACGCCATCGAGATCGACGTGGACGCCATCTACGACGGCACCGAGCTCTACATCGGCGGCGTGATGGAGCATATCGAGGAGGCCGGGATCCACTCCGGCGACTCGAGCTGCACCCTGCCTCCGGTCACCCTCGGCCGTGCGGAGATCGACCGCGTGCGCGAGGCGACGCTGGGCATCGCCCGCGGCATCGGCGTGCGCGGCCTGCTCAACGTGCAGTTCGCGATCGGCGCCGGCGTGCTCTACGTGCTCGAAGCGAACCCGCGCGCCTCGCGTACGGTACCGTTCGTGGCCAAGGCCCTCGGCATCACCTTGGCCAAGGCCGCCGCGCTGATCATGGTCGGCAAGACCATCGCCGAACTCAAGGCCGAGGGCAAGCTACCTCTGATCGACGGCTCGCGGGTGCCGATGGATGCTCCGGTCGCCGTGAAGGAAGCCGTGCTGCCGTTCAACCGGTTCCGCACGCCCGAGGGTCTCGTCGTGGACTCCGTGCTCGGCCCGGAGATGCGCTCAACCGGTGAGGTCATGGGCATCGACCGCGACTTCCCGCGGGCCTTCGCCAAGAGCCAGCTCGCCGCCTACGGCGGAATCCCGCTCACCGGCACCGTGTTCGTGTCGGTCTCCGACCGGGACAAGCGCGCGATCATCCTGCCCATGCTGCGCCTCCAGCAGCTCGGCTACTCGATCACCGCCACGGAGGGGACCGCCGAAGTTCTGCAACGCAACGGCATCCGCGCCGCCATCGTCACCAAGTTCAGTGAGAAGGCCGACGAGGCGGACGTGTCGATCGTGGAACTGATCCGCCGCGAAGAGGTGCAGATCGTCATCAACACCCCCGGCGGTCGCACCGCCCGAGCCGACGGCTACGAGATCCGCGCGGCCGCGGTCGCCGCGGACCTGCCGCTGTTCACCACCATCGCCGAGTTGAGCGCCGCAGTGGCCTCGATCGACGCGATTCGCGGCGGCTTCGAGGTGACCTCGCTGCAGGACTACGCCCTCACCCGGACGGCGGCCCTGTGAGCCGCGCGCACGAACAGGACGGGTCGACCGCAGCGGTCGGCCCGGCCGCACCGGCCGCCTTCGGCGACCGGCTGGGTGATGTCTTCTCGGTCCGGGGACAAGTCTGCGTCGGCATCGACCCGCACACCTGGCTCCTGACCGACTGGGGTCTGCCGGACACGGCCGCCGGGGCGGAGTCTTTCGGCCGCCAGGTCGTGGCCGCCGCTGCCGGCCAGGTCGGCCTGGTGAAGCCCCAGGTGGCCTTCTACGAGCGTTTCGGCTCCGCCGGGTACCTCGCCCTGGAACGGGTGCTGGCGGATGCCCGCGCCGCCGGACTGCTCACGATCGCGGACGTCAAGCGCGGCGACCTCGGTACCAGCGTGGAGGCGTACGGCCAGGCCTGGCTGAGCGAGGAGTCCCCCCTGGAGGTCGACGCCATCACCGTGAACGCGTATATGGGCGTCGGGTCGCTGGAACCGGTGTTCCGCCTTGCAGCCCAGACCGGCAAGGGGATCTTTGTGCTGGCCGCCACCTCGAACCCCGAGGCGGCGGCGCTTCAGCGGGCCGTGATCGCCGAGGGGAATCAGACCGGCCAAAGCGTCGCCCAATCCGTCTTCGGCGCCGTGACCGAGCGGAATGCCCGGTCCGGGGCTTCCTCTCTCGGCTCGGTCGGGGTGGTGCTCGGCGCCACACTGGACCTGGCCACGTTCGGACTGGACCTCTCCGTGGCGCCCGCCCGCGGTCTCACCCCCATCCTCGCTCCCGGCTTCGGCCACCAGGGCGCGCAGGTCGCCGATCTGAAGAACTTGTACGGGGGGTACGCGGAAGGCGTTATCGTGAGTGAATCGCGCAGCGTTCTAGAGGTCGGCCCCGACCGAATCAAACAAGCGATTGCGCGCCGAGTAGTTGAAGCAGGAGCTGCCCGTGGCTGAGAATCGCCCCACCCCACCCGACGTCGATCGGGTTGCCGCCTCGCGCGCCGCCGTGGCGGCTCGCCGCGCACGCTCCGCAGTTAAAAGCCAGATTGCGCAGGGAAAACGTAGCGCGCTCGACGTGTTGTCCGCCGCGACCGAGAGCCCGGACGGCGTCGAAGGGCGCCTGCGGGTGACCGAGTTCCTGATCAGCATTCCGGCGATCGGCGTCACCAAGATGCACCGAATCATGGGGCGGCTCGAGATCTCGCCGTCGAAGCGATTGGGGGGGCTGGGCAAGCACCAACGCGATCGGTTGCGAGATTTTCTCACCACGCGCACCGTCGCGAGGCGCGGCGATTCCTCCGCGAAGCTTGTCGTGCTGGCCGGTCCCACCGCGGTCGGCAAGGGAACCGTCGCGGCGCACATCCGTCAGCATCACCCGGGCGTGCACCTGTCGGTGTCGGCCACGACCCGGGCACCTCGCCCAGGCGAGACCGCGGGCGTGAGCTACTTCTTCGTCGACGACGCCGAATTCGACCGGATGGTCGCGGCCGGCGACCTGCTCGAGTGGGCGACCGTGCACAACGCGCACCGCTACGGCACCCCGCGGGGTCCAGTCACGGAGGCCTTGAACGAGGGTCACAGCGTGCTCCTCGAGATCGACATCCAAGGAGCCCGGGCCGTTCGCCGGGCCATGCCGGAGGCCAGACTGGTCTTCCTACTTCCGCCGAGCTGGGACGAACTGGTGCGCCGGCTGATCGGTCGGGACACCGAGGCGCCCGCCGAACAGGCCCGCCGGCTCGAGACGGCCAAACTCGAATTGGCCGCCCAGGGGGAGTTCGATTATCGGGTCGTAAACCACGACGTGGGCGAAGCGGCGCGCGAGGTCGTAGACTTGATGAATCTGCGTACGGCGCCGTTGCTGCCGTAGCGCCCGTTTTCCGTGATTCTGCGCGTCCCGCAGCACAAACCGCTCTGAAGGAGTGACACCAATGGCTACCAAGCTCACTGGCATCATTGACCCGCCCATCGACGACCTGCTCACCAAGGCCGACTCCAAGTACGCCCTCGTGGTCTTCGCCTCCAAGCGCGCGCGTCAGATCAACGACTACTATGCGGACCTGCACGAAGGCAGCCTGTTCGACAATGTCGGCCCGCTCGTCGACTCGACCGTCGACGACAAGCCGCTGTCCGTCGCTCTCCGCGAGATCAACGAAGACAAGCTCACCTCCCGCCCCATCGCCGAGTAACGCACCCACAAGCGCGCAGGATGTCGTCAGGTCGCACGATCGTCGTCGGGATAACCGGCGGCATTGCTGCCTACAAGGCCGTGAACGTCGTGCGCGCTTTCGTGTTGCGGGGGGACTGCGTGCACGTCGTGGCGACGCCGGCGGCGCTGCGATTCGTCGGCAAGCCCACCCTCGAGGCTATCTCCCGCAACCCCGTGCACATGGATCTCTATGAGGGCGTCGCCGAGGTGCGGCACGTGGCCATCGGCCAATCCGCCGACCTGATCGTCGTGGCCCCGGCCACCGCGAACACCATCGCGAAGCTCGCCACCGGCCTCGCCGACGACCTGCTCGGCAACACCATCCTGGCCAGCACCGCCCCGCTCGTGATCGCCCCGGCGATGCACACGGAGATGTGGAACAACGCGGCTACGGTCGCCAATGTGGCCACCCTCCGCGCCCGCGGCGTCATCGTCGTCGGGCCTGGGGTCGGCCAGCTCACCGGCGCCGACGCCGGAGCCGGCCGGATGGAAGAGCCCGACACCATCGTCGCCGCGGCCCTCGCCGCCCTTGCCTTGGCCGACCGCACCGATGGGCCAGGGGCCGACCTGGTCGGCAAGCACGTCGTGATCACCGCTGGCGGCACTCGCGAGCCCCTCGACCCCGTGCGCTTCCTCGGCAACCGTTCCAGCGGTAAGCAGGGGGTCGCCCTGGCGCAGGCCGCCCTGGCTCGGGGTGCGTCCGTGACCCTGATCGCCGCGAATCTCGAGGTTGCCGCACCAACAGCGGTGGAACTGCGGCTCGTGGGCACCGCGCTCGAGCTCGAGGCGGCCGTCACGGATGCCGCCGCCGGGGCCGACGCCGTGATCATGGCGGCCGCGGTCGCCGACTACCGGCCGGTGCAGGTGAGCGCCGGCAAGATCAAGAAAGACGAGACCGGCGACACCCTGCTGCTCGAACTGACCCGCAATCCCGATATCCTCGCCGGGCTCGCCCGGACGAAGCGCACGGGCCAGGTACTGATCGGGTTCGCCGCGGAGACGGAGCCGGATCCGGTTCGCCTGCTTGTACTCGGCCGCGAGAAAATGGCGCGCAAGGGCTGCGACTTCCTGGTGGTCAACCGCGTGGGCTGGGCGGAGGGTTTCGCCTCGGACCGTAACGCGATCACGGTGCTCGATCACGACGGAGATATAGTGTGTGAGGTCTCCGGAACCAAAATGTCGGTGGCCGGGCGCATCCTTGACCTAATCGGCTGAGACCGCTCGGGCATCCGGTCACCTGGGTTGCCGTCGCCGGCAAGGGCAGGGTCTCCGGCGCTTCCCGACCGGCACGACCGGGTGCCCGGTCGGCTCGGCCCGGTCTCAGCGGAGAATTTTTCACGTTCATTTCTTCTACACGTTGTTCTGCAACAGAGACGGGCAAGATGCGCGATCTACGCCTTTTCACTTCGGAGTCGGTAACCGAAGGTCACCCCGACAAGATCTGCGACCAGATCTCCGACAGCATTCTGGATGCGCTCCTGACGGAAGACCCGCACAGCCGGGTCGCCGTCGAGACCCTCGTCACCACCGGGCTCGTACACGTCGCCGGCGAGGTCAGCACCGAGGCCTACGTCGAGATCCCCTCAATCGTGCGCAAGTGCATCACCGATATCGGCTACGACTCTTCGGACGTCTGGTTCGACGGCCGCTCCTGCGGCGTGGAGATCTCCATCGGCGGCCAGTCGCCCGACATCGCGCAGGGCGTGGACAACGCCTTCGAGCGTCGGGAAGAGTCCAGTGTCGAGGACTTCGACCGCCAAGGGGCCGGCGACCAGGGCATCATGTTCGGATACGCCACCCGGGAGACCCCCCAGCTGATGCCGATCCCGATCTGGATCGCACACCGCCTCGCCGAACGCCTCGCCGAGGTGCGCAAGTCCGGCGAACTCGACTACCTTCGGCCCGACGGCAAGACCCAGGTCACCATCGGCTACGACGGCATCACGCCGCGCTCGGTCGAGACCGTCGTGCTGTCGACCCAGCACTCGCCGAAGGTGTCCAACGAGCGGCTGCGTGCGGAGGTCGAGGAACTCGTCATCCGCCCGGTGCTCGACCGCGTGGAACTGGACTCGTCTGAACTGAATACGCTGATCAACCCGACCGGGCGGTTCGAGATCGGCGGCCCTCAGGGCGACGCCGGCCTCACCGGGCGCAAGATCATCATCGACACCTACGGCGGTTCCAGCCGGCACGGCGGGGGTGCGTTCAGCGGCAAGGACCCGTCGAAGGTCGACCGCTCCGCAGCGTACGCGATGCGCTGGGTGGCCAAGAACGCCGTGGCCGCCGGGCTGGCTGACCGTCTCGAGATTCAGGTGGCCTACGCCATCGGCAAGGCCTCGCCCGTCGGACTTTACGTGGAGACCTTCGGCACCGGGGTGATGGCCGACCGGGACATCACCGCGGCGATCCGCGCGGTCTTCGACCTGCGCCCGGCCGCGATCATCCATTCCCTTGACCTGCTGCGCCCGATCTACGCGCAGACCGCCGTCTACGGCCACTTCGGCCGCGAGCTTCCCGACTTCACCTGGGAGCGCCTCGACCGGGTCGACGAGCTGAGAAGCGCTGCCGGACTGTGACCGGGCAGGCGCGGCGCCGATGACCCGCTCCGGCCTCGTGGCCCGGGTGCTCATCGACTCGCCGCTGCCGCAGCTCGACCACCTGTTCGATTACAGCATTCCCGATGAGCTCGCCGGCATCGCCCGGCCCGGCGTGCGCGTGCGGGTGCCGCTGCGCTCGGCCGGTCGCGTCGCCGACGGATACCTGATCGAGGTGCTGGGTGCGGCCGAGGGGCGCGGTGCGGTCGGACCGGCCGCAGGCCCGGAGGCGCTGCCGGGTCTCGAGGCTGGCACCGAATTCCGGGGCGCGCTCAGCCCGCTCGAGAGCGTGGTCTCCGCCGCCCAGGTGCTCACCCCCGAGGTCTGGGAGCTCGCCCGTCGGGTCGCCGACCGGGCCTCGGGGAACGCGAGCGACATCATCCGTCTCGCCGTGCCCCCGCGCCAGGTCCGGGTGGAGAAGGCCTGGCTGGCGGCGCGAACAGCGGATGCTTCCGCCCCGGCCGACGGGACGGCCGGTGTTGCCACCGTGGCCGAGCCTGGCGATGTGGCCGACCCCGCCACCCCCGCCGGACCGGCCTGTGCCGATTACCCGGCCGGCATCCTCGACACGGCCGTCGCCACGGGGGCGCGCCTCTGCGTGGCCGCGGTGCCCGAGCTGCAACGGCTGCCGGACGGGCAGACCATCGGGAAGTGGGCGATCACCCTGGCCGAGCTCGCGGTGGCCGGCCTGGCCGCCGGGCGGAGCGCCATCCTCATCGTGCCGGACTACCGCGACCAAGACCAGCTTCAGGCCGCCCTCGACCTGCTGGCCCCGGCCGACTCGGTCAGCCGCGTCGATGCACGCCAGCCCAACCCGGAGCGCTATCGGGCCTTCCTGGCCGCCCTTGCCCCGGAACCCCGGATCGTGCTCGGCAATCGGTCGGCCGTCTACGCGCCGGCCCACGACCTCGGTCTGATCGCGCTCTTCGACGACGGCGACCCGCTGCACGGCGAACCGCTCAGCCCCTACGCGCACTCCCGCGACGCCGCGCTCGTGCGCCAGGGCCAGTCCGGCTGCGCCCTCGTCTTCCTCGGCCATACCCGCACCGTCGAGGTGCAGCGCCTGGTCGAGCTGGGCTGGCTCACTGCGGTGCACCCCGCGCAGAACCGGCATCCGCGGATCATCCCTACCGACTTCCAGTCCGAGCCCGACCAGCAGGCCCGCGCCGCGCGCATCCCGACGGCCGCGTGGCGGGCCGCCAAGGAGGCGCTGGCCCAGGGCCCCGTGCTGGTGCAGGTGGCCAGCCCCGGCTACGCCCCGATGCTCGCCTGCCAGAGTTGCAAGAAGGCCGCCCGCTGCACCACCTGTCAGGGGCCGCTCGCTTTGGCCTCCAAGGACTCCACCCCGTCGTGTCGCTGGTGCGGGGCGCTGGCCGCCAACTGGAGCTGCACGCACTGCGAGGGGCGCGCCCTGCGGGTCGTCACCCTCGGCACCGGGCGAACCGCCGAAGAACTCGGCCGGGCGTTCCCCGGCGCGCGCATTATCGTCGCCGACGGCGACCATCCGCTGCAGCACCTCGGCGACGCCCCGGCCCTGGTGATCGCCACCCGCGGCGCGGAGCCCATCCCGACGGGTGGATACCGAGCCATCCTGCTGCTCGACGGCGAACGGATGCTCGCCCGGGAATCCCTGCGGGTCGGGGAGGACTGCCTGCGCTGGTGGTCCAACGCCGCATCCCTGGCGGCCCCGGGTGCCGCTGTGGTCCTGGTCGGCGTGGGCGGGCTCGTCGCCCGGGCGCTGAACTCCTGGCAGCCCGAGATGCTCGCCGCGTCGGAACTGGCCGATCGCCGCCAACTGCGATTCCCGCCCGCGGTGCGTGCTGCATCCGTCACCGGCACCGACGCCGACGTCGCCCTGGCCCTGGCAGAGCTGGCCGGGATGGACGGCGTCGATGTACTCGGCCCGGTCACCACGGAGGACCCCCTGGTGCGTGCGATCGTGCGGCTGCCCTACGCCAGCGGTGACGCCGTGGCCCGTGCGCTCAAGGCCGCGGTCGTGCGCAATGCCGCCCGCCGCCGGCGCCCGAAGGGGGCGGCCTTCCGCCCCGCGCCTACACTCAAAGTACGATTCGACGACCCGGAGCTGCTCTAAATGAAACTCGTCTTCGCCGGCACGCCGCAGGCGGCCGTGCCCAGCCTGGGCGCCCTGGCTCAGTCCCACCACGACCTCGCGGCCGTGATCACCCGGGCGGATGCCCCGTTCGGCCGCAAACGCGTGCTCACCCCCTCGCCGCTCGCGCGAGCCGCCGTCGAGAACGGGCTGCACGTGATCAAGGCCAATCGCCTCGACGAGGCCGCGACCGTGGAGATCGCCGCACTGCGACCCGACCTCGGCGTCATCGTCGCCTACGGCGGGCTCGTGCGTGAACCGCTCCTGTCGGTGCCCCGGCTCGGCTGGATCAACCTGCACTTCTCCCTGCTCCCGCGCTGGCGCGGTGCCGCTCCCGTGCAGCGCGCACTCATGGCCGGCGACGAGCAGACTGGTGCCGCCGTATTCCAGCTGGTTCCGGAACTCGACGCGGGCGCCGTGTTCGCGCAACTGACGCGGGCGATCGTCGAGGACGACACCGCGGGCAGCCTGTTGCGGGCGCTCAGCGACAGCGGCGCGCGTCTGCTGCTGCAGGTGATCGACGCCCTCGAAGCCGGCGGCGTCCAGGCGACCCCGCAGTCCGGTCCGGTCACCCTGGCCCCCAAGCTGACTCTTGCGGATGCCCGTATCGACTGGTCCGAACCGGCCGTCTCGGTGCGCAACCGGGTGCGCGGGGTCACCCCGGAGCCGGGCGCGTTCACGGTGCTCGGCGACGCCCGCCTCAAACTCCAGGGCGTTGCCCTGACCCAGGGATCCGAGCCGCAACCGGCCGGCCTGATCCGTGAGATCGACAAGAAAGTGCTGATTGGAACGGGGACCGAGCCGCTCGAGCTGGTCACCGTGCAACCGGCCGGAAAGACACAGATGAAGGCAATCGACTGGTGGCGCGGAGTGAATTGGACGGAGGTTGTCGCCTCATGAGCGACGACCGTCGCCAGGGGCGAAAGAACGACGTCCGTGCTCAGGGCGGCCGCGGCCTGGAGCGCCCGCAGACCGACTTCGTGCAGCCGGCCCGGCGGGTGGCCTACGAGGTCATCGCCGCCGTGCGGGAATCAGACGCCTACGCGAACCTGCTGCTGCCCAGCCGCATCAAGCGGGCGGCGCTCAGCACCGCGGATGCCGCATTGGCCACCGAGCTGACCTACGGCACCCTGCGTATGCAGGGCTTCTACGACCGGGTGATCGCCGACGCGGCCGGTCGGCCCGTCACCGTGATCGACCCGGCCATCCTGGACGTGCTACGTCTCGGTGCGCACCAGTTGCTCGCCACCCGGGTGGCCACCCACGCCGCCGTGAACGAGTCCGTCGAACTCGCCCGTCAGGTGGGCTCCCGCGCCACCACCGGTTTCACCAACGGGGTGCTGCGCACCATCTCCCGCTCCAGCGCCGACGAGTGGCGCGAACGCGTGCTCACCGAAGCCACCAGTGATGATGACCGCCTTGCCGCGGAGCACTCACACCCGATCTGGGTGGTGCGGGCGTTCCGGCAGTCGCTGCGCCTCGAGGGCCGAGAGACCGAGCTCGAGGAGCTGCTGTCGGCCGACAATGCCGCGCCCAAGGTGAACATGGTCATTCTGCCCGGCCTCAGCAACACCGAAGACACCGACGGTCTCGGCGTTGCCAACGACTTCTCGCCCATCGGTTTTGTGCTGGCCGGCGGCGACCCCGTGCACCTGATGCAGGACAGCGGCGGACGCCTTCGAGTGCAGGACGAGGGATCCCAGTTGGCGGCCCTCACGCTCAGTCGGGCCCGCCCGGTGGCGCCGGGGGAGCGTTGGCTCGACCTGTGCGCGGGCCCCGGCGGCAAGGCCTCCCTGCTTGCCTCCGAGGCGCTGGCCGGCGGGGCCAGCCTCGTCGCCAACGAGCTCGTCCCGGCCCGGGCCGCCCTCGTGCGTAAGGCGCTGGCCGCCGTGCCCGGAGAGGTGCCTGTCTGGGAGGAGGACGGCACCCGGTTCGGAGACGATCATCCGAAGGAGTTCGACCGGATCCTGCTGGATGCTCCCTGCACCGGGCTCGGCGCGCTACGTCGGCGCCCGGAGGCCCGCTGGCGCAAGCAGCCCAAGGACGTCGCCGAGCTCTCCGATCTGCAGTCCGGGCTGATCCACGCGGCCCTTGGCGCGCTCAAGCCGGGCGGGGTGCTGGCCTACGTCACCTGCTCACCGCACATCGCGGAGACCCGCGGGATCGTGGCTACCGCGCTCAAGAGATGGGAGGGCCGTGTGCGCACTCTCGACACGGCATCCGTGCTGCAGGGGCTGAGCAGCTCCGAGCTCGACCTGCCCGGCGACGGGGGCAGCGTGCAACTGTGGCCGCATAGGCACGGCACTGACGCTATGTTCATCACCCTGCTCGAGCGCATGGAGTAGCCCGCGCACCCGGACCCCGCGCACCCGGGCCCCGCGCACCCGGACCCCGCGCACCCGGACCCTGCGCACCCGGGCCCCGCGCACCCGGACCCCGCGCACCCGGACCCGGCGCATTCGGGCCCTGCGCATTCGGGCCCCGGCCTCGACCCAATCTGACGGAGATTCTGGCTCCCCTGGTTCTTCCGTGAGCATGACCCGGCCGAGCCCGCGCGTGTGGCTAAGGCAGGACATCCGTCCCGCGCGTTCACCGGTGCCGCGAGTCAGTGCGGCACCGGGGTAGATATCCAATCCGGCCGGTGGGATCTCCTGAGTTGACCACGACACTCACGAATGCGCAGCGGTTCTGGCGCGGGCGGGGCGAGTGTCCGGCCCGCCCGACGGCAACCGGTGGATGCGTCGTTCCTGCGGCTGCGGCTCTGCCTCGGCCAGCCGGCATGCGGGCGGGCCGGCGTCGCCCCGGCCGCGCCCGCGCGTCGCGTGGCCAACTCAGGACATCCGTCGTCCGGGCTGCCCAGCCGCCGCGAACGAGTACGGGACCAGTTCGGATGCCGGTGTAGCCGGACGGATCTCCTGCGTAAGCCACAACGCGCGCCGGATCTGCGGCAGGGCTTGTGAGGTCCAGGCACTCGCATCCTTCTCCGTCGCAGCCCGAACGAATTCGACGGAGATTCTGGTTGAAAACTACTTTTTTGAAAGGTTCTAGGCCCATTTCGGCAAAATCTCCGTCGAATTCGTTCGGGACGGGATCGCTCCAGGGCCTTGGGCTCGACCGGCAGGGGACTTTCGAGCCGCCGGGGCTCGCCGCAGTAGGGTGAAAGCATGGTCACCCGGATTAACCCCAGCATCCTCGCCGCCGACTTCGCCAATCTCGAACGGGACCTGGGGCGCATCCGCACCGCCGACCTGGTGCACGTCGACATCATGGACAACCATTTTGTACCGAATCTGACGTTCGGACCGCCCGTCGTCGACCGCCTCGCCCAGGTCTCCCCGCTGCCCTTCGACCTGCACCTGATGATCGAGAACCCGGAGCGTTGGGCGCTCGGCTACGCCGAAGCCGGCGCGTTCTCGGTCACCTTCCACGCGGAGGCCACGACCAACCCGGTCGGCCTGGCCCGCAAGCTGCGCTCGATCGGCGCCCGGGCCGGCATCGCCCTCAAGCCCGGCACGGCCATCGAGCCCTACCTCGAGCTTCTGCCCGAATTCGACCAGGTGCTCGTGATGACCGTCGAACCCGGCTTCGGGGGGCAGAGCTTCATGCCCTCCACTATGCGCAAGCTCCGCACCCTGTCGGAGGCCGTGAAGAAGTCCGGCCTGGACGTCTGGCTGCAGGTCGACGGCGGCATCACCGAGGACACCATCGTCATCGCCGCCGAGGCCGGGGCGAACACGTTCGTCGCCGGCTCCAGCGTGTTCAACGCCGCGGACCCGGCGAAGCAGATCGCCCTGTTGCGCGCCGCCGCGACCGAACACCAGCACGCGCACTAGTACCCTAGTCAGGTGAAGACTTTTGACGACCTGTTCGCTGAACTGAGCGACAAGGCACGGACCCGCCCCGACGGTTCGGGGACCGTGCGCGAACTCGACGCCGGCGTACATGCCATCGGCAAGAAGATCGTCGAAGAAGCCGCCGAGGTCTGGATGGCCGCCGAGTTCCAGAGCGACGACGAAACCGCCGCCGAGATGAGCCAGCTGCTGTACCACGTACAGGTGATGATGCTGGCGAAGGGGCTGACCCCCGCCGACCTGTACCGCCATCTGTGACGCGTCATCAGAGAGACTCCACCCGGTTGACCCCGTGAGACCTGTTCGCCAGAACCTGAAGACGCAGAGAGTGCCCAAATGCTGAGAATTGCCGTGCCCAATAAGGGCTCGTTGTCCGAAACCGCCGCGCAGATGCTGTTCGAGGCCGGCTACACCGGCCGCCGCGACCCGCGCGACCTCGTCGTCGCCGACCCCCGCAACGACGTGGAGTTCTTCTACTTGCGTCCCCGCGACATCGCCACCTATGTGGGCTCCGGAGCCCTCGACGTGGGAATCACCGGGCGCGACCTGCTGCTCGACTCGGGCTCCACCGCCCAGGAGATCGCCAGCCTCGACTTCGGCGACTCCACCTTCCGCTTCGCCGGCCCCGCAGGCCGCTTCACCGACCTGGCCGACCTGTCCGGCCATCGCGTCGCCACCAGCTACCCCGGACTGGTCGAGGCCTTCCTCGCCGAGCACGACGTCAGCGTGACACTGGTCACCCTCGACGGCGCGGTCGAGTCCGCCGTTCAGCTCGGCGTGGCGGATGCCGTCGCCGACGTCGTCTCCACCGGCTCCACGCTGCGCAAGGCCGGCCTCGAGATCTTCGGCCCGGTCATCCTGCAGTCCACGGCCGTGCTGATCAGCTCCGAGAACGACAAGCCCGGCATCGCGACCCTCCTGCGCCGCTTGCAGGGCGTGCTCGTGGCCCGCCAGTACGTGCTGATGGACTACGACATCCCGCAGACGCTCCTCGACGACGCCTGCCTGCTGGCGCCCGGCATCGAGTCGCCCACCGTATCGTCCCTGCACGACCCGGAATGGGTTGCCGTGCGTGTGATGATCCCGCGCCTGAACACGAACCATGTCATGGACGCCCTCTACGAGCTCGGGGCGCGCGCCATCCTGATCAGCTCCATTCACAACGCCCGCTTGTAACGGGCTGACCGGCGGTACCCAGATGCGGCGACACACAATGGAGGCACAATCGTGAGTCTTTCGGTGCGGGTCATACCCTGCCTCGACGTGGCCGACGGCCGCGTGGTCAAGGGCGTGAACTTTCAGAATCTGCGAGACGCGGGCGATCCGGTCGAACTCGCCCGCCGGTACTACGAGCAGGGAGCCGACGAACTCACCTTCCTCGATGTGACCGCCACGGTGGACAACCGTGCCACCACCTATGACGTCGTGCGCGCCACCGCAGAGCAGGTCTTCATCCCGCTTACGGTGGGCGGCGGCATCCGCACGGTCGAGGACGTGTCCCGGCTGCAGGCCAGTGGTGCCGACAAGGTCGGAGTCAACAGCGCCGCCATCAAGCGGCCCGCCCTGATCGGCGAGATCGCCGACCGGTTCGGCTCCCAGGTACTCGTGCTCTCGCTTGATGTGAAGCGTAGCGGGCGCACCGAGTCCGGCTTCGTCGTCACCACCCACGGTGGCCGCACCGAAACCGACCTGGACGCTCTCGCCTGGGCGCAGACGGCCGTCGGGCTGGGGGTCGGCGAGCTGCTCGTCAACTCCATCGACGCCGACGGCACGAAGGCGGGCTTCGACGTCGAACTCATCACGCTGATGCGCGCCCTGAGCACCGTTCCGGTGATCGCCTCCGGCGGCGCCGGCCGGGTCGAGGATTTTCCCCCGGCCATCGCGGCGGGGGCGGATGCCGTGCTCGCGGCATCCGTGTTCCACAGCGGCCAGCTGACCGTCGGCGACATCAAGGCGGAGCTCCGGCACGCCGGAATGCCCGTGCGCTGATGATGCTGTGCCTTACCCGACCCGAAACGGCTCCGTAAATGACCGATGTACTCTCCACCCTCGACGACGCCCTGGCCAGGGCCGTCTTCAACTCCGACGGCCTGCTGCCGGCGGTGATCCAGCAGTGGGACACCGGTGAGGTGCTCATGCTCGGCTGGATGAACCAGGAAGCGCTGCGCCGCACGCTCACCGAGGGGCGCGTGACGTTTTGGTCGCGCAGTCGCCAGGAATTCTGGCGCAAGGGCGACATCTCCGGCCACGGCCAGTATGTGAAGTCCGCCGCGCTCGACTGTGACGCGGACACCCTCCTGGTGCAGGCGGACCAGGTCGCAGCAGCCTGCCACACCGGCTCCCGCACCTGTTTCGACGGGCGCGGCATCGAGGTCGTGACCGGCGCCCGCCCCGCGGCACCCGACGTGGCAGCAGACCGGGCAACCACCCAAAAACCGAAGGACTGACCATGGCACCGAACAGCTCCGGCCCAGCCCCGACGACCACCGCCGGGCAGTTCGCGCTCCAGATCGACGACCACCGGGTGTTCCCCGTGGTGCGCGAACTCTTCGCCGACGGCGAAACCCCGGTGGGCATCTACCGCAAGCTCGCTGCCGGCCAGCCCGGTAGCTTTCTGCTCGAGTCCGCCGAGCAGGGCGGCATTTGGTCGCGGTTCTCGTTCGTGGGCGTGTCCTCGTTCGGCGTGCTCACCCAGCAGGGCGACGAGACCCGCTGGCTCGACTACGGCCTCTCGGCTGAGCGCGCCCTCGGCGACGCCACCGGCCTCGGCCCGCTGGCGGCTCTCGCGGCCCTCCACGAACGCTGGGAAACCCCGCGGATGCCCGGCCACCCACCCCTGACCGGCGGCCTCGTCGGATTCATCGGCTGGGAGGCGATCCGCCAGATCGAGCGCCTGCCGAATCGCCCGCCGGCGGACTACGACGTGCCGGGCCAGGCCTTCAGCTTCGTGGCCGACCTCGTCGTGATCGACCACAAATTCGGCACCGTGCAGCTCATTGCCAACGTTCTCAACGACGGCCACGACGAACCGGATGCCCTCTGGGCCGCCGCCCAGGACCGGCTCGACGCCCTGCAGTCTCGCCTGGCCGAGCCCTCCGAGACCTGGCTCGCAGAGGTCGACCTCGCCACGCCCGCCTCCCCGACGAACCGCACCCGACGTGAGGACTTCCTCGCCGCTGTCGACGTCGCCAAGGAGCACATCGTCGACGGTGACGTGTTCCAGGTGGTCGTCTCCCAGCGGTTCGACCAGGAGTGCACGGCGGACCCCATCGACGTCTACCGGGTGCTGCGCAGCCTCAACCCGTCGCCCTACATGTACCTGCTGAGCCTGGAATCGCCGGAGAAGGAGACTTACTGGATCGTGGGCTCCTCCCCGGAGGCCTTGGTGAAGGTGCAGAACGACCGCGTGTTCACGCATCCGATCGCGGGCTCGAAGCCGCGCGGCACGACCCCGGAGGCCGACGCCGACTTCGAAGCCGAGCTCGCGGGCGACGCCAAGGAACGCGCCGAGCATCTGATGCTCGTGGACCTGGCCCGCAACGACCTGCTCAAGGTGTGTGCACCCGGCTCGGTCGAGGTGACCGAGTTCATGCGCATCGAGCGGTTCAGCCACATCATGCACCTCGTCTCCTCGGTGGAGGGGAACCTGCTGCCGGGCCGGTCCGCGATCGACGTCTTCCGCGCCACGTTCCCGGCCGGCACTCTCTCCGGGGCCCCGAAACCGCGCGCCCTCGAGATCATCGACGCGCTCGAGCCCGCGCAGCGCGGCGTGTACGGGGGGGTGGTCGGCTACTTCGGGTTCGCCGGGGACGCGGACCTGGCCATAGCCATTCGGACCGCAACGATCATGAATGGCGTCGCCCGCGTGCAGGCCGGCGGCGGCCTCGTCGCGGACTCCGACCCGGCGTCGGAATACCAGGAGTCGCAGAACAAGGCCGCGGCGCCCCTTCGCGCAGTCGCGGTCGCGAACGCCATGAAGCGGGTGCGCTAGGTGGCATCCGCACGGCGCCTCAAGCTCGGGCACATCCTCGTGATGCTGGCGGCCAGCGGTCTGGCCCTGCTGGCCTGGACCCAGGTCTGGGTGAACGTCATCGTGGAGCAGTCCGGCTCGGCTGTGCACAGCCTCGAGGTGTCCGGCTCCACGGCCGCCCCCGGGGTGACAGCCCTTGCCCTCGCCGGACTGGCCCTCGCCGGTGCCCTGAGCATCGCCGGTCCCGGCATCCGGGTGGTCCTCGGCCTGCTTCAGGTTCTGCTCGGCTTCTCCGTGTGCCTTTCGGCTATTTTGGCCGTCACCGATCCGGCGGCGGCCAGTGCCGGCGCGGTCACCGATGCCACCGGAATCTCCGGCGCAGACTCGGTCGTCGACACCGTCGCCTCGGCGGCCGTGACCCCGTGGCCGTTCATCGCGCTGCTCGCCGGCGTGGTCATGGGCGGCGCCGGGGTCGGGGTGCTCGTCACGTCCCGGCGTTGGCCCGGACCGACGTCCCGCTACCAGGCCGTGCGATTCGAAGCGGCCGAGTCGGCCGAGTCGGCCGAGGCGACGGATGCCGGCGATTCCGACGCCGCGGACGTTTCCGCACCCGAACGTGACGCCATCGACGACTGGGACGGGCTGAGCCGCGGCGAAGACCCCACCACCCCGCAGTGAATCGAGACCTGATTCCCGGTTTCACCTGGTGCGCTGGGGAGGCCGGGGAACCGTGGGGCCGCTAGACTTGACTTGTCCGTCAGCGCACAAGAGGAGAATCATGAGCTTTGAATCGGTAGACCCAGGTGAAGGCCATTCGATCGCGGCCTGGACCGCCGTCACCATCATGCTTCTCGCCGTCGCGATCGGCACCGTTGCCTTCTTTCTGGTGATCCCTTGGCTCGTCTGGGCATCCGTCGGCCTGCTGGTGGTTGGCCTGCTGGTCGGCCGGATCCTCGCCAAAATCGGTTACGGCGTAGCCGATACGGCTCACCTGGGCCACTAGTCGAGTGCTGTCTGATCTTCTAGCCGGGGCCGTCGCCGACGCTGAACTTCGTCGGGCCGCCCGTCCGTTCGCCATCGTCGAGGCAACCGCTCTCGACCAAACTCCCGCGATCGATGCCCTGGCGGTGCTCGCACCCGCCGATCAGGTCAAGATCATCGCGGAGGTCAAGCGCGCCAGCCCGTCCCGGGGCACCCTGGCCGAGATTTCGGACCCTGCCGCCCTCGCCGTCTCCTACGAGTTCGGCGGCGCCAGCGCGATCAGCGTGCTCACCGAAGGTCGCAAGTTCCTCGGCTCCCTGTCAGACCTCGAGCAAGTGCGATCCGCCGTGCGCATCCCGGTGCTGCGTAAAGACTTCATCGGCTTGCCGTACCAGGTCTTCGAGGCCAGGGCGGCAGGTGCCGACATGGTTCTGCTCATCGTCGCCGCACTCGACCAGACCACCCTGGTCTCCCTGCACGACCTCGTGCGCCAGCTCGGCATGACCGCACTGGTCGAGACCCATAGCGCCGAGGAGGTCGACCGTGCCCTGGCCATTGGCGCAAGCCTCGTCGGGGTAAACGCCCGCGACCTGTCCACGTTCCAACTCGATCAGGACCTGTTCGGCAGGCTCGCGGACCGGATCCCCTCGGGCGTCGTCCGCGTCGCCGAATCGGCCGTCAAGACCGCCGCCGACGTGGCGCACTACCGCGCCGCCGGCGCCGACATCGTGCTCGTCGGCGAGGCCCTCGTCACAAACGATCCCATCCGAACCCTCTCCGAATTCCTGGCGGTTTAAATGTCAACGTCCCTCAGAACAGAAGCAGGCCCGTACTTCGGCGACTTCGGCGGGAGGTTCGTGCCGGAGTCCCTCGTGGCTGCCCTCGACGAGCTGACCGACGAGTACGCTCTGGCACGGCAGGACCCGGCCTTCGCGGCCGAATTGATGGAATTGCACCGGAGCTACACCGGGCGCCCGTCCATCATCACCGAGGTGCCCCGGTTCGCCGCGCACGCCGGCGGTGCCCGCATCATCCTCAAGCGGGAAGACCTCAACCACACCGGCTCGCACAAAATCAACAATGTGCTCGGCCAGGCTCTTCTCACCAAGCGCATCGGCAAGTCCCGCGTCATCGCCGAGACGGGCGCCGGGCAGCATGGCGTGGCGGCCGCGACGGCCGCCGCCCTGTTCGGGCTCGACTGCGTCGTCTACATGGGCGAGGTCGACACGGAGCGCCAGGCCCTGAATGTGGCCCGGATGCGACTGCTCGGCGCCGAGGTCGTGCCGGTCAAGACCGGGTCCCGCACCCTGAAAGACGCCATCAACGACGCCATGCGTGACTGGGTCACCAACGTTGAGACCACCAACTACATCTTCGGTACCGTCGCCGGGCCGCATCCGTTTCCGGCCATGGTGCGCGACTTCCAGAAGATCATCGGCGAGGAGGCCCGCCAGCAGGTGCTGGACCTCACCGGCCGCCTCCCCGACGCGGTCACCGCCTGCGTCGGCGGTGGTTCGAACGCCATGGGTATCTTCCACGCGTTCCTCGACGACCCGGAGGTGGCCCTGGTCGGCTACGAGGCCGGCGGTGACGGCGCGGAGACCCTGCGCCATGCGGCGACGATCACCAAGGGGCGCCCCGGCATCCTGCACGGCGCCCGCAGCTTCCTGCTGCAGGACGAAGACGGTCAGACCGTGGAGTCGCACTCCATCTCTGCGGGTCTGGACTACCCGGGGGTGGGCCCGGAACATGCGTGGCTCGCCAGTATCGGCCGGGCCACCTACCTGCCGGTCACCGATGACGAGGCGATGAGCGCCCTCCGGCTGCTCAGCCGCACGGAGGGCATCATCCCCGCCATCGAGTCGGCGCACGCCCTCGCCGGCACCTTGGACCTCGGCAAGCAGCTCGGACCTGACGCCACCATCCTGGTAAACCTCAGCGGACGCGGCGACAAGGACATGGAAACCGCGGGTCGGTACTTCGACCTGCTCGACAAGGGCGCGGAACAGTCATGAGCACGGAAACAGGTACGGGTTCCACGACCGGAACGACGAGCACGGTCGAGGCGACAATCGCCCGTCGCCGCTCCGAGGGCGGCGGTGCTCTGATCGGCTACCTGCCCGTCGGGTTTCCCACCCTGACCGAGAGCATCGACGCGGCCGTGGCACTCGCGCAGAACGGTGTCGACGTCATCGAGCTGGGCCTGCCGTACACCGATCCCGTCATGGACGGGCCAGTGATCCAGGCGGCCACCCAGCAGGCTCTGGCCAACGGCTTTCGGCTGCGGCACGGGATCGAGGCCGTCGCGGCGATCACCGCCCAGGTGAACGTGCCCGTTCTGGTCATGACCTACTGGAACCCGATCATGCAGTACGGCGTGGACCGGTTCGCCGACGACCTGCTCGCGGCGGGAGGCGCCGGGCTGATCACGCCCGACCTCATCCCCGACGACGCGGCCGCCTGGGTGGGAGCCAGCACGCGAACCGGACTCGACCGTGTCTTCCTCGCCGCCCCGTCGTCGTCCGACGCCCGGCTGCGTCAGGCAGTGGACGCCAGCCGCGGCTTCGTCTACGCGGCCTCCACCATGGGAATCACCGGCGCCCGCGGCGACGTGGACTCCGCCGCGCGGGTGCTCGTCGACCGCCTCCGCGCCGTCGGGTCCACCAGCGCGTGCGTCGGACTCGGCATCTCCACCCCGGAGCAGGTGCGGGAGATCCTCGCCTACGCCGATGGCGCCATCGTCGGTTCCGCCCTGGTCAAGGCACTGTCCGACGGGGGAGTGCCGGCCCTGGCCGTCCTCACCCGTGACCTCGCGGTCAGTGCCCGGGATCTGCGCCCCGCCGTCTGATCCCCGCCATCGAAGCACCCAAAAGCTAAGGTAAGTTGACCGAGGCGGTCACGGGGCCTCCCCGGCGCCACGATGAAAGGTAGTCCCCAGGTGTCTTTTCTTCTGAGCATCCCGAGCCCGAGCCCCGAATGGAGCTCGTTCACCCTCGGCCCGTTCACCATCCACGCCTACGCCCTCTGCATTCTGGCAGGGATCATCGCCGCCACCGTCATGACGAGCCGCCGACTGTCTGCGCGCGGCGGAGAGCCGGGCGTGGTGCTGGACATCATCCTGTGGGCCGTTCCGCTCGGCATCGTCGGCGCGCGCTTCTACCATGTGTTCACGCACCCCTCCGACTACTTCTTCGAGGGTGCCAACCCTCTCGAGGTGTTCGCCATTTGGAACGGCGGCAACGCCATCTTCGGAGCGCTCCTGGGCGGGGCCGTGGGCGCTTACATCGGCTGCCGCATCTCGGGCATCCGGTTCTGGGCCTTCGCGGACGCCCTGGCACCGGGGATGCTCGTGGCGCAGGCCATGGGCCGTCTCGGCAACTGGTTCAACGAGGAGCTCTTCGGTCTGCCGACCGACCTGCCCTGGGGCCTCGAGGTGTCCGCGGCGAACCCGGCCCTCCCGATCGGGCTTCCCCCCGAAACGTTGTTTCACCCAACCTTCCTCTACGAGATGGTCTGGAACGTGGTCGGCGTCGTCCTGATCCTCGCGATCGAACGCAAGGTCGCGCTCCGCTGGGGCAAGGCCTTCGGCGTCTACCTGATTTGGTATGGCCTCGGCCGCAGCTTCTTCGAATCGATCCGGGTCGACCCGAGCGAGATGTTCTTTGGCCTCCGCACCAATGTGTGGGCCGCTTTCGCCGCCATCCTGCTGGGAATCATCCTGATCGTCGTGCAGAGCAAGCGCCACACGGGCCTGCCCGCGAGCGTGTACATTCCCGGCCGCGAGTGGAAGGGGCCCGACGCTGAGGTAGAATCTGATGAGTTTGATTCGGACCCCAAGGATCACGGTGATAAGGCCGTCGGTCTCGCCGGATCAGACGACGTTGCAGCCACAAGCACCAGCAACTCGCGCCTCTAGGCTCAAGGTTGACTCCAACCTGTTCCACGGCTTGTGACCCGGTATGACGGGCCGCCGCGCACATGTCTACCTGAGCGGGCCAGCGTCGTCCCCACTCGCCAGTTACTTTTGTGAGGACGGTCCAATGCCGCAAACACCCCTCTTCTCGCGCTTCAGCGCAGTGCCGAAGCCGCAGGGCTTGTACAACCCGGCCGATGAGCGCGATGCCTGCGGCCTCGCCATGGTTGCCACGCTTCGGGGCACCGCCGGGCACGACATCATCACCCTCGCCCTCGACGCGCTGCGCAACCTCGAGCACCGCGGTGCGGTCGGATCGGATGCCGGCACCGGAGACGGCGCGGGCATCATCACTCAGGTTCCCGACGAGTTCCTGCGGTCGGTCACCGATTTCGCCTTGCCCGCGGCGGGCCGCTACGCCGTCGGCAATGTGTTCCTGCCGATCGATCCCACCAAGCGCAGCGGCATCAAGCGCCAGATCAACCGGATCGCCCTCGAAGAGGGACTGGTGATCCTCGGCTGGCGCGAAGTTCCCGTGCGCCCCGACGAGGTCGGCACCCTGGCGCGCGCGGCCATGCCGGCCATCCAGCAACTGTTCGTGCAGAGCGCCCGCACGACCGAGGCCGGCGACACGCTCGGCGACATCGCGCTGGACCGCCAGGCAGTCAGGCTGCGGAAGCGTGCCGAACGCGAGCTGGAGATCTACTTCGCCTCACTGTCCTGTCGCACCGTGGTCTACAAGGGTATGGTCACGACGCTTCAGCTGGAGCCGTTCTACCCGGACCTGTCCGATCCGCGCTTCGTCTCCAAGCTCGCCCTCGTGCACTCCCGCTACTCCACCAACACGTTCCCGTCCTGGCCGCTCGCGCAGCCGTTCCGCATGATCGCGCACAACGGCGAGATCAACACGGTTCAGGGCAACCGCAACTGGATGCAGGCGCGCCAGTCGCAGCTCGAATCCGACCTGCTCGGCGACCTGGCGCCGCTGCTCCCGATCGTCACCCCCGGCGGCAGCGATTCGGCCTCGTTCGATGAGGTCGTTGAGCTGCTCAGCCTGTCGGGGCGTTCGCTCCCGCACGCCGTCATGATGATGGTGCCGGAGGCCTGGGAGAACCAGACCGACCTCGACGCCGAACGCCGTGCGTTCTACGAGTACCATTCCATGCTGATGGAGCCGTGGGACGGCCCGGCCGCGATCGTGTTCACCGACGGATCCCTCGTCGGCGCCACCCTCGACCGCAACGGGCTGCGCCCCGGCCGCTACCTCATCACCGACGACGGCCTCGTCGTGCTCGCCAGCGAGATCGGGGTGCTCGACATCGACCCCAACCGGGTGGTGCGCAAGGGCCGCCTGCGTCCCGGCAAGATGTTTCTGGTCGACACGGTCGCCGGACGCCTGATCGAAGACGACGAGATCAAGGCCGACCTCGCGGCCAGCGAGCCGTGGGGAACCTGGCTGGACGCCGGGCGCATCAACCTCAAGGATCTGCCCGAGCGGGAGCACATCGTGCACCCGCCGGCATCCGTCGTGCGCCGCCAGCGCACCTTCGGCTACACCGAGGAGGAGGTGCGCATCCTGCTCGCGCCGATGGCTCGCCTCGGCGGGGAACCGCTCGGCGCGATGGGCTCCGACACCCCCATCGCCGTGCTCAGCGACCGACCCCGGCTGCTTTTCGACTACTTCACGCAGCAGTTCGCTCAGGTGACCAACCCGCCGCTCGACTCGATCCGCGAGGAAGTTGTCACTTCCCTCAAGCTCGGGCTCGGTCCGGAACGCAACCTCCTCTCGGTGGGCCCCGAGCACGCCCGGCAGGTCGTGCTCGATTTCCCCGTGATCGACAACGACGAGTTGGCGAAGATCCAGCACATCGACACCGCGCCGGGCAGCCGCACCACCAGGACCATTCGCGGGCTCTACCGGTTCGAAGACGGGCCGGACGCCTTGGAGGCCCGCATCAAGGAGATGTGCGCCGAGGCCGACGCCGCCATCGACGACGGCGCGATGTTCCTCGTCCTGTCCGACCGGGATTCCAACAAGGATCTGGCCCCGATCCCGTCGCTGCTGATGATTGCCGCGGTTCACCACCACCTGATCCGCACCGAGAACCGCATGAAGGTCGGCATCGTGGTCGAGGCCGGCGATGTGCGCGAGGTGCACCACGTCGCCCTCCTGATCGGCTACGGCGCATCCGCCGTGAACCCGTACCTTGCGATGGAAACGTGCGAGGATTTGGTGCGCAGTGGCTACATCACGACCGGCACGCCCGAACAGGCCGTGCGCAACGTGATCAAGGCCCTCGGCAAGGGCGTGCTCAAGATCATGTCCAAGATGGGGATCTCGACCGTCTCCTCCTACGCCGGCGCGCAGACCTTCGAGGCCGTGGGACTGAGCCAGGAATTCATCGACCAGTACTTCACCGGCACCACGAGCAAGCTCGGCGGCATCGGCATCGAGGTGGTCGCGGCCGAGAATGAGGCCCGGCACCGGGCCGCCTACCCCGAGGATGCCGCGGTCACCGCGCACGAACGCCTCGCGACCGGAGGTGAGTATCAGTGGCGCCGCGACGGGTCTCCGCACCTGTTCAACCCGGACACCATTTTCCGGCTCCAGCATTCCACCCGCACGCGCAGCTACGACATCTTCCGCGAGTACACGAAACTCGTCGACGACCAGGCGACGAGCCTGATGACGCTGCGCGGCATGTTCACCTTCACCACCGGCAAGCGCCACCCCGTGCCGCTGGACGAGGTGGAACCGATCTCCTCGATCGTGAAGCGCTTCGCGACGGGGGCGATGAGCTACGGATCGATCTCCGCCGAGGCGCACGAGACCCTCGCCATCGCAATGAACCGCCTCGGGGGCAAGTCCAACACCGGTGAGGGTGGAGAAGACCTTGACCGCCTGCTCGACCCGGAGCGACGCAGCGCCGTCAAGCAGGTGGCATCCGGCCGGTTCGGTGTGACCAGCATGTACTTGTCCCACGCCGACGACATCCAGATCAAGCTGGCGCAGGGAGCCAAGCCCGGCGAGGGCGGCCAGCTGCCGCCCACGAAGGTCTACCCGTGGATCGCCCGCACCCGGCACGCGACCGCCGGCGTCGGCCTGATCTCGCCGCCCCCGCACCACGATATCTACTCGATCGAAGACCTCAAACAGTTGATCTTCGACCTGAAGCGGGCGAATCCGACCGCACGCATCCACACCAAGCTGGTCAGCCAGTCCGGTATCGGCGCGGTCGCCGCCGGAGTGGCCAAGGCCCTGTCCGACGTCATTCTCATCTCCGGTCACGACGGCGGAACCGGCGCGAGCCCGCTCAACTCCCTCAAGCACGCGGGGACCCCCTGGGAACTCGGCCTGGCCGAAACGCAGCAGACCCTGATGCTCAACGGGATGCGCGACCGGGTCGTGCTGCAGGTCGACGGCCAGTTGAAGACCGGCCGTGACGTCATCATCGGAGCGTTGCTCGGCGCCGAGGAGTTCGGCTTCGCTACCGCCCCGCTGATCGTGGAGGGCTGCGTCATGATGCGCGTCTGCCACCTGGACACCTGCCCCGTCGGGGTGGCCACCCAGAATCCCGAGCTGCGCAAACGTTTCACTGGCAAGGCCGAGCACGTGATCAACTTCTTCGAGTTCATCGCTCAGGAGGTGCGCGAGTACCTCGCCGAGCTCGGATTCCGCAGCCTCGACGAGGCCATCGGCCACCGGGAGGTGCTCGACGTCAACGGGGCGCTTACGCACTGGAAGGCCTCCGGACTCGACCTGTCGCCCATCCTCGTCGGTCCGGACTTCTCCGCGGGGGAGCCCCGGCAGTCCGGTCGCCCTCAGGAGCACGAACTTGAGCTCCACTTCGACAACGAACTGATCCGGCAGAGCGCCAGTGTGCTTGAACATGGTGGGCAGGTCTCGATCTCCCTGCCCATCCGAAACACCGAGCGGGCCGTGGGCACCATGCTCGGCCACGAGGTCACCGTGCGCCACGGCGAGAACGGGCTGCCGTCCGGTTCCATCGACGTCACTCTCACCGGCAGCGCCGGACAGTCCTTCGGCGCGTTCCTGCCGAGCGGCATCATCCTGCGGCTCGAGGGTGACTCCAACGACTACGTCGGCAAGGGTCTCTCCGGTGGCCAGATCACCGTGCGACCCGACCGGGGCAGCCTGTTCCCGGCCGAGCAGAACGTGATCGCCGGTAACGTCATCGGCTACGGCGCGACCCAGGGCAGCATGTTCATCCGCGGCATCGTGGGCGAACGCTTCCTGGTGCGCAACTCCGGGGCCACCGCCGTCGTCGAGGGCGTCGGAGATCACGCCCTCGAATACATGACCGGGGGACTGGCGGTCATCCTGGGCGAAACGGGGCGCAACCTGGGTGCCGGTATGTCTGGCGGAACCGCCTACGTCTACGGTCTTCGTACCGAGGATGTCAACCGGCAGGCCCTCGACTCCGGCGAACTCACACTTCTGCCGCTCGGCGGCGCGGACCGCGAGATCGTGCGCGACTTGCTCGGACAGCATCATGACCAGACCGAGTCCGCCCTGGCGGCCCGGCTGCTGGCCGATTTCGAGACCACCATGTCCACATTCGTCAAGGTGCTACCGCGCGACTACGCGGCCGTCCTGGCAACCAGGCAGATCGCCGTCGACGAGGGCCTCGACCCCGATGGCGTCGTCGTTTGGAACCGCATTCTGGAGGCAACCAATGGCTGATCCGAAAGGATTCCTCAAGACCACGGACCGGGAGCTTCCGGCCCGCCGTCCCGTTTCCGTTCGTCTGATGGACTGGAAAGAGGTCTACGAGCAGGGCGACGCGACGCAACTGAAACGCCAGGCCGGCCGCTGTATGGACTGCGGTGTGCCGTTCTGTCAGCAGGGCTGCCCGCTCGGCAACATCATTCCGGAATGGAACGACCTCACCTGGCGGGACGAGGGTCGACAGGCCATCGAACGTCTCCATGTCACCAACAACTTCCCGGAGTTCACCGGGCGTCTCTGCCCGGCACCCTGTGAGTCGGCCTGCGTTCTCGGAATCAGTCAGCCGCCGGTCACGATCAAGCAGGTTGAGGTCTCCATCATCGACCAGGCCTTCGCCAACGGATGGGTGCAGCCCCAGCCGCCCGGACGCCTCACCGGCAAGACGATCGCGGTCGTCGGCTCTGGCCCGGCCGGCCTCGCGGCCGCGCAGCAGCTCACGCGGGCCGGTCACACGGTGGCGGTCTTCGAGCGCGACGACCGGATCGGCGGGCTTTTACGTTACGGCATCCCGGACTTCAAGATGGAGAAGAAGCACCTCGAGACCCGACTCGGCCAGATGACGGCCGAGGGCACCCGCTTCCGAGCAGGCGTCACCATCGGGGTCGACATCACCTGGGATGACCTCCGGGCCCGCTATGACGCTGTGGTGGTCGCCACGGGGGCCCTGGTACCCCGCGACCTGCCGATCCCCGGGCGCGACCTGCCCGGAGTGCACTTCGCCATGGAATACCTCGTGCAGCAGAACAAGGTCGGCGCCGGCGACACTGTTGACCAGCAGATCACCGCCGAGGGCAAGCACGTGGTCGTACTCGGCGGCGGCGACACCGGCGCCGACTGCATCGGTACCGCGCACCGCCAGGCCGCGGCATCCGTCACGAATCTCGCCATCGGCCGCCAACCGGGCATGGAACGGGCGGAACACCAGCCGTGGCCGCTGTCACCGACGCTGTTCGAGGTGTCGAGCGCCCACGAAGAGGGCGGCAACCGCGAGTACCTGGTGTCGACGGTGGAGTTCCTGGCCAACGAAGCGGGTGAGGTGCGCGCCATCCGCGTGGCCGAGACCGAATTCCGGGGCGGACGCCGGGTGCCCAAGGCCGGAACGGAGCGCGAGATCCCTGCGGATCTGGTTCTCCTGGCCATGGGCTTCACCGGTCCTGAATCACGCGAGCTGACCGACCAGCTGCACGTGCCGGTCGATGGGCGGAGTAATGTCGAGCGTGACGTTAATTACCAGACCAGCCATGAAGGCGTGTTCGTTGCTGGTGATGCCGGCCGTGGCCAGTCGCTCATCGTCTGGGCGATCGCCGAAGGTCGGGCTGCTGCGGCAGCCGTCGACAAATTCCTCGAAGGCGAGACGCAACTGCCTGCACCGGTCAAACCGTCCGATCATGCCTTCGCAATCTGATTGGTCACTGATCCAGTGATTCGATTCCAAGAGATCCACCACCCCGTGGTCTCCCAACCATCAACAGAGAATATGCGCCGAAACAGCGCGGAAACCGGAGTTCTTTCAGAATGAGACGCGCCAAAATTGTCGCCACGCTCGGGCCGGCAGCAGCCAGCTACGATCAAATTCGTGCCCTTATCGATGCCGGTGTCGACGTCTGCCGGATGAACCTGAGCCACGGGGACTACCAGGTCCACGAGGGTGTTTATGCGAATGTACGCAAAGCAGCGAACGACTCCGGTCGTGCCGTCGCCGTCATGGTCGACCTGCAGGGACCGAAGATCCGTCTCGGAAAATTCGAAGGCGGCCCTTACGAACTTGCCCTCGGAGACATTTTTAAGATCACCACAGAAGAAATCCTGGGTACCAAGGAACTCTCCGGCACCACGTACAAGGGCCTGCCCCAGGACGTCAGGCCCGGCGACTTCCTGCTGATCGACGACGGCAAGGTCAAGGTCGAGGTGGTGGCCACGAACGACACCGTCGTGACGACCAAGGTGATCGTTGCCGGCCCCGTGTCGAACAACAAGGGCATCAACCTGCCCGGTGTCGCCGTCAACGTGCCGGCCCTGTCCGAAAAGGACGAGGCCGACCTGCGCTGGGGTCTCCGCCTCGGCACGGACCTGATCGCGCTGTCGTTCGTTCGGGACGCCGCCGACATCACCCGCGTGCACGAGATCATGGCCGAAGAAGGACGCCGCGTTCCCGTGATCGCGAAGATCGAGAAGCCGCAGGCCGTGGAGAACCTCGAGGGCATCGTCGACGCGTTCGACGCCATCATGGTGGCCCGTGGCGACCTGGGCGTGGAGCTGCCGCTCGAGGCCGTTCCGATCGTGCAGAAGCAGGCGGTCGAGCTCGCTCGTCGCATGGCCAAGCCGGTCATCGTGGCGACGCAGATGCTCGAGTCCATGATCCATAGCCCGGTGCCGACCCGCGCGGAGACGTCTGACGTCGCCAACGCCGTGCTCGACGGCGCGGATGCGGTCATGCTCAGTGGCGAGACCAGCGTCGGCGAGTACCCCGTCGTCACGGTCCAGACGATGGCGCGGATTGTCGCGTCGACCGAGGACCACGGCCTGGAGCGTATCGTTCCGCTGACGAACAAGCCGCGTACCCAGGGCGGTGCGATTACCCTCGCCGCCATCGAGGTCGCCGAGTTCGTCGAAGCGAAGTTCCTGTGCATCTTCACGGAGTCCGGTGACTCGGCCCGACGGATGTCCCGGCTGCGGTCGAAGATCCCCATGCTGGCTTTCACCCCGGAGCCCGGTATCCGTCGTCGACTGGCCCTCACCTGGGGCATCCAGACCTACCTGGTCGACCGGGTCACCCACACGGATGCCATGTTCGGACAGGTGGATGACATCCTGCTGGGCCAGGGTCTGGCACAGCTCGGTGACAAGGTCGTCGTCATCAGCGGTTCCCCTCCCGGCATCGCGGGTTCCACGAACGACATCCGTGTGCACCGCGTCGGCGATGCCCACAATGAAGTTCACCCGGCGTACGCGAAGAAGTAGCGCCGCGACGGAGAAAGCCCCGCCGCCCGGCTTCGGGTGGCGGGGCTTTCTCGTGCTGTCAAATCTGCGCGGCACAGCCGAGCGCCGTGATTCTGTGACCCACCGCCCCCGGGCGACACCCTGTTCCCCTTCAGTGTCGCCCATGAGGCTGTGCGCGTGAACACTCCGAACCGGAGCGTGACTGGACGGTCCGTGGCGTGCGCGGGTCCCCCGACCCGGTAGCGTGGACATGTCCAACCTCATTTCAGGCTAACACCTGTTGGACATGTCTAATGTCACGGTCCGGCGCCACGGGACAGCGGCGCACAGGGGGGAGCAGGACGTGAACTACGAAGCACGCACCGAGCTGGCGCGCGAACTGGTGGCCACCCTCACCCTCCCGCGTCCGCTGACCGCCGCGACGCTGCACCGGTACATGGAAGGTCTGCGCGGCAAGGCGATCCTGATTCGTGCGGCGAGTCCGCGGCTCGTGGAATCCGGAGTCTGCGGGCTGTGGATCGAGGTCGCCGGGGAGAATTTCGAGCGCATCCACCATGCGCCGACGGACTCCGCCGTGCACCGCCAGCAGTTCATCAACCATGAGTTCGGCCACATGATCCTGCGGCATGAGAAGCAGCTGATGCCGGCCGAGCGGGTCGCGCTGCTCGCACCCCTCATCCCGCTCGACTCGATCGCATACGCGCTGTCCCGCAGCAACTTCACCGACGAGCAGGAAGCCCTGGCCGAGGCGATCGGCGACCGGCTGGCCCTGATCATGTTCGGAGACAGCGCCGAAACGGCCAACGGCCCCCGAACCGGTTTCGGCCGGGTGCTGTAGTGCAGATCATCCTGCTATCGGTGTCGGCGTTGATCTGGATCGCCACAATATTGTGCGTGCCGTCACTCCTTCGCGGTCGTCGTCGCCGTCTCTTCTGGGTCCTCGTTGCTTTCGGGACGACAATGACCCTGCAGCCTTACGTCGTGTACAACGCCGTCGACGGACTACTGGGTGGGGACAACGTCGCCTACTTCAGCTTTCATGCAACGGCGATCGTTACCATTGGTCTCCTGGACGGCATCGTGCAGGAGGCCGTGTCCGTGGGCGGTCTCACGCGGCGTAGGAATCAGGTGACCGCACTCGTCACCGGCGCAATTGTCACCGCCCAAGCTGTCCTATTCTTCGGCGGAGACTGGCGTTTTCGAGACCAGATCCACGAGGCTTTTCCGAATCGTTGGGATTTCGCCGCCTACTCGTCCACCACGTGGATTGCGATGGCCCTCTTCTCCGTGTCGGTAGGTGCGGCATGCGCGTCCGATCTACGCCTTCAGCATCGGTTGATCACTCGGGCGTCTCTCGCTCTCGTTGTGCTCGGTTGCCTCGGGGTTCTGGTCTACACGATCGTCAGCTTCGCGAGCGTGACCGCAGCCCTTCTCAGTCCGGACTTCTCCTTTGACGGGTGGCCCTACACCGCTTACCACATCGCCCTCGCCACCGCTCCCGTCTGCCTCGGCCTGGGTCTGGGTCTGACTGCCATGGAAGTGGGTATCCAGGCCCTGGCGAAGACCAGCCGCAACCGGGTGCTGCTGTGGCAGATCACTCCGTTGTGGGAGCGCCTGCTGGCCGGATCTCCGGAGCTCAGCATCGAGCGCGACCTCTCGCGCGTCGGGCTGCTCCTCGTGCGGGATCCCGGCGCTCACCTGTACCGGCGTTACGTCGAGGTGCGGGATAGCCTGCTCCTCAACCCAGACCAGAGCCTGACGGTATCCGAACGGACACTGATCAACGCCGCCGAGAACCACGTGCGGGCCATCCCCGCCGCAGCTTCGATCGTCACCACCCTTGCCCGCCCCGCGACACCCCGACAGGACCACACATCGTGATTGACCCGCGAGCAGCCGACGACGGGCCCAGCATCCCCGGCGAACCGATCAGTCCGCAGCGGGAACTGGCACGCAAGCTCAACCTCCTGCTTGACGTGGTCGTCGCCGAGGGCAACACGCCGCACACCTACAAGCAGATCGCCGCGGGACTGCAGGCGCGGGGCCTGTCGCTCTCCCGAGCCCGGTGGGCCTACATGATCACCGGGGACGGGCCTCTCGTGACAGACGTCGACCTGCTCACGGGCATCGGCGAGTTCTTCCGTATCCCGCCGGAGTACCTGCTGGGCTCTGACTGCGACCTCCCCGACCGCGTCGATTCCCAGCTCGCGTTCGTGAAAAGCCTGCGTGCCCAGCGCGTGGTCAACTTCGCGGCACGCACGCTCGGGGATGTGTCCCCGGAGACGCTGCGGTCGATCACCGCGCTCCTGGAAGAGGACATGCAGCGCGGCGATGCCGCGCGGCCCGCTGAGGGCTGACGGGCTGACGGGCTGGCCGACGCGCCGACTGGCGCTGAGGCCCCGGCAGAGCCGAAACGGCCCGACTCGGCGGAAATTTCTGCCTGGGGGTGTTGGTACCGGTGGTGGGACTCGAACCCACACGTCCTTGCGAACAAAGCATTTTGAGTGCTCCGCGTCTGCCATTCCGCCACACCGGCTCACAACACCTGCTCCAGAATACCGTAGGCTTTCCCCCGTGACCGACCAAGACTCCACCCCAGTACCTCCTCGCCGCGTTGTCGTTGCCGAGGATGAGTCCCTCATCCGCCTCGACATCGTCGAAATCCTCCGCGACGCCGGATTCGAGGTGGTCGGTGAAGCCGGCGACGGAGAAACCGCTGTCGCCCTGGCCACCGAGCTGCGGCCCGACCTGGTCATCATGGACGTGAAGATGCCGCACCTCGACGGAATTTCCGCGGCCGAGCGCATCACCAAGGCGCACATCGCCCCCGTCGTGCTGCTGACCGCGTTCAGCCAGAAAGAACTCGTCGAGCGCGCCACGGAAGCGGGCGCGCTGGCCTACGTGGTCAAGCCGTTCACCCCGAACGACCTGCTGCCCGCCATCGAGATCGCGCTGTCGCGCTACAGCCAGATCATCACCCTCGAGGCCGAGGTGGCCGACCTCGTCGAGCGCTTCGAGACCCGCAAGCTCGTCGACCGGGCCAAGGGCCTGCTCAACGAGAAGATGGGGCTCACCGAGCCCGAGGCCTTCCGGTGGATCCAGAAGGCGTCCATGGACCGCCGGCTCACCATGCACGACGTCGCCCAGGCGATTATCGAGCAGCTCAGCGCCAAGAAGTAACCTTCGGCAGCCGGGCAGATCACCCTTCGAGGTTGATGCCTGGCCGTTTTTCAAGCCTTGGGTCTTGCGCCTCGGGCCGGTTCGTCAGTTCCTTGATCAGATTGGTGATCCGGATCGTCGAGCAGCGCCGGCCCTGATCATCCGTGACCGCGATCTCGTGCGTCGTGAGCGTACGGCCCAGGTGCACCGGCGTGCAGACACCCGTGACGAAGCCCGACGTCGCCGACCGGGTATGCGTGGCATTGATCTCGATCCCCACCGCCAGGCGGCCGGGACCGGCGTGCAGATTGGCGGCCATCGAGCCCAGCGACTCGCCCAGCACGACATAGGCGCCACCGTGCAGGAGCATCGCCGGTTGCGTGTTGCCCTCGACGGGCATCCGTGCCACCGCGCGCTCGATGGTGAACTCGACGAACTCGATGCCCATCTTTTCGGCCAGGGAGCCGGCTCCCCGCTGCTGGACCCACTCGAGGGCGTCCGTGGTCTGCTGGATCATAGTTACCTTCGGTCGCTGCACCTGCCCGCGCCGGATGACGCTTGTAGGCTATCTCTGTGTCAGATTCCGAAAAGCCTACCCTGATGATCATCGACGGCCATTCCCTGGCCTACCGGGCGTTCCACGCCCTCCCCGTGGACAGTTTCCAGACCCACGACGGGCAGCACACCAACGCCATCCACGGGTTCCTGTCCATGCTGCTCAGTCTGCTGCGCAACGAGAAGCCCACGCACATCGCCGTGGCGTTCGACATCTCGCGGTTCTCCTTTCGAACGCGCGAATACGCCGATTACAAGGGCACGCGGGCCAGCACGCCAAGCGAGTTCATCGGGCAGGTGCCGCTGCTGCAGGAGGCCCTGGCTGCGATGAACATCACGACGCTGACCAAGGAAGACTTCGAGGCCGACGACATCCTCGCAACACTGTCCGTGCGCGGCAACCAGGAAGGCTTCCATGTCCTGGTGGTCTCGGGGGACCGGGACACGATCCAACTCGTCAACGAAAACGTCACCCTGCTCTACCCGGCCAGCCAGGGCGTCTCGGCGCTCACCCGCTACGACCCGGCCCGGGTGCGCGAGAAGTACGGCATCGAGCCGGCACAATACCCGGATGTCGCGGCCCTGGTCGGCGAGACCAGCGACAACCTGATCGGGATCTCCAAGGTGGGGGAGAAGACCGCCGTGAAGTGGCTCGGCCTCTACGGCAGCCTCGACGGCATCCTGGAACACGCCGAGGAGATCAAGGGCGTCGTCGGCAACAACCTGCGCGAGCAGAAAGAGAACGCGATCCGCAACCGGCGACTCAACCACCTCGTCACCGACCTCGACCTCCCGGTGGAGCTCCCCGACCTCGTGCGGCGCCCCATCGACGAACCGGCCGTGCGCGCTGTGTTCGGTCGGCTCGAGTTTCGCACCCTGCTTGACCGCGTGATCAAGCTTGAGGGCGCCGGCGCGACCGAAGGCGTCGCCGTGGTCGTGCCGGAGGAAGTGCTGGTCGCCGCGCCTCAGGCGCCCGCCGCCCAGGACCTGCTCGACGAGGAGCTGGCCGCGTGGATCGCCCGGGCCACGGTCGCCTCCCCGCAGGGCCTCGCTCTCTCCGTCGAGGTACACGAGGGCAAGGCCATTGGCTTCGGAGTGTCCGGACCGACCGAGTCGGTAAACCTGCCCTGGCAGCCCGGACGCACGGACTACCTCGCATTCGAGGCCTGGCTGGCCAGCGACTCGCCCAAGATCATGCACGACGCCAAGAGCCAGATCAAGGCGCTCCGCCGCAGCAACCTGGACTTTTCGGGGCTGGTGTTCGACAGCCTGATCGCGGGCTGGCTACTGCGCCCCGGGGTGCCGGACAAAACCCTCGCCACCCTCGTCTTGCGATACCTGGGCGAAACCCTGCCGGTGACCGACCCCAACCAGCTGATCCCGGCCGAGAACGAGGCCGGGGGCGTGCCGGTGGAGTCCTGGTACACGTTCCGGGTGGCCGCGGCCATCGACGCGCTGCTCGACGACGGGTCCCGCGAGGTGCTCACCACCATCGAGATGCCCACCCTGCTGGCACTCTCCGACATGGAACTGGCCGGCGTGGCCGTCTCCCATGACCAGTTGTCGGCACTGTCCGGCCAGCTGGGCGAGCGCGCCGCCGGGTTGGCCGCCGGCGCCTACGCCGAGATCGGCCGCGAGGTGAACCTCGGTTCACCCAAGCAGTTGCAGGAGGTGCTGTTCGACCAGCTCGGCATGCCCAAGACCCGGGCGAACAAGACCGGGTTCTCCACGGATGCCGGGGCTCTGGCCGACCTGCAGGCCAGCAACCCGCATCCGTTCCTTGACATGCTGTTGCAGCACCGCGACGCCACCAAGCTGCGCCAGATCGTGGAGACCCTGGACAAGGCCATCGACAAGACGGGACGTATCCACACCACGTACGTGCAGATCGGCACGGCCACCGGTCGGATCTCCTCCACCGACCCCAACCTGCAGAACATCCCGGTGCGCACCGAGGAGGGCCGCCGCATCCGGGCCGCATTCCACGCGGCCAACGGGGCCGAATGCCTGCTCACCGCCGACTACTCGCAGATCGAGATGCGCATCATGGCGCACCTTTCCGGCGACGCGGGACTGATCGAGGCCTTCAACGCCGGCGAAGACCTGCACCGGTTCGTCGGCGCAAGCGTGTTCGGCGTGGCGCCGGAAGACGTCACGAACGAGATGCGCTCCAAGGTCAAGGCCATGTCCTACGGCCTGGCCTACGGATTGAGCGCCTTCGGGCTGTCCCGGCAGCTGCGCATCGAGACGAAGGAGGCCAAGCAGCTCATCACAGACTACTTCGCCCGGTTCGGCGCGGTACGCGACTACCTGCGCAATGTCGTCGAGCAGGCCAAAATAGATGGTTACACGGCCACCATATTCGGCCGCCGCCGCCCGTTCCCCGAGCTGCACAGCGCCAACCGGGTCGTACGCGAGAACGCGGAGCGCGCGGCCCTCAACGCGCCGATCCAGGGGTCGGCCGCCGACATCATGAAGATCGCGATGAACGGGATCGCCGTGGACCTGATCGACGGCAATTTGGAGTCGCGCATGCTGCTTCAGGTACACGACGAACTGATCTTTGAGGTTGCCCCGGGGGAGTGGGATGCGCTCCGCCAGGTCGTGACGCACCGGATGGAGACCGCAGCGGACCTGTTGGTGCCGCTCGACGTGCAGGTCGGCCGCGGCGACAACTGGGATGCCGCCGCCCACTAGGCAGCGACTACCAGCCGCCCGAATGCGAGGTCCGGCGCTCCGCCCGTGGTCGAGCGCGTGTTCTAGGCTCGGGTCATGACAACCGACAAGCAGCGCACCCCCACGCCGATCGACCGGATCGCCGAGGACTGGGTGGACACCCTCGTCGATATCGACCCGACCGTGGGCACGTACATCGGCCGCACCGAGGTTGACGGCCGCTTCGGCGACTACTCCCCGGACGGCCTGGACCGCAGGGTCGACGCGGCCCGATCCTTCATCGCCCGCCTCGACGCGGCCACGGCCGTCGACGACGTCGACGTCGTCACCCGCACCGACCTGCGCAGCTCGCTCGCCCTCGACGTCGAGAGCGCCGAAGCCGGATTGCCGCTGCGCGACCTGAACGTGATCGCGTCGCCGGCCCAGGGCATCCGGGAGGTCTTCGACCTGATGCCCACCGCCACCGTCGCCGACTGGGACACCGTTTCCGCCCGTCTGCGCGCCCTGCCCGGGGCCATCGACGGCTACATCCAGACCCTGCGTCTCGGCATCGAGCGCGGCAGTATGCCCGCCCGGCGTCAAGTGCAGGAAGTCATCCTGCAGGCCCGGCGCCACGCGGCGAACGACGGCTTCTTCGCCGAGTTCGCCGCCAACGCCGGCCACGACACGGGAGCGCTCCCGGCCTCGCTGGCCAAGGATCTCGACACCCGGGCGCGTGCCGCTGCCGCGGCCTATGGAACGCTGGCGGACTTCCTCGGCACCGAGCTCGAGGGCAGGGCCCCCACCCGCGACGCCATCGGTCGCGACCTCTACCTGCTGCAGTCCCGCCGTTTCCTCGGCGCGACCATAGACCTCGACGAAACCTATGAGTGGGGCGTAGAGGAGCTGGCGCGGATGGTCGCCGAGCAAGAGAGCATCGCCGACCTGATCAAGCCGGGCGCGAGCGTGCCCGAGGCCATTGCGTTCCTCGACACCGAACCCAGCCGCAAGCTGCACGGCACCGACGCCCTGCAGAAATGGATGCAGGAGACCAGCGACCGAGCCGTCGCCGAGCTCTCCGAGACCCAGTTCGACATCCCCGACGAGATCAAACGCCTCGAGTGCCTGATCGCCCCCACCCAGGAAGGCGGCATCTACTACACCGGGCCTACGGACGACTTCTCCCGCCCGGGCCGGATGTGGTGGTCGGTGCCGGTCGGGATCACCGAATTCGACACCTGGCGCGAATTGACCACCGTTTACCACGAGGGCGTGCCCGGCCACCATCTGCAGATCGGCCAGGCCGTCTACAACCGGGCCAAGCTGAACACCTGGCGCCGCCAGCTGGCCGGCACCTCGGGTCACGCCGAGGGCTGGGCGCTCTACGCGGAACGTCTGATGGAGCAGCTGGGCTACCTCGATGACCCGGCCGACCGTCTCGGCATGCTGGACGGGCAGCGGATGCGCGCCGCCCGCGTCGTCCTGGACATCGGCGTGCACCTCGAGAAGCAGCTGCCCGACGGTTCGGGCCCCTGGACCGCCGACTACGCCTTGGAGTTCTTGGGCCGGAACGTGAACATGAACGCGAGCTTTGTCAAGTTCGAGGTGAACCGGTACCTCGGCTGGCCGGGGCAGGCCCCGTCCTACAAGGTCGGCCAGCGCATCTGGGAGCAGCTGCGGGACAGGTACAGGGAGCGCGAGGGTGACGCCTTCTCGATCAAGGAGTTCCACCGCAAGGCCCTCGATCTCGGCGGGGTCGGCCTGGACACCCTCCAGGCGGCGATGCTCGGTTAACGTTCGGGGTCGATCGGCGTAGTTTCGGTGGGGGACGGGCAAGTTGCCGGCCTCTCCCGCAAACAGCTAAGCTTGACTGTCACGCTTGTGACGAACTGTCCACCGCCATGCATGGTGCACGAGCACGAGTTTTTCCCGTGTGTGGCCCGAACTATGTCCATCCTGGAGCAACTACTACATGACAAACGCAACGACCGAACGGGCACCCAAGCAGGTCGCCATCAACGACATTGGATCTGCTGAAGACTTTCTTGCCGCGGTCGAAAAGACTCTGAAATTCTTCAACGACGGAGACCTCATCGAGGGCACCGTGGTGAAGATCGACCGCGACGAGGTTCTCCTCGACGTGGGCTACAAGACCGAGGGCGTCATTCCCTCCCGCGAACTTTCCATCAAGCACGACGTTGACCCCTCTGAGGTCGTCAAGGTCGGCGACCTGGTTGAGGCCCTCGTTCTTCAGAAGGAAGACAAAGAAGGCCGTCTCATCCTGTCCAAGAAGCGCGCTCAGTACGAGCGTGCATGGGGCGACGTTGAGAAGATCAAGGAGTCGGATGGCGTTGTCACCGGTTCGGTCATCGAGGTTGTCAAGGGTGGCCTCATCGTGGACATCGGACTCCGCGGGTTCCTCCCGGCCTCGCTCATCGAGTTGCGCCGTGTTCGCGACCTGACCCCGTACCTGGGCCAGGAGATCGAGGCCAAGATCCTCGAACTCGACAAGAACCGCAACAACGTCGTGCTGTCCCGTCGTGCGCTGCTCGAGCAGACTCAGTCCGAGAGCCGCACCACGTTCCTCAACAACCTTCAGAAGGGACAGGTCCGCAAGGGTGTTGTCTCGTCGATCGTCAACTTCGGTGCGTTCGTCGACCTGGGTGGCGTTGACGGTCTGGTTCACGTCTCCGAGCTCAGCTGGAAGCACATCGAGCACGCCAGCGAGGTCGTCGAGGTTGGCCAGGAAGTCACCGTCGAGATCCTTGAGGTCGACCTCGAGCGCGAGCGCGTGTCGCTCTCCCTCAAGGCCACGCAGGAAGACCCGTGGCAGGTCTTTGCTCGCACCCACGCCATCGGCCAGGTTGCACCGGGTAAGGTCACCAAGCTCGTTCCGTTCGGCGCGTTCGTTCGCGTTGCCGAGGGCATCGAGGGACTCGTTCACATCTCCGAGCTCTCCGGCAAGCACGTCGAGCTCGCCGAGCAGGTCGTGTCGGTCGGCGACGAGGTCTTCGTCAAGGTCATCGACATCGACCTCGAGCGTCGCCGCATCTCGCTGAGCCTCAAGCAGGCCAACGACGGTGTCGACCCCGAGGGCACCGAGTTCGACCCGGCGCTCTACGGAATGCTCACCGAGTACGACGACCAGGGCAACTACAAGTACCCCGAGGGCTTCGACCCGGAGACCAACGAGTGGCGCGAAGGCTTCGAGACCCAGCGCGAGAAGTGGGAGCAGGACTACGCTGCAGCCCAGGCTCGCTGGGAAGCCCACAAGAAGCAGGTTGCCTCCGCAAACGACGAGATCACCGCCGTCAGCGATGTCCCGTCCGCCGCAGGCAACACCTTCTCGAACGAGACGGCCGGCGCCGGCACGCTCGCGGACGACGAGGCCCTCGCAGCACTGCGCGAGAAGCTCTCCAGCTCCAACTAGCACCGAGCTGACTGAAGGCCGCACCCTCCGGGGTGCGGCCTTTTTTCGCTTCGCCGGCGGATGCCGGTTCGTCCATCGAGGGCCGTTAGCATGGCAAGTGTGTACTTGATTGGACTGACCGGCGGGATCGCATCCGGAAAAAGCACCGTCGCGCGGCGGCTAGTGCAGCACGGGGCCGTGCACATCGACGCCGACCAACTCGCGCGGGTCGTGGTCGGGCCCGCCACCCCGGGGCTTGTCAAGATCGCGGATGCTTTCGGTGACGCGGTGCTGCTGCCCGACGGCAGCCTGAACCGGGTGGCGCTCGGCGCGGTCGTGTTCCGTGACCCGGAGGCGTTGGACCGTCTCAACGCGATCGTGCACCCCGAGGTGCGCGCGCGCTCGAACGCACTGATCCGCGAGGCGGAAGATGCCGACCGCAACGCGATCGTCGTGTACGACGTGCCGCTGCTGGTGGAGGCAGGCGTCGACCATCCTTTCGACCTCGTCGTCGTCACCCAGGCCGACGAGCCGACCCGGGTGCGCCGCATGGTGGAGCTGCGGGCGATGGATGTCGGCGAAGCGGAGCGCCGGATCCGCGCCCAGGCCAGTGACGCCGACCGTCACAGGATCGCCGACGTCGTCATCGACACGGGCGGCACTCTTGAGCAGACCCTGGAGCAGGTCGACGTGCTGTGGGACCAGGTGCGGGGTCAGGGTCAGCAGCGCATTGTCAGAGGCGCTCCGTAGACTGACGAGCATGGAACCCACGCGCTCTGTTAATCCGTTCGAGGTGGTGAGCGAGTACACGCCGAGCGGCGACCAGCCCACAGCGATCGCCGAGCTGGCCGGCCGCATCAACGCCGGAGAGACCGACATCGTGCTGCTCGGCGCCACCGGAACGGGCAAATCGGCGACCACGGCCTGGCTGATCGAACAGGTGCAGCGGCCGACCCTGGTGCTCGCCCATAACAAGACCCTCGCCGCGCAGCTCGTGAACGAATTCCGTGAGCTGATGCCCAACAATGCCGTCGAGTATTTCGTGTCGTATTACGACTACTACCAGCCCGAGGCCTATGTGCCCCAGACCGACACCTTTATCGAGAAGGACTCCTCGATCAACGCGGAGGTCGAGCGCCTACGGCACTCCACCACGAACTCCCTGCTCAGCCGGCGCGACGTCATCGTGGTCTCCACGGTCTCCTGCATTTACGGCCTCGGCACGCCCGAAGGCTACCTCGAGGCCATGGTCGCTCTCCAGGTCGGTCAACAGGTCAACCGGGACTGGCTGATCCGCAAGTTCGTTGCCATGCAGTACCAGCGCAACGACATCGACTTCTCTCGCGGCCACTTTCGGGTGCGCGGCGACACCATCGAGATCATCCCGATGTACGAAGAACTCGCCATCCGCATCGAGATGTTCGGCGACGAGATCGAGGCGCTCTACAGCCTGCATCCGCTCACCGGCGACATCGTGAGGAAGCTCGACTCCGTTGCCGTCTTCCCCGGCTCGCACTACGTGGCCAGCACGGACGTGATGGAGCGCGCCATCGGCACCATTCAGGAGGAGCTCGCCGAACGGCTTGAACAGCTGGAGCGCGAGGGCAAACTGCTCGAGGCCCAGCGCCTGCGCATGCGCACGCAGTTTGACCTGGAGATGATGGAGCAGATCGGTTTCTGCTCCGGCATCGAGAACTATTCCCGGCACATCGACCAGCGGCAACCGGGGGAGGCGCCGCATTGCCTGCTCGACTATTTTCCTGACGACTTCCTGATGGTCATCGACGAGTCCCACGTCACGGTGCCGCAGATCGGCGCCATGTACGAGGGCGACTCCTCGCGCAAGCGCACACTCGTCGATCACGGGTTCCGGCTCCCGAGCGCCCTCGACAACCGACCGCTCAAATTCGGGGAGTTCAAGGGGCGCGTCGGCCAGACCGTCTACCTCTCCGCCACCCCCGGCAAGTACGAGTTGGGCATCGCCGACGGCATCGTTGAACAGATCATCCGTCCCACCGGGCTGATCGACCCGCAGATCATCGTCAAGCCCAGTAAGGGCCAGATCGACGACCTTCTCGAGGAAATCCACAAGCGCGTCGACCGCAACGAACGCGTCTTGGTCACCACGCTCACCAAGAAGATGTCCGAGGAACTCACTGACTTCCTCACCGAGGCCGGCGTGCGGGTGCGGTACCTGCACTCGGATGTCGACACGCTCCGTCGCGTCGAACTCCTCACTGAGCTGCGGGCCGGCGTCTACGACGTCCTCGTGGGCATCAACCTGCTCCGCGAGGGGCTCGACCTGCCCGAGGTGTCGCTTGTCGCCATCCTCGACGCCGACAAGGAGGGCTTCCTCCGTTCGGCGACCTCGCTGATCCAGACCATCGGCCGCGCGGCCCGCAACGTCTCCGGCGAGGTGCATATGTACGCCGACCGGCTCACAGCCTCGATGGAGCGCGCGATCGACGAGACCGACCGCCGCCGCGAGAAGCAGGTGGCCTACAACACCCTTCACGGCATCGATCCCACCCCGCTGCGCAAACGGATCGCTGACATCACTGAGGTTCTCGCTCGGGAAGAGGCGGACACCGCCGAGCTTTTGGCCGGCCGCGACACCCGCCGCAAGGGCGTCGCGGCGACACCGCGCCGGCAGGGACTGGCCGCGAACGGCGCGAACGACCTCGAGTCGATTATCGCCGACCTGAACGGCCAGATGCTCGAGGCGGCGGGGGAGCTCAAGTTCGAGCTCGCGGCCCGGCTCCGCGACGAGGTATCCGAGCTGAAGCGCGAGCTGCGCCAGATGGAGAAGGCCGGCCACATCTGATCGGATGATTGGACTGGCTGGCTAGACTTCGAACATTTGTTCGCTCAGGGCGTGCTGATTCGCAGGGTTGGACGCGTGACGCTGCATAGAATCGAATGGTGTCAATTTCCAAGGTAGAGACCGGATCAAAACTCAACGTTCGTGGCGCCCGTGTGCACAACCTGCACAACGTGGACCTCGAGATTCCGCGCGATTCGCTCGTCGTCTTCACGGGGCTGTCCGGCTCGGGCAAGTCTTCGCTCGCGTTCGACACCATCTTCGCGGAGGGCCAGCGGCGCTACGTCGAATCGCTGTCCGCGTACGCCAGGCAGTTCCTGGGCCAGGTCGACCGACCCGACGTCGACTTCATCGAGGGCCTGAGCCCTGCCGTCTCCATCGACCAGAGATCGACCAACCGCAACCCTCGGTCGACCGTGGGCACCATCACCGAGGTCTACGACTACATGCGGCTGCTCTGGGCGCGCATCGGTGTGCCGCACTGCGCCGTCTGCGGCGAGGTCATCCAGGCACAGACCGTGCAGCAGATCGCCGACCAGCTGATGGGACTCGATGAGGGCGTCCGTTACCAGGTGCTCAGCCCGGTCGTATCCCAAAAAAAGGGCGAGTTCGTCGACCTGTTCAAGGAACTGGCAGCGGGCGGTTATTCCCGCGCCATCGTCGACGGCACCCCGATCCAGCTCAACGAGCCGCCCGTTCTGAAGAAGCAGCTCAAACACGACATCTTCGTGGTCATCGACCGTCTGGTCGCCGGCCCCGACCTGTTGAGCCGGCTCACAGACTCCCTTGAGACGGCGCTCAAGCTGACCGATGGCATCGTGCAGATCAACTACGTCGACCGGGAGGGCGACGAGGCCTGGCAAAGCTACTCGGAGAAGCTCTCCTGTCCCAACAACCACCCCGTGCAGCTCACCGAGATCGAGCCGCGCACATTCTCCTTCAACGCGCCCTTCGGCTCCTGCCCTGAGTGCTCCGGGCTCGGCACGCGCATGTCGGTCGACGCAGACCTGCTTCTCGGCGACCCCGAGCTCAGCATCGCGGACGGCGTCGTGCTGCCCTGGACCACGCAGGGCAAGGGACTGTTCCAGTACTACGAGAAGCTCCTCGACGGGCTCGCCCGAGACCTGGACTTCTCCCTCGACACCCCGTGGGGCGAACTGCCCGCCGAGGTGCAGGACGCCGTTCTGCGCGGCGACAACTTCGAGGTCAAGGTGAAGTGGAAGAACCGCTACGGCCGGGAGATGAGCTACACCTCCGGCTTCGAGGGCGTCGTGCCCTACATTGAACGTCAGTACCTGCAGGCGGAGTCCGACACCCAGCGCGCCCGCTGGGGAGAATACCTGCGCGAAGTCGACTGCCCCGTCTGCTCCGGAACCCGGCTCAAGCCCGAGGTCCTCGCCGTGCTCGTGCACGGGGCCAGCATCGCTGATGTCTGCAACCTCAGTCTCACCGACGCCCGCGATTTCATGAACAAGCTCGAGCTGACCGACCGGGAGGCCGTCATCGCCGCGCAGGTGCTGCGAGAGATCAAGGCGCGCCTGGACTTCCTGATCCGCGTCGGCCTGAACTACCTCAATCTGGCCCGGGCCGCGGCGACCCTGTCCGGCGGCGAGGCGCAGCGCATCCGTCTGGCCACCCAGATCGGGTCCGGCCTGACCGGGGTGCTGTACGTGCTCGACGAACCGAGCATCGGCCTGCACCAGCGCGACAACCGACGGCTGATCGAGACCCTGGTTACCCTGCGCGACCTCGGGAACACCCTGATCGTGGTTGAGCACGACGAAGACACCATCAAGACGGCCGACTGGGTCGTCGACATCGGTCCGGGCGCCGGCGTCAACGGCGGCCATGTCGTGCATTCCGGTTCCTACGCCGACCTGCTCACCAACACGGAGTCGCTGACCGGGGACTACCTTGCCGGCCGCAGATCCATCCCGACCCCGGCCACCAGGCGCGAGATCGACCCGGCGCGCGAAATCTCGGTTATCGGCGCGGAGGCCAACAATCTCAAGAAGGTGTCGGTCAGCTTCCCGCTCGGCACGTTCACGGCCGTGACCGGCGTCAGCGGATCGGGCAAGTCGTCTCTCGTCAACGACATCCTGTACCGGGTACTGGCCAACCGGCTCAACGGCGCCCGCAAACTCCCCGGCCGGCACACTCGCGTCACCGGGCTCGAGCAGCTCGACAAGGTCATCCACGTCGACCAGGCCCCGATCGGGCGCACGCCGCGCTCCAACCCTGCCACCTACACCGGCGTCTTCGACAAGATCCGCACCCTCTTCTCCGAGACGATCGAGGCTAAGGCGCGCGGCTACCTGCCCGGCCGGTTCAGCTTCAACGTCAAGGGCGGCCGCTGCGAAGCCTGCTCCGGCGACGGCACGATCAAAATCGAGATGAACTTCTTGCCCGACGTCTACGTTGCCTGCGAGGTCTGCGGGGGAGCGCGCTACAACCGCGACACCCTCACCGTGCACTACAAGGGCAAAAGCATCGCCGAGGTGCTGGACATGCCGATCAGCGAGGCCGCCGATTTCTTCGAGGCGATCTCGTCCATCCACCGGTTCCTGAACACCCTCGTCGAGGTCGGCCTCGGCTACGTGCGCCTCGGCCAGAGCGCCACGACGCTGTCCGGCGGCGAGGCCCAGCGCGTCAAGCTGGCCACCGAGCTGCAGCGCCGGTCCAATGGCCGCAGCGTGTACGTGCTCGACGAGCCCACGACCGGCCTGCACTTCGAAGACGTGCGCAAACTGCTGCTTGTGCTGAACAGCCTGGTCGACAAGGGCAACACCGTAATCGTGATCGAGCACAACCTCGACGTGATAAAATCCGCGGACTGGGTGATCGACCTTGGTCCCGAGGGCGGCTCCGGCGGGGGCCGCGTGCTTGCCACCGGAACCCCGGAGCACGTCGCCACCGTGAAGAAGAGCCACACGGGCGTGTTCCTGAAGGAGATCCTGGCGGCACACTGACCGCCTCAGGAACCATCATGTCCGATGCGCTGAGCTACCGCCCCAAGACGGGCGAGATCCCCACGAGTCCCGGGGTGTACCGATTTCGTGACGAAACCGGGCGGGTACTCTATGTCGGCAAGGCCAAGAACCTGCGGGCGCGGCTCGCGAACTACTTCGCCCCGCTGAGCAGCCTGCATGAGCGCACCCGGCGCATGGTCACCACGGCCAGCTCGGTTGAGTGGACGGTCGTCGGCACCGAGGTCGAGGCCCTCCAGCTGGAGTGGACCTGGATCAACGAGTTCGACCCGCCCTTCAACGTGCGGTTCAAGGACGACAAGTCCTACCCGTACCTCGCGGTGACCCTCGCCGACGAGGCGCCGCGGGCTCTCGTCACCCGCACCACCGGCATCCGCGGCGCCCGGTATTTCGGACCGTACCCGAAGGTCTGGGCCGTGCACGAGACAATCGAGCTGATGCTCAAAGCCTTCCCCATCCGCACCTGCAACAACGCCAACTACAAACGGGCCATTCAGTCCGGCAAGCCCTGCTTCGGCGGGCAGATCGGGCGGTGCTTCGGCCCCTGCTCCGGCCTGGTCTCCATCGAGGAGCACCGGGTGATCGTAAATGAGTTCGTCAGCTTCATGGGCAGCCAGGATCGCAAGCTGATCAACCAGCTGACCGCGGAGATGAAGGATGCCGCGGTGGGCCAGAACTACGAGGTCGCCGCCAAACGGCGCGACCAGGTGCGGGCGCTGAACGCCGTTCTGGAGAAGAGCGCCGTCGTGCTCCGCGACAGCGTCGACATCGACCTGTTCGCCATCGACCAGGATGAACTCGCCGCGGCGGTGCAGTTGTTCATCGTGCGGGGCGGCCGCATCCGCGGTGTGCGCGGCTGGATGGTCGACAAGGAACTGGACCTCACGACGAGCGACCTGATCGACTCGATCATGCTGACGGCCTACGGCTCCGGAGCCGTGCCTCCGCGGGAGATCGTTGTGCCGGAGTTGCCCGACGACGCCGCGGCGCTGGAAACCTGGCTGGCCGGCGTCGGCAAACGCAAGGTCCGGCTTGTCGCTGCCCAGCGGGGCGAGAAGGCCGCCCTGCTCGCCACGGCGACCCAGAACGCCAAGCATGCCTTGATGCTCTACAAGACCCGGCGGAGCTCCGACTTCGTCGCCCGGTCCAAGGCCCTCGAAGACATCCAGGAGGCGTTGGAGATGCCCTCCGCGCCGCTCAGGATGGAATGCTACGACGTCTCGCACCTGAGCGGCACCAACATCGTCGCCTCCATGGTGGTGTTCGAAGACGGGTTGCCGCGAACCGACGAGTACCGCCGGTTCAGCATCCCCGAGTCCACGGATGACACGGACTCCATCTACCGCACGCTTACCCGCCGCCTGGCCTACCTGATCCCCGACGAGGAAGCGGCGCCGGAGAGCGAGGCCGATGCCACGGTGACGCGCAAGAAGTTCCGGTACCAGCCGAACCTGCTCATCGTCGACGGCGGCCAGCCTCAGGTGGCCGCGGCGGCGCGGGCGCTGCGCGAATCCGGCGTCACCGGTATCCAGCTGTGCGGAATCGCGAAGCGGCTCGAGGAAATCTGGTTGCCGGACTCCGACTACCCGGTGATCCTGCCGCGCAACAGTGACGCCCTGTTCCTGATCCAGCGCATCCGCGACGAGGCGCACCGGTTCGCGATCATGCACCAGCGCTCGAGAAGGAAGCGGGACATCACGTCGGTGCTGAACGAGGTCCCCGGTCTCGGCCCGGCCAGAGTCAAGGTGCTCCTGCAGCATTTCGGCTCCGTCACCCGGCTCAAGGAGGCGCCGGCGGAGGCGATTGCCGACGTTCGCGGCATCGGTCCGGTGCTGGCCGAGGCGATTCATCGCCACTTGCGCGCCTGAACGGTCCGGCTGATCGGTAGGCTGGACACTTAGGTTCCACCCGATCGAAGGCGCAGTCCAGAATGACAACGGAGAACGACAGGCAGGAAATGCTTATCGTGACGGGGATGTCCGGCGCAGGCCGCTCCACCGTGGCCAACGCGCTGGAAGACCTGGGCTGGTACGTCGTCGACAACCTTCCGCCGCAGATGCTGCGCCCGCTGGCCGAACTCGTCGGCCGGGCCGGCACCAGCCTGCCGAAGATCGCTGCCGTGGTCGATATCCGCGGCCGAGACTTCTTCACCGATTTCCAGGAGATCCTGCACTCGCTGCGCAAGACGTCCCAGGTACGGGTCATTTTCCTCGAAGCCCGCGACGACGTGCTCGTGCGACGGTTCGAATCCGTGCGACGACCGCATCCGCTGCAGGGCGACGGCACGATCCTTGACGGCATCGCGGCCGAGCGCGTCAAGCTCAGCGCCGTGCGCGAGTCCTGCGACCTCGTCATCGACACCTCCGATCTCAACATCCACCAGCTGGCCACGTCGATCTCGGACCGCTTCGCCGCCGAGGACGCCGCCGGGGTGCACGTCACGCTGATGAGTTTCGGCTTCAAGTACGGCCTTCCCACCGACGTCGACATGGTCGCCGATGTGCGTTTCCTTCCCAACCCGTTCTGGGTTCCCGAACTGCGCAGCCACAACGGCCAAGACTCCGAGGTACGGGATTTTGTTCTCGCCCAGACCGGGGCGCGGGAGTTCATCTCGCACTACGCGGCGGCCCTGGAACCGGTCCTCGCGGGGTACCAGCGGGAGAACAAACGCCACGCGACCATCGCGGTCGGGTGCACGGGCGGCAAGCACCGCTCGGTCGCCATGGCCGCGGAAATCGCGGCCCTGGTCAAGGACTTCCCCGGTGTCGCGGTCAGCGTCAAGAACCGCGACCTCGGACGGGAATAACCCGGTCACGGGCGACTGCATCCAGCAGACGCCCACTCCGGCCAGAACGACTACAACTCGGCCCCACATCAGGCCAGGACGACAGAATGGACAAGCGATTGGCACTCACCGCCGACGTCAAAGACGAGCTTGCTCGCGTCGAAATTTCAAAGACCACGGTGCGTGCAGCGGAACTGGCCACCATTCTCCGCTTCTCCGGCGGACTGCACATGATTTCCGGCCGGATCGCCATCGAGTCAGAGCTCGACACCCCTCTCCTCGCCAGGAGGGTGCGCAAAGATCTCGCCGAGCTCTACGGCGTGCGCAGCGACGTGACCGTGATCCCCGCCGCCGGCCTGAGGCGCGCCAGCCACTACCTGGTGCGAGTGCTTGACGGCGGCGAAACCCTCGCGCGCCAGACCGGGCTGCTCGACGCGAGACGGCGCCCGATTCGCGGTCTGCCGAACCGGCTCACCACGGGCTCGAAGGAAGAGATCGCCGCTGTCTGGCGTGGAGCCTTCCTCGCCCACGGCTCGTTGACCGACCCGGGTCGTTCGGCGGCGCTGGAGGTCACCTGCCCCGGGAACGAATCTGCCATGGCCCTCGTGGGAGCCGCCGGCCGCCTCGGAGTCATCGCCAAGGCGCGTGAGGTACGGGGCGTGCACCGGGTCGTCATCCGCGACGGCGACGCCATCGGCGCCATGCTCGTGCAGATGGGGGCGCAGGAGACCGTGCTCAACTGGGAGGCCCTCCGCCAGCGTCGGGAAGTGCGCGCGACTGCGAACCGACTGGTCAACTTCGACGACGCGAACCTGCGCCGCTCCGCTCAGGCCGCGGTGGCCGCGTGCGCGCGCGTGCAGCGCGCCATGGAAATCCTTGACGAGGAGATCCCGGAGCACCTCCGGTATGCGGGAGAGCTGCGCCTCTCCTTCCGCGACTCCAGCCTCGACGAGCTCGGTCACCACGCGGACCCGCCCATGACGAAGGATGCCGTCGCCGGCCGCATCCGTCGCCTGCTGGCCATGGCCGACAAGAAGGCCGCCGACCTGGGCATCCCGGGCACGGACGCGAACCTCCCGGCCGACCTCGATGACGTCTGACCTGCCCGGCGTTCAGCGTTCATCCACGTTCGTCACAGCCACAGCGCATCCTGAGTAGACTGGAATGGTTGCTCACGAACGGGTGGCGGAGCGTTTCGCGCCGACAACTACAGAGGAGATGCACCTTGGCTGAATACACACTTCCGGCTCTGGCCTACGACTACTCGGCTCTTGCGCCGAGTATCAGCGGCACCATCATGGAACTCCATCACGGAAAGCACCACCAGGCCTACGTCACCGGGGCCAACACAGCCCTGGCCCAGCTGGCCGAGGCTCGCGACAGCGGCAACCTCACCTTTGTGAACAAGCTCGAGAAGGACCTCGCGTTCAACCTGGGCGGCCACGTCAACCACTCGATCTTCTGGACCAACCTGTCGCCCGATGGCGGAGACAAGCCCACTGGTGGCCTGGCTAGCGCAATCGAGGACAACTTCGGTTCCTTCGACAAGTTCCAGGCCCACTTCGCGGCCGTGGCCCTTGGCGTTCAGGGCTCCGGCTGGGCGGTTCTCGCCTGGGACTCGATCGGCCAGCGCCTGATCATTCAGCAGTTCTTCGACCAGCAGGCCAACTTTGCGGCCGGCACGATTCCGGTGCTGATGCTCGACGTCTGGGAGCACGCGTACTACCTCGACTACCGCAACGTTCGTGCGGACTATGTGAAGGCGTTCTGGAACATCGTCAACTGGGCCAACGTACAGGAACGCTTCACCATCGCACGCGAAAAGACCACCGGACTGCTGCTCCTTTCCTGAGAGGAGGGGCCCCCACGGGGGCCCGCAGCCCGTCCGATTCACCCACCACAACGCGCCTCGGCGCACAAGAATAGGAGACATTCGTGTCTGTAAAGATTGGTATTAACGGATTTGGCCGCATTGGCCGTAATTATCTTCGCGCCGTCCTGGCCCAGGGCAGCGACATCGAGATCGTCGCCGTGAACGACCTCACCGAGGCGAAGACGCTGGCTCACCTTCTTAAATATGACTCCATCACCGGTCGCCTTCCCGCCACCGTCGAGGTCGATGGAGACACCATCCTCGTCAACGGCAAGCCGATTAAGGTTCTTGCCGAGCGCGACCCCGCCAACCTGCCCTGGGCAGCCCTGGGCGTCGACATCGTGATCGAATCCACCGGACGCTTCACCAAGGCTGAGGATGCGCGCAAGCACATCACCGCCGGTGCCAAGAAGGTCATCGTTTCCGCTCCTGCCTCCGGCGAGGCGGCAACCATCGTCATGGGCGTCAATGAGGCAGACTACGACCCGGCCAAGTTCGACATCATCTCCAACGCGTCGTGCACCACGAACTGCCTCGCGCCCCTCGCGAAGGTGTTCAACGACAACTTCGGCATCAAGCACGGCCTGATGACCACGATCCACGCGTACACGGCCGACCAGAACCTGCAGGACGGCCCGCACTCTGACCTGCGTCGTGCCCGCGCGGCCGCTCTGAACATCATTCCGACCACGACCGGTGCCGCCAAGGCCCTCGGCCTGGTTCTGCCGGAGCTCAAGGGCAAGCTTGACGGCTTCGCGCTGCGCGTTCCGGTTCCCACCGGCTCCATCACCGACCTCACCGTCGTTGCCGAGCGTCCCGTCACCGTCGAGGCCATCAAGGCCGCGTACAAGGCTGCCGCCGAGGGTCCCCTCAAGGGCATCCTCATGTACACGGAAGACGAGATCGTCTCCAGTGACATCGTCACCGACCCGCACTCCTCGATCTTCGATGCCGGCCTGCTTCGCGTCATCGGCGACCAGGTCAAACTGTCCGCATGGTACGACAACGAATGGGGCTACTCCAACCGCATGGTTGACCTCACTGCGCTCGTCGCCAAGAGCCTCTAACGGAGTCCGCAGTGACGCTGCGTACTATTGATTCACTGGGGCAGCTCGGCGGAAAGCGCGTCATCGTCCGTTGTGACCTGAATGTGCCGTTGCAAGACGGTCAGATCACCGACGATGGGCGTGTCCGGGCATCCTTGCCCACCATCAAGGCCCTCATCGAGCAGGGCGCGCGAGTTGTGATCGTGTCGCACCTCGGTCGACCGAAGGGCGCACCGGAAGCCAAGTACAGCCTGGCTCCCGTTGCCGACCGTCTCGGCGAGCTCCTGGGCGCGGACGTGGCATTCGCCACGGACACGGTCGGGGCGTCGGCTCAGGCTGCCGTTGCCGCCCTCACCGACGGTGACGTGGTTGTTCTCGAGAACCTCCGCTTCAACGCGGGGGAGACCGCCAAGGACGACGCCGCGCGCGGCGCCTTCGCCACGGAGCTTTCCGCTCTGGGCGATGTGCTCGTCTCGGATGGCTTTGGCGTCGTGCACCGCAAGCAGGCCAGTGTGTACGACCTCGCCGGGATCCTTCCCAGCGCGGCCGGCCTCCTGATCGCCGCTGAGCTCGAAGTCCTGGACCGCCTCACCGAGAAGCCCGAAGCGCCGTACGCGGTCGTTCTGGGCGGCTCGAAGGTGTCCGACAAGCTCGGCGTCATCGGGCACCTGCTGCCCCGCGTCAACTCGCTGCTCATCGGCGGCGGCATGGCATACACGTTCCTCGCCGCTCAGGGCCACAAGGTGGGCGCAAGCCTGCTGGAGGCCGACCAGATCGAAACCGTTCGCGGTTACCTTCAGGAAGCGGAGCGCCTGGGCGTGCGGATCGTGCTGCCGACGGATATCGTCGTTGCCTCCAAGTTTGGGGCAGACGCCGAAGTGGCGGTCACCCCGGCCGACGCGATCGAGAGCACCACGTTCGGTGCCTCCGGTCTCGGTCTGGACATCGGACCGGAGACCGGTGCGGCGTTCGCCGACATCATCCGGTCGTCGAAGACGGTCTTCTGGAACGGCCCGATGGGCGTGTTCGAGTTGGCGCCGTTCGCGGAGGGCACCCGTGCGGTGGCCGGCGCGCTGACCGAGGTCGACGGCCTGAGTGTCGTCGGTGGTGGAGATTCGGCCGCGGCCGTGCGCATCCTCGGTTTCACCGATGACCAGTTCGGTCACATTTCTACCGGCGGCGGCGCGAGCCTCGAGTTCCTCGAGGGTAAGCGCCTGCCAGGACTGGAGGTCCTCGGATGGCAGTAAACGAACACCCACGACGCACTCCGCTGATTGCCGGAAACTGGAAGATGAACCTGGACCACCTCCAGGCCATCGCGTTCGTCCAGAAGCTCGCTTGGAATCTCAAGGATGCGAAGCACGATGTCGCAGCGGTCGAGGTCGCGGTGTTCCCACCGTTTACCGACCTCCGCTCCGTGCAGACGCTCGTCTCCGCTGACAAGCTCCCGATCGTCTTCGGCGGCCAGGACCTGTCGGCCCAGGATTCGGGCGCGTACACCGGTGAAATCTCCGGCGCGTTCCTCGCGCAGCTCGAGTGTAAGTATGTGTTGATCGGTCACTCCGAGCGCCGCACACTGCACGCCGAGACTGACGAGATCGTCTCGGCGAAGGTCACGGCAGCGCTCAAGCACAACCTGGTTCCGATCATCTGCGTCGGCGAGTCTGCCGCGGACCTGGAACTGCACGGCCCGAGCGCCGTACCGGTCGCCCAGCTGCGCGCGGCCCTGGCCGGCGTGACCAACGCGGCCGACTTCGTCGTCGCCTACGAGCCCGTCTGGGCGATCGGTTCCGGCAAGGCGGCAACGCCGGAGCAGGCCGAGCAGGTGGCGGCGCAACTGCGTCTCGTGCTCACGGAGACGCTGGGCCAGGATGTGGCCGACAAGACCCGTATCCTGTACGGCGGTTCCGTGAAGGGTTCGAATATCGCGGGCTTCATGCGCGAGCCGAACGTGGACGGCGCCCTGGTGGGCGGCGCCAGCCTGGATATCGACGAATTCTCGAGCATCGTCCGGTTCCAGCAGCACGTCGGTCTGTAACAAGACAACTGCACCACATCTGCTGTCTCAACTCGGCAGCAGGCCTCGAAGCAGCCCATCGGCCCCCAACAGGGGGTCGGTGGGCTGGTTCGTGAGTCAGGCTATGATTATCACTGATCTTGATGGGTTTTTTGGGCCCATCGCACTGTGAAAGGTTTTTGCGTGGAGATTCTCCAGGTTGTGCTGCAGGTGTTGCTCGGAATTACGAGTCTCCTGTTGACCATGCTCATTTTGCTTCACAAGGGGCGTGGTGGCGGTCTGTCCGACATGTTCGGCGGAGGTGTCACTTCCAACCTCGGTGCGTCCGGTGTGGCGGAACGCAACCTCAACCGCATCACCGTCATCCTGGGGTTGCTCTGGATTACCTGCATCGTAATCCTGGGACTCCTCACCAAGTTCGACACGGGGCTTTAGCCTCCCGTTTCACAGTTTCGACGAGCTCTAGCTCAACCGGTCAATCGGCTACAACGCCCTTTTCAAGCGGAGGAACATAATGGCATCTGGTGGCAGCGCAATCAGAGGATCCCGGGTCGGTGCCGGCCCCATGGGCGAGCAGGACCGCGGTTTTCACGCGGACCGCATCAAGGTGTCCTACTGGGACGCCCTCGGCAACGAGACCGTGCGTTACTTCGCGGCAAACCTCCCCGATGAGGAGATTCCGGTGACCATCGACTGCCCGTCGTCGGGGCTCCCGGCCGGGCGGGACAAAGAGAACCCGCCGTCGGTGGTCAAGCTTGAACCGTACAAGACGCACCTTGCCTACGTGAAGGAACGCCGCACCGAGGAAGAGGCAGAATCGCTCCTCGAAGAAGCGTTGGAGCAGTTGCGCGTGCGCCGGGGCAAGCTGTCCGCGACGAACTGACGTTTGGACGCGCACGCCTGTCGTTCACTGAGAAAGGCCCCGACTCCGGTCGGGGCCTTTCTCGGTGTGCGGGTCTGCCCGAGCGGGTGACTGTTCTAGAACGTCGACGCGGTGAGGTTCTCGGGGACCTCCGCAGCGGCCTCCCGGTCGACGAAGAAGTTCGTGTACCGGCGGCCCTTGATGCCCGCCACGGGCACTTCGTCGCGGCTGGCGCCGGCTAGGGCGAGACCGAGCGCCGATGCCTTGTCCGGCCCGGCCAGCACCATCCACACGCACCGTGAGGAGTTCAGGGCCGGTCGGCTGAGGCTGAGCCGCTCCGCCGGGGGCTTGGGAGAGTTGCGCACGGCGAGCACGCTCTTGCTATGTTCGCGGATGCCGGCCTGGTGCGGAAATAGGGAGGCGACGTGGCCGTCCGGCCCGACGCCGAGGAAGGTGATGTCGAAGCGCGGCAGGTCGGTTCCCTCGATCGAGGCGGACTCGAGCAACGCGGCGTAGCTCTCGACTGCGGTGTCGAGGTCGACTCCTTCGTCCGAGGCGGCGAAGGGGTGGATGTTCGCCTCCGGGATCTGGATGTGGTCGAGTAGGGCGGTGCGAGCCTGGCGCTCGTTGCGGTCGGGGTGCTCCTTGGGCACCCAGCGCTCGTCACCCCACCAGAACGTGACCAGGGCCCAGTCGATGGTGTCGCGGGCCGCGGAGGCGTTGACAGCTTCCAAGACCTCGATCGCGACGCTGCCGCCGGCCAGGACCACGTTGACTTCTCCCTGTTCGTGCAGGAGGTCCACGGTCGTTGTGATGAATCGGGCCGCCACCGAGGCGGCCAGGGCCGCGCGATCGGTATGCACAAGTACGCGTCGTTCGTTGGTCACGGTCGTCCTTCGTTGTGTTCTGCGACCACATCGTCAAGGTGCGGTAGGCCGCGCGTGATGACCTCACCATACAGCTCATCGGGGTCGAGGCGGCGCAGCTCGTCGCTGAGGCAGTCCCGCAGGCTCCGCCGCTTGAGGGTGAGGTCCTGAACGGGCTGGCCGGGCTGGGTGAGTCTGGCGATGTCGGGCACTTCTCGTTCGAGCGAGATGAGCCCGGCGGAGCGCGTCAGGTGCACACTCCGGATGCCGTGGGACAGCGGCCCCGTAGTGAACTCGTAGTCCACCGAGACCTGCAGCTGCAGAGCGAGCCAGGCGGCGAGGAGTGTCGTGGACGGCGAATCCGCGGCACCGGTCACCTGCACGGCGGTCACAGGCAGGTAGGGCGGCTGGTCGAGGACCGCCGCCAGCTGGGCGCGCCAGAGGGTGAGGCGGGTCCAGGCGAAGTCCGTGTCGCCGGGACGGTATGAACCGCAGAGGTGATGAAGCGCGGCCTGCGGGTCGGGCTGCGCGGAAGCATCCGTGATGCGCCGGTGGGCGATGCGCCCGAGGGGCGAATCCGCTGGCACAGTGGGCGCCACACCGGGCCACCAGGCCACGACGGGGGCGTCGGGCAGGAGCAGACCGGTGACCAGGCTTTCCGGGTCGCTGGCGGCCTCACCGTAGGCGCGCAGCACGATGACCTCGCTGGCGCCCGCGTCCCCGCCGACACGGATTTCCGCGTCGACGCGGGGGGCGAGTGGGGAGGCCGTGTCATCCTGGTCCATCGTCGACAGCACGATCACGCGCATAGGGTGTTCCCTGGACGCGTCGTTCGCGGCCTCGATGGCCTCCTCCTCGCGGCCCATGGTGGACGCGATGATGAGCGTAAGCACGCGGCCGAGGGCCACCGCGCCGCCTTCTTCGCGGATGCGCACCAGGGCCTTGGAGATCTTGGAGGTGGTCGTGTTGGGCAGATCGACGATCATGGGCGTCTCCAATGTCGGCCGTCGCGGGACAGCAGTTCGTCGGCCGAGACCGGACCCCAGGTTCCCGGCCGGTATTGCTCGGGCTGGCCCTGCTTCGCCCAGAACTCCTCGATCGGGTCGAGGATCTTCCACGACAGCTCGACCTCCTCGTGCCGGGGAAAGAGCGGCGGGTCGCCCAGGAGCACGTCGAGGATGAGCCGCTCATAGGCCTCGGGGCTGGCCTCGGTGAAGGCGTGGCCGTAGCCGAAGTCCATCGTCACGTCGCGCACCTGCATGCCGGCACCGGGCACCTTGGAACCGAAACGGATGGTGACGCCTTCGTCGGGCTGCACCCGGATGACCAGGGCGTTCTCGCCCAACGGTGCGGAGTTTCCCTTGCCGAAGAGGTGCTGGGGGGCTCGTTTGAACACCACGGCGATCTCGGTGACCCGGCGGCCCAGACGCTTGCCCGCACGCAGGTAGAAGGGCACCCCTGACCACCGGCGGTTCTCAATGGTCAGCCGCAGCGCGGCATACGTTTCGGTGAGGGATTCGGGGTCCATCCCGTCCTCGTCCAGAAACCCCACGACCTTCTCGCCGCCCTGCCAACCGCCGGCATACTGGCCGCGGGCCGTGCCACGGGCGAGGTCGTCGGGAAGCCGGACGGAGGCGAGAACCTTCTCTTTCTCCGTGCGCAGGTCGGCAGCGTCGAAGGAGATTGGTTCCTCCATGGCGGTTAGCGCTAGAAGCTGCAGCAGGTGGTTCTGGATGACGTCCCGGGCTGCGCCGATGCCGTCGTAGTAGCCGGCCCGACCGCCCACGCCGATGTCCTCGGCCATGGTGATCTGCACGTGGTCGACGTAGTTGGCGTTCCAGATCGGTTCGTACAACTGGTTCGCGAAGCGGAGGGCCAGAATGTTTTGCACCGTCTCCTTGCCCAGGTAATGGTCGATGCGGAAGACCGAGTCGGGCGGGAAGACCGACTCGACCACGGCGTTGAGTTCGCGCGCGGTCCGCAGGTCACTGCCGAACGGCTTCTCGATCACGACCCGCCGCCACTGCCCGTCCGTCTGATCGGCCAGGCCCGAGCGGCGCAGCTGCTCCGTGACCTGCGGGAATGCCTTCGGCGGGATCGACAGGTAGAACGCATGGTTGCCCATCGTCCCGCGCTCCCGATCGAGTTGCGCGATGGTGTCCTTGAGCAGTTGGAACGACGCGGCGTCGTCGAACGACCCCGGCACGAAACGGATGCCCTCGGCCAGCTGAGTCCAGACGTCCTCGTTGAACTCGGTGCGCGCGTACTCCTTGACCGAGTCGTGCACGACTTTCATGAAGTCCTCGTTGGTCCAGTCGCGGCGTGCGAATCCGACGAGCGCGAAACCCGGCGGAAGCAGGCCGCGGTTGGCGAGGTCATAGACGGCCGGCATGAGTTTCTTCCGCGACAGGTCACCGGTGACGCCGAAGATCACCAAGCTGCTGGGCCCGGCGATGCGATTCAGACGGTAGTCGTTTGGTGAACGCAGTGGATTGAACTCCGGGGTGATTTCCACCGGGGACATGCAGCTCCTTCGAGGTGTGGCGTTCGAGCACGTTGTTCGGCGCCGGCCCGCGGGCCGGCGCCGAACGGGTTAGCGCAGTGCGTCGAACAGGGTGGCGATGTTCATGGCCGGGTCGGTCAGCGTCAGCGTCAGTACGGGGCGACCGTGGTCCGCCAGCACGCTGGCGTCACCGCTGGCTTGGGCCAGGATTAGTTCCCCGAACGTGAAGGGGCGCTCCGGGATGTCGAGGTCGACGTCCGGGGTGGTGAGGATCTGCAGGAACACTCCGGTGGCCGGTCCGCCCTTGTGCAGCTGGCCGGTGGAGTGCAGGAACCGCGGTCCCCAGCCGAACGTGACCGGGCGCTTGGCCAGTGCGGCCAGCAGATCACGGATTTCGGCGAGCTGGGGCAGTTCCAGCCGGTTGACGTAGGCCTGCACGGAGATGTAGCCGTCCGTGCCCAGCTCCTCGATCAGGGCATCGATAGCGGAGGGCAGGTCGCTGGCGGCGCCGATCACGTGCGCGGTGCCGCGGATCTCGATTCCGTCCGTGATGAACGCGGCGGGGACCGGTTCGGGACGGGCGTCGAGGAGACCGCGGGTCGCGTTTTTGGCGGCCTCGACATCCGGCTGGTCGAACGGGTTGATGCCCAGCAAGCGGCCGGCGACGGCGGTGGCATACTCCCAGACGAGGAACTGCGCGCCGAGGGTGCCGCTGATCCGGATCTCGTCGTGTCCGCCGTTATCGGAGAACACGTCGCGGCCGGCGTCGGAGACCAGGCGAACAACCTGCAGGTCAGGCAGGTCCAGGGTCAGCTCGGGGGCATCCAGGTCGAGCACGACGGGAAGGATGCCGATGCCCTGTTTGCCGGTGGATTCGGCGATCAGCTGTTCGGCCCAGTCGGCGAAACCGACGATGTGGGTGCCATCCTCGACGATTGCGAGCTTGTCGCGGCGCGGGGTGGTCGCGGCGATGGCCGCACCCAGGATGAGCCCCGGGTTCTCGGCGGTGTCCACGGCAAGGGAAATTGAAACGGCCTCGGCCTCGTGGAGCAGCTCGGCGATGTCCACGCCGGCAAGGCCGGACGGAACGAGTCCGAACGCAGTCAACACCGAGAAACGTCCACCGACCGTGGGGTCCGCGTTGAAGACGCGGTAGCCCACGGAACGGGCATCCGCGTCGAGGGGGGAGCCAGGGTCGGTCACGATGATGATGCGCTCGACCGGGTCGATGCCGGCCTCGCGGAAGGCGCGCTCGAAGACACGGCGCTGACTGTCGGTCTCGACCGTGGAGCCGGACTTCGACGACACCACGAGCGCGGTGGCGGCCAGGTTCTCGCCGAGGGCCGCGAGGACCTGACCGGGGTCGGTGGAGTCGAGCACGGTGAGGTTCACGCCGGCGGTGCGGGTGATGACCTCGGGGGCCAACGACGAGCCACCCATGCCGGTGAGGGCGATACGGGTGACTCCGCCGGCCCGCAGGGAGTCGCGCAGGGCAAGGATCTCCGCGACCAGCGGACGGGAATCCGTAACGGACTCGGTCCAGCCGAGTCGCTTCGCGGCTTCGGCTTCGGCTTCGGGGCCCCAGAGGGCCGGGTCAAGGGCGGTGATCCCGGATGCGACGAGGTCGGCCACCAGGGTCGGGACGGTGGTGCGAACGGCCTCGGCCGCCGCGCCGCTCACGGAGATGTGGAAGCTCACAGTGCGGCCCCGTTCTTGGTCGTCGTGGCGGTCTCGAGGGCAGCGGTCACGGTCTCGAGGAGTTCATTCCACGAGACGATGAACTTGGCCACGCCTTCGGCCTCGAGTACCTGGGTGACGTCGTTGTACGAGACACCCTCGTTCGCGAGTGCGTCGAGAACCAGGTTGGCTTCGTCGTACGCGCCGGTGATGGAGTTCGCGGGGATGACGCCGTGGTCGAGTGTGGCCTCGAGGGTCTTCTCCGGCATGGTGTTGACGACCTCGGGCGCGACCAGGTTGGTCACATACAGGGTGTCGGGGAGGCTGGGGTCCTTGACGCCGGTGGAGGCCCAGAGGGGGCGTTGCTTGTTGGCTCCGGCGCTGATCAAGCCGCGGGCGCGTTCGGTGGAGAAGGCTTCCTCGTAGACCTGATAGGCGAGCTGGGCGTTCGCGACGCCGGCCTTGCTCTTGAGCGCAAGCGCGGCTGTCGTCCCGATGACCTCAAGGCGGGTGTTGATCTCGGTGTCGACCCGCGAGACGAAGAACGACGCAACGGAGTGGATCACGCTGAGGTCGAGGCCGGCCGCCTTGGCCTTCTCCAGGCCGGACAGGTACGCGTTGATGACCTGGCGGTGACGTTCGAGGCTGAAGATCAGGGTGACGTTGACGCTGATGCCGAGGGCGATCGTCGCGGTGATCGCCTCGAGACCTTCCACCGTTGCGGGGATCTTAATCATGGCGTTGGGTCGATTGACCTTCGCCCACAGTTCCTGGGCCTGCGTGACCGTGCCGGCCGCGTCGTGGGCCAGCCCGGGCTCGACCTCGATCGACACGCGCCCGTCGACGCCGCGGGTGCGATCGTAAACCGGGCGGAAGATATCGCTGGCCGCGGTCACATCGTCGGTGGTGATCTCGAACACGGCGTCGTGCACGCTGGTGCCGGCGGCGGCAAGAGCGGCCACCTGCTCCGCGTACGCCTCGCCCTTGCTGAGGGCGCCGGCGAAGATCGTCGGGTTGGTGGTCACGCCGACGATGTTCTTCGTGTCGATCAGGTTCGCCAGGCCGCCGGAAGCGATGCGTTCCCGGGACAGGTCGTCCAGCCAAATGCTGACGCCGGCCAATGACAGCTCGGCTAGGGGAGTGTTCTCAGTCATATTTCGTATCTCCTTGGAATGCAGGGTATTCAGGTGTGTGGTGTCGCGGCGCAGCGGGTTCAGTGCGCGGCGAGAGATTCCTTGGCGGCGGCGACGACGGCATCCGTCGTGATGCCGAATTCACGGAACAGGGTCTTGTAATCGGCCGACGCACCGAAGTGCTCGATCGAGACGCTGCGGCCACGGTCGCCGACGTACTTGTCCCAGGTCAACGCTATGCCCGCCTCGACGGATACCCGGGCGGTGATCGATGCGGGCAGGACAGCCTCGCGGTACTCGGCGCTCTGCTCCCGGAACCATTCGAGGCTGGGGGCCGACACGACGCGCGCGCTGATGCCTTCGGCCTGGAGCTGCTCGCGGGCCGCCAGGGCCAGCTGCACCTCGGAGCCGGTGCCGATCAGGATCACATCAGGTGTGCCGCCCGCAGCCTCAGCGAGCACGTAGGCGCCCCGGGCCACGTTTCGGGCGGATGCGAGCACGTCGCCGGTGGCGTCGCCCTCGCCGCGCTCGAACACGGGAATGTTCTGGCGGGTCAGCACGATGCCGGCCGGTCCCTGGCGGCGCTCGAGGATCGTCTTCCACGCCCAGGACACCTCGTTGGCGTCGCCGGGGCGCACCACATCGAGTCCGGGGATGGCGCGCAGGGTCGCGAGCTGCTCGATCGGCTGGTGGGTGGGGCCGTCTTCGCCGAGGGCGACGGAGTCGTGGGTCCAGACGAAGATCGAGGGGGCCTGCATCAGCGCGGCCAGGCGGATGGCCGGTCGCATGTAGTCGCTGAAGATCAGGAAGGTGCCGCCGAAGGGGCGGGTGTTCCCATGCAGCACGATGCCGTTCAGGATGGCGGCCATGGCGTGTTCGCGAATGCCGAAGTGCAGCACGCGGCCGTAGGGGTTGCCGGTCCATTCATTGGTGGAGTGCTCGCTCGGAATGAAGGAGGCAGCACCGCCGATGGTGGTGTTGTTCGATTCTGCGAGGTCGGCGGAGCCACCCCACAGCTCGGGGATGACCTTGCCGAGCGCGGTGAGGACCTTGCCGGACGCGGCACGGGTCGATACCTCCGTGCCGGCGGGGAAGACGGGCAGGGCCGCCTCGACGCCGTCGGGCAGGTCGCCGGAGAGCACCCGATCGAGTAGGTTCTTGCGCTCAGGGTTGGCGGTCGCCCAGGCCTCGAACTCGACGTTCCAGGCGGAGTGGGCGACGGCCCCGCGGTCCACGGCCTGTCGGGTGTGCGCGATGACCTCGTCGGCGACCTCGAAGGCCTGCGCGGGGTCGAAACCGAGGACCGTTTTGACGGCGGCCAGCTCCTCGGCACCGAGCGCCGAGCCGTGGATCTTGCCCGTGTTCTGCTTCTTCGGGCTGGGCCAGCCGATGATGGTCTTCAGGATGATCAGCGACGGCTTGTCGGTGACTGCCTGGGCCGCCTCGATCGCGTCGTGGAGTGCGGCGATGTCCTCGACGTAGGCGCCGGTCTGCTTCCAGTCGACTGTCTGCACGTGCCAGTCGTAGGCCGAATAGCGGGCCGCGACATCCTCGGTGAAGGCGATGTTGGTGTCGTCCTCGATGGAGATCTGGTTGCTGTCGTAGATCGCGATCAGGTTGCCGAGCTGCTGGTGGCCGGCGAGGGAGGAGGCCTCGCTCGTGATGCCTTCCTGCAGGTCGCCGTCGCCGACGATCACGTACACGAAGTGATCGAACGGGCTCGTGCCGACCGACGCCTCCGGGTCGAACAGTCCGCGCTCGAAGCGGGAGGCGTAGGCGAAGCCGACGGCGGAGGCCAGACCCTGGCCCAGAGGACCGGTCGTGATCTCGACCCCGTCGGTGTGGCCGTACTCCGGGTGCCCGGGCGTCTTGGAACCCCAGGTGCGCAGAGCCTTCAGATCTTCGAGCTCGAGTCCGTAGCCACCGAGGTACAACTGCACGTACTGGGTGAGCGAGCTGTGGCCGACCGAGAGAATGAAACGGTCCCGACCGATCCACTCGTTGTCGGACGGGTCACGCCGCATCACCTTCTGGAACAGGAGGTAGGCCGCGGGAGCGAGGCTCATGGCGGTACCGGGATGCCCGTTCCCGACCTTCTCCACGGCATCGGCCGCGAGGAGGCGCGCGGTGTCGACCGCCTTGCTGTCAATTGAATCCCACTGCAGTGCTGCCACTTGGTATTGACCCTTCTGAAGACAGGGGAGAAGGTTGCTGAGAACCCGCACCCGCTATTGTGCGCGCCCGAGGACATCAGCGTCATCACGGTGTCGCAGCAGATGCCCGGTTCCGGTGGATCAGCATGCATGCACCGAGATTGGCGAGCACCCCCAGTATAGGCAACGCCGGTTCGGACCCGTGATGTGTCGTCTCGTCACGCACCCCGGGCGGCCCGTCGACGGTTTCGGTTCCGACAGTTCGCCTAGAATCACAGTCACTGTCACCAGCGTTGGAGGAGCTTTGCCCGGAGCCGCCGAAACCCACATCCTGAGCGCCCCACGCACGCTCCGGCGCACGGCAGGGGCCTACCTCTCGCTGACCAAGCCGCGGGTCGTGGAACTGCTCCTGGTGGTTACCGCTCCCACGATGATCCTGGCCGAACAGGGCATCCCGAGCCTGTGGCTGGTCGTGGCAACCCTGATCGGCGGTTCGCTTAGCGCCGGCTCTGCCGGGGCGTTCAACTGCTACATCGACCGGGACATCGACCGGCTGATGAAGCGTACCCAGAATCGCCCGCTCGTCACGGGGGAACTCACCGACCGGCAGGCCCTGGTGTTCGCCTGGCTGGTCGGTCTGGCATCGATTCTCTGGCTGCTGGCCTTCACGAACTGGCTCGCCGCGGCCCTGTCGCTGGGCGCCATCCTGCTCTATGTCGTCTTCTACACGATGGTTCTGAAACGCCGCACGGCCCAGAACATCGTCTGGGGCGGCATCGCGGGCTGCATGCCCGTGCTCATCGGCTGGGCCGCCGTGACCGGCGACCTGTCATGGCCGCCCTTCGTCCTGTTCCTGATCATCTTCCTGTGGACGCCGCCGCACTACTGGCCGCTTTCCATGAAATACCGTGACGACTATCAGGCCGCCGGGGTGCCGATGCTCGCCGTCGTGCGCGGCCGCAGCCAGGTGGGCCTACAGGTCATCCTGTACGCCTGGGCGACCGTCGCCTGCTCGCTCCTGCTCGTACCGATCGCGGACATGGGCCTGCTGTACCTTTTTGTGGCCCTGGTGACCGGCGCCTGGTTCATCTCCGAGACGCACCGGCTGTACGGCCTGGCGATCCGTCACGTGGAGGTGTCGCCGATGCGCCTCTTCCACGGTTCGATCGCCTATCTCACCCTGTTGTTCCTGGCCGTCGGAGTTGATCCGCTGCTCCCGTTCTAGCCCGCAGCTCGCGTTCGACACCGGGCACGGCGTTCGGGCCGTGATGATCACAACTAAACGACGAGGACTTACGTCGCTACCGGCGACCGACCAAGTCGGGGGTGGTCGCTCTGGGGGACACCCGCACGTCCACCGGTTTGCTGAGGTTCAGGACGAGCGCGGTCAGGATGGCCACGAGCACGCAGGAGAGCACCATGTGGATGCCGACCAACCCGGCAGGGAGCCCCGTGTTGGACTGGATCAGGCCGACGCCGACCTGCATGGCCTCGACGAGCAGAAGGAGAAGGGCCCAGCCCTGCGTCGGCAGAGCGCGCGAGAAGGCCACGACGAGGAGAACCACGGTGAGGGCAACGGTGACGTAGGCCGGCCAGCTGTGCACGTGCTGCAGGATTTCGGGGTCAAGGCCCGTGCGGGGAGCATCCGCGTCCCCGGCGTGCGGGCCCGAGCCGGTGGTGAGAATGCCGACGAGGATCGTGACGAACACGACCGCGCTCGTGGCATACGCCAGCGTCCGATACCAGACCGGAACCGCGAGGGTGCGCCGCACCCGGCCGGTGTAGACCCGGTGCACGAAGACGGTGCACAGCAGGACCAGGATCACGGAGATCACGAAGTGGATGCCGACCACATAGGGGTTCAGCTGGGCAAGAACGCTGATGCCGCCGATAACGGCCTGCGCGGGGATGCCCAACCCCGCGAGCAGGGCGACCCAGAACAGGTCGGGGCGTTCCTTGCGGAGGCGCACCACGGCGAGGAAGGCCGCGATCGCGACCAGGCCGAGGGCAACTCCGAGCAGGCGATTGCCGAATTCGATGTAGCCGTGGATGCCCATCTCGGGCGTGTTGACCACTGAGTCCGCGGTGCACTTGGGCCAGGTGGGGCAACCGAGGCCCGAGCTGGTCAGGCGCACCAGGCCTCCCGTCCCGACCAGCAGAATCTGGGCGGCGAGGTAGATCCACGCGATCACACGCACACGCCTGTCAATCCTGGTCGGCAACCACGCCGTAATTCGATTCACCGGTTCTGCTCCCTCTTCGATGACCACATGTGAAAACGCCGGATCGCACTGCTGAACCCGTCGCCAGCCTGTAGAATTAAGTTTTTCATGGGCGGGAACGTTGCGGTTGCCACAACCGCAGCGCGCGTCGTCCTTAAACATCTTAGGTACGCAACGTAGCCGCCCACACAACCGATCCCTGACTGGGTCTCCGCTGGAGGCCATTCTGGGAACGACCGGACTAATATCCGGGTTGCNGACCGGACTAATATCCGGGTTGCCGGGGTGGCAGAAGAGGTAAATATGTCTGACGTCCTTCTTGACCGCCCCGAACTTGCGGGGCTCGGTGTCTACGAGTTCGGGTGGTCCGACTCCGATGCTGCTGGTGCCTCCGCCCGCCGCGGGATCTCGCCGGAGGTGGTGACCGATATCTCCAATCTCAAGGGCGAGCCTGAGTGGATGCTGCAGCGTCGCCTCAAGGCCCTCGAGTTGTTTGAGCGCAAGCCGATGCCGACTTGGGGTGCTGACCTGTCGGGCATCGATTTCGACAACATCAAGTACTTCGTGCGTTCCACGGAGAAGCAGGCCCAGACTTGGGACGACCT